>JAYTQU010000029.1:0-11949 GCA_043746555.1 Pseudomonadota bacterium | reverse complement strand
GTACGCGCGTACGCGATTGTTTCGGTTACTGGATCGAGCGCGTAAGCGCCCGGTGGTTTGGATCGCCGCGCCGCCGGGAGCCGGCAAAACAACGCTCGTTGCAAGTTATCTGCGAGCGCAAAACCTACCGGCGCTTTGGTACCGCGTCGATGCGAGCGACGGCGATATCGCATCGTTCTTCTATTTCATGGGTCGGGCGGCAAAAGAAGCGGCGCCCCGGCAGCGCACGCCGCTTCCCTTCCTCACTCAAGAGTATCTGACGGGCGTTCAGACATTCACCGCCAATTATTTTCGCGAACTCTTCGGTCGTTTGAAACGTCCAAGCGTCATCGTGCTGGACAATTACCAAGAACTGCCGGCAACCAGCCAGTTGCATGAAGTACTGCAACATGGTTTCGAGCAAATCCCGACTGACATTCAAGTGATTGTAATGAGCCGGGACTCTCCACCTAGCGCCTTTGCGCGCTTGCAAGCAAGTGATCGGATCGCGGTATTGGAATGGGAAGATCTTAAACTTTCCGAACAAGAAACCGCCGGCATCGTGAAGCTTCGCAAAAAGTGGAAGGCATTACCGCGCGAAACGCTGGATGCCATGTATCGCGACACTCACGGCTGGGTCGCCGGATTGATCTTGCTGGCGGAGCAAACGAGCAAGAGCGCGACCGGACAGCCGCAAGCGACGCCACTCGCGTTTCAGTCGGTCTTTGATTATTTTGCCTACGAGATTTTTCGACATGGGACGCCGGAAACACAGACCTTTCTACTGCTGTCCGCATTCCTACCCAAGTTCTCGGCACCGCTTGCCAAAGAATTAACCGGCGATGCCAATAGCGAAGCTATCTTGCGCGATCTGACTCGACGCGCCTACTTCACCCTCAAAGACACCGAAGGCAATTACGAGTACCACCCGCTCTTTCGGGCGTTCCTTGTGAACCGCGCCTATAAAACCTATACACCGGACGAGATTCGCACACTCCAACAGCGCAGCGCCGAACTCGCCGCCAAGAACGGCGACCTGGAACTCGCTGTGGCATTGCTGCAGCAGGCGCATGCCTGGCCAGACGCACTGCGCTTGATTTTCCAGCAGGTGAACTCGCTAATCGCGCAGGGCCGAACGCAAACCGTTGATGCGTGGCTCAAGGGCATTCCCGACGTGTTGCGCGATCGGAATCCTTGGGCGCTTTATTGGCTCGGGGTGTGTCGGCTGGCGTTTTCCCCGGCCGAGGCACGCGTGTACCTGGAACGCGCCTTTGCGTTGTTCGAGAAAGAGACCGATTCCTCGCCGCTCTATCTGACGTGGTCTCTGATACTTGAGAGCTTTGTGCTCGAATGGCACAACTTTACGCCAATGCATGCATGGCTTAATCGATATGCCTCGCTGTCGATCGGTCGAAAAGCGCCGTCGCCGAATATAGAAGCCGCGAGCGTCTTCGCCTACGTGTCGGGGTTGGTTCACGCGCACGCGGACGATCCCGACTTGACGCGTCACGCCGAACGCGCCGAGTTACTGTTGAATCATGAAACCGATGTCGATCGTCGCTTCAGAAGAGTTTCCATTTTAATGGTTTATCACTTATGGAGAGGAAATATAGGCCAAATGCGTCATCTGCTCGAAACCCTCGCTCCACATGCGGATGTTCGCGACGTACGGCCACTCACGCGTCTCTCCTGGTACTTGTGTAACGCCATCTACACCGCCGAATGCGGGATGACTGAAGACTCTCGTCGCGCGGTTAACGATGGCCTTGCACTCGCGGAGTCCTCGGGAATCCATTTGCTGGATCACCAGCTCTTGGGGTACGGGATTTGGGCTCAAGCAGTCGCCGGGGACCTATCGACTGCGCGCGCGCTGCTGAACCGCATGTCGTACTTTCGGGGCCATGGCCGAAACAGCGATGTTTTCTACGGTTATTATGCTTCGATCGTGCACTTGCATGAAGGCGAAGCCGCGCGCGCGCGCGACGAAGCTGACCGGGCCTATCGTCTAGCTAAGATCAATAGCGTCTCCGTCGGAATCTTACCCTCGTTACTCTGCGTGGCTTTTGCAGCAGCTCGCCAAGGCGATACCGACGCTGCCTTAACCGCAATTATCGAAACGCGAGCAGTCGCCAAGAGCATGCACAGCAAGCTCTTCAGTTCCTTTGCCGCTTTCGGTGAGGCCAATATCCGCCGGTTACGCGGTGAGCATGCGCTCTCGTTGCAAGCGTTAAGCGAGGCGTTGTCGCTCGCACAGGAAATGGGCATCGCAACGCCAGCACCCTGTCTGCGGGAAGACGCATCTGAACTCTACGCTGTGGCTCTTGATGCGGGCCTCTATCCCGACTATGTTCGCTCGATCATTGCGCGGACTCGCCTGACACCGCCACGCGGTCTGTTATCGCAACAGTGGCCGTGGCAGATAAAGCTCCATACACTCGGACGCTTTATCGTCGTTCGGGAAGACAAGTCCCTAACGCTTCCAAGCAGAGCAAAGAAGACGATGAGTCTGTTGCGCGCGATCATTGCGTTAGGCGGACAAGACGTCGCCGCAACTAACGTGGCAAAAGTGCTCTGGCCGCACTTGCGCGGTACAACGGCCATCCACACGCTCGAAACCACGCTGTATCGTTTACGCAAACTCCTTGGCGAAAAAAGCGTGATCTTGCACGGCGGCCAACTCTCGCTCAATAAGGATTATTGTTGGCTGGACGTCTGGGAGTTCGAGCAGCTAGTCGAGGACGAGCGGCATAACGAGCCGCTTGCAGCCAGAACCAAAACCCTTTTCGATCTCTATCGCGGCTCCTTCCTCGAAGGCGATGAGACGCCATCGACCGTGGTTCAGCGCGAACGCCTACGATCGAAATTTCGGCGCGGTGTCATTCAAATAGGACAAGCGTTGGAACAAACGGATTTCTCAGCAGCCGTAACGCTGTATCAGCAAGCTATCGAGCTGGAACCATCCGGCGAAGAGCTCTATGTGCAACTCATGCAATGCTATTCGCACTTGAAAAAGCACGCTCAGGCGATTGCTGTTTATCAACAGTGCCATTTAGTCCTTAAGTCTCTTTACAATATCGAGCCGTCGCCAAAGGCAAGGTCGCTACACGAGAACATTCGAGAACACTACGCAAGACAGCCGGTAGGCGAAAAATAATGACACCGGCGCGTCATTCGCCCGCCCGCGTCATACCGTCATGGCATCGGGGTTTTCACGTCGAAATGACGCGAACGTTTGCGACTATTTCCCGGTTTTTCCCCAATCATTCTTGAATGAGTTGTCCCACAAAATCCAATCGATTCGCCAACACGCGTGACGCGATCGTAACGCGTCGTTAACTAATCATAGGCGCGCGTCCTATGTGTTTGGCACCGGATGACGTGCCCAATGCGCACCAACCGCCGCCAGCATCAAGATGCAAAGGTCACGAGCATACAGAGCTGCGTTTACCTCGTATCGGGAAAGCTATTTTTCCATCATTCGCCCGACAATCGACCAACAATCTAATTGAGGCGTAAACTGTCGTCGCACCCTAGTCGAGGAACTTTGCAATGAAAAAGACGTTCTCCATCCTTTCAGCGGTGATGACATTTTGGATGCTAACCGCCATACCGCATGCGGCGCTTGCCGACGCGAAACCGGCCGCGTCGATTCCGGCCGCCGATTTGATTCAGCCTGCGGAACTTGCGGCGACGTTACAGAAGACGACAGCATCGAAGCCGCTCATCCTACAAGTAGGATTTCGTATGTTGTACGATCAGGCTCATATTCCGGGCGCCGAGTACGCGGGACCCGGTAATAACGCCGACGGTTTGAAAGTGCTGCGCGATCGCGTTGCCAAACTGCCAAAGGATGCGGCGATCGTCATCTACTGCGGTTGCTGTCCTTGGAGTCGTTGTCCCAACATCGCGGCGGCCTACGATACGCTACACGAACTTGGGTTCAGCAAACTCAAAGTAATGTATGTCGCTGACAACTTCGGTACTGACTGGGTCGATAAAGGTTATCCAGCTACGAAAAGTGAATGAGAATGCGTTCGAATGGAATGTCACGATGGATTGTCGCAGCGACGATGCTGCTGCTGTGCGTCGTGGCCGATGCAAAGAAGACCGGCGATGTCGCGCCGGATTTCTCGCGAGCCGATCTTGCCGGCAAGTCCATCAAGCTTGCCGATTACCGCGGCAAGTTGGTGCTGCTTAATTTTTGGGCGACTTGGTGCGGTCCTTGTCGCGAAGAGATGCCAGCATTCTCGAACTGGCAACTCGAGTACGGAGCAACGGGCTTGCAAATCATTGGCGTTTCGATGGATGACGACGCGACGGAAGTTAAAGCGTTTTTGGCTAAACATCCGGTTGTATACCCAATCGTCATGGGTGACGCGAAGCTCGGCGAAAGTTTCGGCGGCGTGCTCGGATTGCCGACTAGCTATCTCATCGATCCCCACGGTCGCATCGTCGCGCGATTCCAAGGCGAGAATCAAGTTGAAAAGATGGAAGCGAAAATCAAATCGCTGCTGTTGAAACCCTAAGTATTTTGTAGACGATTCGATGCGCTCGATTCTCATGGCGATAACTCACCAGGTTTTCTCCCACAAATCGCTACTGCTGAATACCCACACATGGGATTCGAGATCACCGCAGGAAAACATCACGCCACCCGACGTAGCATCGCTCAGCTCAGTGAGGATAGTGGCATTCGCTGCAACAGCACTTTTAAGTATTTGCTCCGGGTTCATGACGCGCAGAATTACAGATTGCGTGACGCCGCCCGCATCGACCGGCAGTTTGAAACCATCCTCGAATGGCCCCGACCGACCAATCGATGCAAGCATAACCATATTGGTTTCTAGTATCAGTCGCGCGTGTTCGATTCTGCCGCCTTCACTTTTGACCTTTAGAAAGATCTCAAATCCAAATGCCTTGCACAACCAGTCGATGGCGTTCTCGGCATCGCGGTATCTGAGAATCGGGACGGTTGTTGAGTTCATGATGATCGGTCCTTCTCACCAGACGTACGGCACCAGACGTTTTGTTCCGTTCATATAGTCAACGTAAGTGTCTCCGAACTTGTCGCTCATCATTTGTTCCTCAATGTTTACTCGCAAGACGAACATCAAGACAAATGCGACCAGACACGAAGGTCCGCCAATCCAATTCGGAATCAGCAAGGCTTGATCGATGGCTCCAAGAAAGATTGCGACATACATGGGATGTCGCACGAGTCGATACAGTCCCGACGTGACCAATTGATGGCCTTCTCGTATCTCCAAGGTAGCGGACCAATTCCGACCCAAGTCCGCATGCGAGCGATAGAAAAGCCATAGCCATCCGCAAGTACACATTACACCAAGCGAAAATACCGCCGGGTGAAGTGGATAGTCGGCAAACGACAGGAGTGAAGTGAAGATCGCAAGAAGCGGAAGAACCAGGACACCAAGCCGCATGAGCGCGAGCAGCGCGATCTCGATCGCGCCCTTGCGCCTCGTGACGATGGCTAACTTACCGCTTTGATTGGCATGCGGCGCACGAATGGCGACGGTAGCAATGAAGCTGACCAAGTACCGGATTATTCCAATCCACGGATTCATCGATTGCCGCCAGTGGGTTCTTGATAGCGTCGCTGCATTTCTTCCGGTGATACGGCTTCGATACTGTGGCCGATGTTCCAACGATGACCGAACGGATCGATGATGGAACCGGATCGTTCACCATAAAATCGATCGGCCACTTCTACTTGAATGGTTGCGCCTGCCTGCACCGCGCGCGCGATCACCTCGTCGGCGTTGTCCACGTGAAGGTGAATGGTTACCGTAGTTGCACCAACGGACGTCGTGCGTTCAATGGGAAAATGTGGCGACGGGTGATCCGAAACCCACAAGGATTCGATAAAAGGTCGCAACACTGGAACGGGTGAGCGCGATGGCATGTGCAACGATAGCGGTGCGTAGATAATTCGTAAGGGTGTCGAAAATTGGGGAAATTTACCGTTACTAGCCGAGCCGCTTTGGCACCAGCACTTACGATAGCAACTCAAACCCAACAACGCCCTTGCAGGCTATATCGAACGTAACGGTCTTTGCACATCCGTTCGCCAACGCCGCTTCCACGATCAACGCATCGCGAAAATCAATCTTGGTAGCAACGTATCGGCGCACGGCTCGCCAAACTGATGGCGCGTCTTCGACCTGCAATTGTTGTGCGGTCAACAACGCCTCTACGACTTCGACTACTTTGCGACGATCCGAATTATAAAGCGACACCAATACCCAAACGACTTCGGCCAAGACAATTAGTGAGACGAATCTAGGCTGGTTAACGCTGAGCGATTTCTCTATGAAGCGCGTTGCGATAGGCGCTTGCCGCGAATCATCTTGTGTGAGATAGCGAACGACTACATTGGTATCGAGGCCGATCATCCTTGTCACGCTCCTTAGTTAACTCGCCGCCTTACTATGGCCCATCTTTGGTTGACCAATCCGTGCAATCGCCTCCTTCATGCGTTCGATTGACACCGGCCGTCGCGGCTTAGGAACGATGCCTTTGAGTGAACGCACGTCGCGCATAGCGGGCACAACCAAGAACCCGCCGTCCGCTTCGATAAACTCAATTCTATCGCCGCTGCCGACACCGAGGCGTTGACGCACTGCTTTTGGTAGCGTTATTTGACCTTTTCGAGTGAGCGTTGCGGCGGACATAGTCGAACTCCAAAGCTGCCTTACGGTGCGTAAGGAATGCTATCACGGTGGAATTCCTCCGGCCACCTGCACGTCGATTGTCTGACGCAAGACCGGTTGAGCCGCGACAAGTTGGGAAAACTTCGCATCGTCAGAGCGGAATTGCTACTTCATAACAGGAGATGTGGCGCACACATCTCCACTATTCCGGATAGTCTATTCGCCGCTTTCAATCATGCCGCTGCAAGAACGCCAATACTTTTGCGCGCGCGAACTGTGCGCTCAAGCTACTCCAATTGGCGTCGAAGCCGTGATCGGTGGCGGGCAGCAAATAGGTTTCATGCTCGACACCTGCCGCTTGTAGTTTCTGCGTGAGCACTTCTGCCTGATTGACCGACACGATTCGATCGCTTGTTCCCAACAACGTTATCGTCGGAGGCGTGGTGACGTTGATGTAAGTGATGGGCGACATGTCGCGATAGCGATCAGGATACTGCTCGGGCGGACCGCCAAGGAATAGGTTCATGGCGTTTTGCGAAAAACGCAGACTGCCGCCACTGTAGTAACCCAACGCGAGATCGGAGGGTCCGTAGATATTGACGACCGTGCGCACTTTCACTGGTCCGACATCGCACGATGGCGGCGATCGAGCATCGCCCATGCTGTATGCGGCGAGCATGGCAAGATGTCCTCCGGCCGAGTAACCGAGAATGCTGATGCGATTAGAATCGATGCTGTATTGCTTTGCATGCGCCGAGATCCAGCCCATTGCGCATTTCACGTCGGCCACTTCGTCGCGCCAACGTGCGGGCGGCGGCATTCGATACTCCACGTCGAACACCTGATAGCCCAATTGATTGAGCCATGTATTCCATGCGGGCAAATCGCTCCGCGTGCCGGCAATCCATGCGCCGCCGTGAAGCCGAATCATTGCGGGATGCAGTTCACTCGCGTCGAAGTTGTCGGCCTGCCAGACATCCAACATGAGATCGACGCCATCTACCGTAGCGTAGCGAATACTTTTATCGCGCTGTACGCCGCCAAGCGTTACGTCGGGAAGCAATGCGGACGCGAAAGATACGGACACGTTGTATTGACGAGCCATTCGTAACATCGCAATAGTTGGCACGAGTGACATTGGAATCGCCATGAGGGTGATGACGGCGAAGAGAACCGCAGGCAATGGCGCGCGTTTCCACCACATCCAAATCGCGACCAACAAAGCGACCAAGCCGATCGGCAACAACTGTGGCGCGAACATGAGCGCATAAAATCCAAGTACACCGACGCCGTCGTAGTCCGCGCGATGCAACATGTAGATCAAGGCGAGCGTAAACACCGCAGCCAACGCACTGCCAATGATCGTCAACGACCAACTCAGCGCACCGCGCGGACGCCACTTAGACCTTGCATCATTCATCGTTGTATAAATTCATTGGTCGAACTAAGTAGGTTTCAGGCATTCGAAGGAATCGGTGATAGCTAGAGTCTATAGATTGAATGCGCGATATGTAGCTTGCTCATCGCTCCATCGCCCTACCGGCCAAGCGGTGAGGATCCATAAAGCTCACCGAATCCATCTTGCCACGAAGACACAAGCGGTCGCCAATCAAGTTCCTTCTTTGCCTTAAAGTTGGACGCTCCGCGCTGCTCATTCATGGTGTACACAAACATGTCGCCAAGTTTCGCGCGCGCAGTTGCTTCATCCAAATGTGTTGGTGCTGGCGCGTTGAGAAGCGTGGCCGCGATTGGCAACCATTCACTCAACTTGGCGGGATGATCGTCGACGATGTTGTAGATACCCGAACCTTTTGATAGCGCTTTCATCGTTGCCACTGCCGCATCGCGAAGACCGATAAACGAATACGTGCCCTGTCCTTCACCGACCATTGCCATACGATTTTTGCGAATAGCGTTAGGAATCGAACCGTTCGGATCGTAATTGGTGCCGGGCCCATAAAACCATCCGTAGCGAAGCACGACGCCTTCGTTACCGAATGCCTCGAGTGTTTGCCGCTCAAGTTCCGATACCGCGTGTGCGAGCAATCGAATGGCAGGCGGCGCATCGAGATACAAAGGTGTGTTCTCGTCGGTAAGTCCGTTACCTTGGGGCGTGCAGATGAACGAAATACTCTGCGTGATAAATCGCCGCGCGTTAGCAGCGAGCGCAGCATCGACAAGATTGCGAGTGCCTTCAATTCGTATGCGAATAGTTTCCGCCAACGGGTCCGCGTCGGTTGCGCCGAATGCAGTAAGTTGGTGAATCACGATTTCCGGCTTGGCTTGTATAACAAGCCTCGTTAGCTGCTCGCGATCAAAAACGTCGCCGACCACGGACTCTGCACGCATCTCTTTTAGTTGTTGAGATCGATCTATCGATCGCGTCATCGCGACAACGCGATGACCTTCACCAACAAGCATTGGCACGAGATACCGACCGATTGCGCCGGAACCTCCGGCGATGAAGATGTTCACTTATTTTTGTCCTCGCTTAACGATCGACGCGCTAACAATTTCCCCTCTCCCTAACCCTCTCGGCAATTGCTCCCGGCATCGCTCTACCTCCTGCGTCCATGCAGTCGTCCCACAACGGGAGAGGGAGTTTCTGGCAGCACAATCAAAACAATCCCATCTGCTTCCCCTGCATCACGATTGGCACAAATTTCGATGTGTCCAATTGCTTGCGCCGTTCAGTATTTAGCCCATGCTTGCGGCACGCCAATTCAAATCGCTTTCGAAATAAATCGGCGAACACACCGGTGCCGCGTTGTCGCGCGCCAAAACGCGAGTCGTAGTCTTTGCCGCCGCTCAATTCGCGTACGCGTGACATCACGTGCGCGGCTTTCAGCGGCTCGTGAGTCTGTAGCCATTCTTGAAACAGGGGATTCACTTCATACGGCAAGCGCAACATGATGTAGCCGGCCGAATGGGCTCCCGCTTGAGCGGCAGCTGCCACAATGTTTTCCATTTCGTGATCGGTGAGCACGGGAATCACCGGCGCGACCAACACACCGACCGGCACTTTGGCTTCGGCCAGCTTGCGAATAATCGCGATGCGCGAAGTCGGCGCCGCCGCTCGCGGTTCAAGTTTTCTCTTTAGATCTTTGTCGAGCGTGGTGACGCTGATATAGACCGCCATCAAGTTTCGCGACGCCATACTCGCGAGCAAATCGATATCGCGTTCGATGATCGCCGCGCCTTTGGTCACTATCGTCGCTGGATGATTGCATTCGGACAACGTCTCTAAAATTCTTCGCGTCACTTGATATTGACGTTCGATCGGTTGGTACGGATCGGTGTTTGCCCCGAGCGCGATCGGCGAGCATATATAGTTCTTTGCGGATAACTCTTCCTTGAGTTGTTGAATCGCATTGGGCTTGTAAAACAGCTTGGTTTCGAAATCGAGACCGGGCGAGAGATTCAAATACGCGTGCGATGGACGTGCATAGCAGTAGACACATCCATGTTCGCATCCTCTATACGGATTGATGGATTGATCGAACGGAATATCCGGTGAGTTGTTGCGCGAGATGATGGTTCGAGAGGTATCGATGCCCACCGTCGTGTTAACGGGTGGCAACGATTCTTCAAGCATTCCCCAACCATCGTCTTGCGCTTCCGTGCGCGTCGATTCGAATCTCCCCATTGGATTCGACACGGCGCCGCGGCCAACGACCGCAATGTTGATGGAACCGCGAGAAGGAGTTGGACGATCCGCCGACATGGCGGCAGTATACTCATACCTGGCATTATATACAGTCACGATTCAGAAACAAAAAACAGGCTCGGACAATCAGCAGACAGCGACTATTTAGAGTATTGCTATCAACCAAACACAGCGATTCAAGGTTCCGAAAATACCAGTCCGCCACGGCGGTCCACCGTTCGCCTTCGACTCGCTCAGTTTACTTGCCTGCTTCGATTCACCCAATACGGTTCTCGCAGTTTGAATTTCTGCAACTTGCCGGTTGCTGTCCGCGGCAAGGAATCGCGGAACTCGATAGTGGTCGGGCACTTGAAGCCAGAGAGCTGCGCGCGGCAGTGCGCGAGCACACTGGCCGAGTCGAGTTCCATGTCCGCACGCTTTACGATAAAGGCGAGCACCGTCTCGCCCCACTTTTCATGCGGGACGCCGATGACGGCAGCTTCCGCGACAGCCGGATGTTGATACAGGCAGTCCTCCACTTCGATCGATGAAACATTTTCGCCACCGCTAATGATGACGTCCTTCTTGCGATCGATGATGACAGAGTAAGCGCCCTCGACATGACCGCCATCGCCGGTGTGGAACCAGCCGTCTACAATCGCCTTCGCCGTTTCTTCAGGCTGATTGTAATAACCGTCAAAAACGTTATTCGAACGAGCGAGAAATTCTCCGCCGGGACTAATGTCCATGCGCACACCCACGGCGGGAACACCAGCACGTGACAATCGTCGCGCGCGATCAGCCGAATCGAGCGAGTCCCATTCCTCCGGCGCGCGGTTCACTGTGAGCAGTGGCGAGGTTTCCGTCAGTCCATAGATTTGAATGAACTCCCAACCGAGTTCGGTTTCGATCCGCTCGATGGTCTTCGACGGCGGCGGCGCGCCTGCAACGATGACGCGCGTTGTGCCAGACCCTGGAATCGCCTCGCCACGCGCCTTAAATGCAGTCGCCGCATCTAACACGACAGCGACAACGGCGGGCGCGGCGCACATGAGCGTGACGCCCTCGGCTTTCACGCGCCGCAAAATTTCTGCGCCATCGATTTTGCGGATGATCACTTGCTTGGCGCCCATGGCCGTTAGCGCATAGGGCATGCCCCAGCCGTTGCAGTGAAAAGTCGGAAGTGTGTGCAGATACACATCGCGATCCGACACACCTGCGTGCAACGCAAACGTGATCGCGTTGAGATAGCAACTCCGATGCGAAAGCTGCACGCCCTTGGGTCGCGCCGTGGTACCCGATGTGTAATTGATCGACACAGTACTCGTCTCATCTTTCACAGAGAGTTTCGGTACGGCGTCCTTGCGAAGAAACAGTTGCGAGTCCGAGTCGCGCCCCATCACCAGTCGGTGTTGTACATTCAAGGGTTGTACATTCAAATGCGAAAGTTGCGCTGCGATCTCCGGATCGACGAGCGCGACGTTGCTGCCTGAGTGCTGAAGGATGTAACCGATCTCTTCGGTGTTCAGCCGAAAATTAACGGGCACTAGAATTCGCCCAAACGCGCTGACACCAAACAACGCCGCGAGAAAACGCGTGCAGTTCGGCGAGATGATTGCGACGCTCGCATTTTCCGCGACACCCAGCTCATCG
>JAYTQU010000028.1:0-10915 GCA_043746555.1 Pseudomonadota bacterium | reverse complement strand
GAAATGCCGATTCGTTGCGAAATGCACCGGATAGTCCGCGACTCGTGTTGCGAGTTGCATTCCAAAGGTGCTGCAGTCCGGTGCTCTTATCGATTTTGTGCGGATCGGTCATTACGACTCGTCAGGATGCCGTTTTCCAAGTGAGATCGAGTTGCTTCGCCGCGCGCACGTCGTCTAAGCGACGCACAGGCAAAGTATGCGGCGCTGATTTTACCTTCTCCGGCTCAGTCTCCGCCTCTTTTTGAATGGCGATCATCGCATTAACGAAAGCGTCCAGATCTTCTTTGGCTTCCGACTCGGTCGGCTCGATCAGCAAACACTCCGGCACCAACAATGGAAAATACGTGGTGGGCGCATGAAAGCCGTAGTCGAGCAGACGCTTGGCGATGTCCATCGCGTTGACGCCCAACTCGCGCGCTTGTCGTTTCATCGTGATGATGAACTCGTGACTCGCACGACGCTCCGGATACGCCGCATCGAATCCGGCCTTTTGCATCCGCGCCGACATATAGTTGGCATTGAGCGTCGCGAATTCCGCAACGCGATGCATGCCGTCGCGACCGAGCATTCTCATATATATGTAGGCTCGCAGCAGCACACCTGCGTTGCCCATAAATGCCGATAAGCGGCCGATGCTTTGCGGCACATCTTTTTCGGTGAGCCAGCGAAATTTATTCTCCGCTTTCCCAACAATGGGAATGGGTAGGAACGGCAGTAAACGCGCGCTCACGCCCACCGCGCCCGATCCCGGTCCACCGCCGCCATGAGGCGTCGAGAAAGTCTTGTGCAGATTCATGTGAATCACATCGAAGCCCATATCGCCGGGACGCACTTTACCCAAGATCGCATTGAGATTAGCGCCGTCGTAGTAAAGCAATCCGCCTGCTTTGTGGACGATTTGCGCGACTTCGACAATGCGTCGCTCGAACACGCCAAGCGTCGACGGATTAGTGAGCATGATGCCGGCGGTCTTCGGCCCAACAACTTTCTGCAATGCTTCGACATCGATATCGCCATTCGGCAATGAAGGAATTTCCACCACCTTGCAACCGCACATCGTTGCCGTCGCGGGATTCGTGCCGTGCGCCGCATCGGGCACGATGATTTCATCGCGACCCGCATCGTTACGTGCAACGTGATATGCGCGCATCATCGCCACGCCCGCGAACTCGCCCTGCGCACCCGCCATCGGCGTGAGCGACACGCCTCGCATGCCGGTTACTTCCTTCAGCATCTCCTGCAGTTCGTAAAGACAAGATAGAAATCCCTGGGCCATTGACTCCGGAGCTAATGGATGTCGGCCTAAGAACTCGGGAAGCATGGCGTACTGATTGCACGCTCGCGGGTTGTACTTCATCGTGCACGAACCGAGCGGATAGAAATGCGTATCGATGGAGAAGTTCAATTGCGAAAGCCGCGTGAAATGTCGCACCGCTTGCAACTCGGATACTTCCGGCAACAGCGGGCGTTGCTTGCGCCGCAGGTTAGCGGGAATCGAAGTCGCGACCGATGCAGCCGGCATTTGCGCCGTCGCGCGACGACTCGTTCGGGAATGTTCGAAGATTATTTTTTCGGTCATGCTACTTCTCTACGCGCCGGCTAAAGCAGATGCGTACCTTGCAATGTCTTCACTGGTGCGCGTTTCAGTTGCGCATACCAACAAAGCATTGCCAAGCTCAGGATAGTGCTTCGATAAGTCGTAGCCACCGGCGATGCCCTTTTCAGCCAACGATTCCAGCACAGGTCGCACAGGCTGATCGAGTGTCAACACCGCTTCGTGAAAGCGCGGACCTTTGAACGTCAATTGCACTCCTTTCACTTTCGTCAGCGCCGCAATCAATTCATCGGTGCGCGCAATACATTCGCTCGCAATACGCTCCAGTCCTTCCGGCCCGACAATCGACATATATATAGTGGCGGCCGTCACCAACAATCCTTGATTGGTACAAATGTTCGACGTCGCCTTGCTGCGGCGAATGTGTTGTTCGCGCGCTTGCAATGTCAGCGTGAATCCTTGCTTGCCGTCGAGATCGACCGTGCGACCGATAATGCGGCCCGGCATTTGTCGCACGTATTCCATGCGCGTCGTCATGAACCCAAAGTATGGTCCACCGCCCGAAAGCGGTACGCCGAGTGGTTGACCCTCGCCTACCACAATATCAACGCCCTTCTGTCCCGCCAAGTTTCCCCATTGGCCCGGCGGTTTCAAAAGCGCGAGCGTCATGGGGTTTACGACGGCAATGACCATCGTGCCGTTAGCATGCGCCCAGTCGGTGAGCGCGTCGACATCTTCCAACTGCCCAAAGAAATTCGGTTGTTGAATCACGAGCGCCGTGATGTCTTGGCCTTTGTATTGGTCTAGCGAAGCTACCTCAAGCGTACCGGCACCACTCTGAAAAGCAGTAGGTTCAAATTTAATGTGTTGATTTCCGGCGATGACTTGCGCCACTTGCATGTACGTCGGATTCACCGAGGTCGGCACCAAAATGCGCAGCGACTTCGATTTGCGATGCGCACGCACCGCCATCAAACATGCTTCGCCCAGCGCCGACGCGCCGTCGTACATCGACGCATTCGACACTTCCATGCCGGTCAGGCTCGCGATCATCGTTTGATATTCGTATAAAAGTTGCAACGTTCCTTGGCTCGCTTCGGCTTGATACGGCGTGTACGCGCTATAAAACTCGCCGCGCGACACAATCGCCCACACGGCAGCCGGAATGTGATGCTCGTACGCGCCGGCGCCAATGAAGTTGAGTGGCCGACCATCGTGCGCAGCGCGTTCGCTCATCATTCGACCGAGCGCCATTTCGTTAAGCGCTTCGGGAATTGCCGTGAGCGGTTTGGCGCGAAGAGCAGCGGGAATTTCGTCGAACAATGCATCGATGCTGTTGACGCCAATGACGTCGAGCATGTCGCGAATATCGGTGTCGGTGTGAGGGATGAAGGGCATGGGAGTACTACTTCGTTAGATCGAGAGGTCGGCAGATCGTGAGATGGGAAATCTGGAAACTCTGACCACTTCCGCTCTCACGCTGTTTCGCATTCACGCTTCTTGCTTCAACACTTCCTCATATGCCTTCGCATCGAGCAATGCGTTGAGTTCCGCAGGGTTGCTGGGCTTCAATTTGTAAATCCAACCCTTGCCATACGGATCTTGATTGATGAGTTCCGGTGTAGCGGCGAGATCGGCGTTGCCGGCCACCACTTCGCCGCTCACGGGACTATAGATATCCGATGCCGCCTTAACCGATTCGACCACGGCACAGGCATCGCCCGCTTTGCACGTCTTGCCGACTTCCGGCACATCGACAAACACTAAATCGCCGAGCGCGTGCTGCGCATGATCGGAAATCCCAACGGTGAGAGTGCCGTCGCTTTCGATACGCAACCATTCGTGCGACTTGAGATATTTGATGTTGGTTGGAACGTTGCTCATATAAAAGGCTCTAGGCTGGAGGCTGTGGGCTGTGGGCTGTGGGCTGTGGGCTGTAGGTAACAACTCCCTCCCCTGCGGAGCGGGGGAGGGTTGGGGTGGGGGCTTCGTGTTCGCGTCGCGTCACAAAGAAATCCGCGCTTCGCCGTTTCTAACAAACGGATATTGCACCACGCGCGCCGACAACAGCTTGCCGCGAATGTCGACTTGCACTTTATCGCCTGTCTCCGCAGGCACACGCGCGAAAGCGATCGAGCGCTCGAGGGTTGGCGAAAAAGTGCCGCTCGTGATCTCGCCTTCGCCGACGTTCGGTACGATGACTTTTTGGTGGCCGCGCAATACGCCGCGGTCTTCAAGCAACAACCCGACCATTTTGCGCGGCACGCCCGCTTTGAGTTGTGCTTCGAGAGCGGCGCGACCGATGAAGTTGCGTTCCTTCGGTTCAAGCGCAATGGTCCAGGTGAGACCGGATTCGAGCGGCGATTGATTTTCGTCCATGTCGTTGCCGTAGAGATTCATACCGGCTTCGAGTCGCAACGTATCGCGCGCACCGAGGCCGCATTGCGCAACGCCGGCCGCTTTCAGTTGTTGCCACAACGCAGCGACTTCAGTAGCGGGCAACATGATTTCCAATCCGTCTTCGCCTGTGTATCCCGTCCACGCGACAAAATGATTTGCGTCGCCAACGCTAAAGAAGGGTTTAAGCGCGAGGGCTTTTGCGCCGAGATCGCCAAGTAGCGGTGCGGACTTTGTACGCGCGTTGGGACCTTGCACGGCGATCATCGCCAAGTCTTTACGGACTTTCACATCAACGTGGTAGCTGCTTGCGTGTTGTTTGATCCACGCGATGTCTTTGTCCTGTGTGCCGGCATTCACGACCACGCGGAGCCAGGATTCACTTTGGAAGTAAACGATGAGATCGTCGATCACGCCGCCACGCTCGTTGAGCATGCAGCTGTACAGCGCCTTACCGGGCGCAATCAACTTGGCGACATCGTTGGCGAGCAGATAACGCAAGAACGCACGAGTTTGTGCGCCTTGTAAATCGATGATGCACATATGCGATACGTCGAACATACCTGCATCGCGACGAACCGCATGATGTTCTTCGATCTGCGAACCGTAATTGACGGGCATGTCGAAGCCGCCGAAGTCGACCATGCGCGCGTTGGCCGCGACGTGCGTATCGAATAATGGCGTGCGTAAACCCATGAATCGAAGTCTCCGGCGACGAGTTGCGGACGAAAATGGGGATTGTCCCCATTTCTTGTTCATCCGCTCCTCTGTCCGTTTACCTGAGAGATCGGACCGGAAATAAACTTCCGATCGCTCCCCTTCGGTGGATTCGCATACGTCTTGACGACGCCGAATCGCTCTCCAGAGACCATCGAACTAAAAGTACGACTTGCCGTTCTTTTGCCTGAGCGTTTCCGAGCGGGTTGCGCCTTCGGCGATCCGAAATGGAGACATTCTTCATTTCCAATCGATCGCAATCATTCTCGAAAACGAGTAGCGGAAAATGTTGAATGCCCCCATTTCAGACTCTCTCCGGACAAGTCTTGCGATGGGTGCACGGATACTAGCTCAGATTTTTTTGTCGCGATAGAGAAACTTTAGAACTGCCAGCTCAGCTTGACGAAATACTCCGCGCCTTCGGTATTCGTGGAATCTTGCGCACTGCTTCAGGTGCCGCCGGCATAGAAAGCCTTCCCCAAAGACGGCGTCCACGTATACACGAGCGAGACTAAATCGCTACTGGTGCGTTCCGTCACCGGTACGCTGAACGCCAGCGGATCGCGATACGATTCGTGATGTTGGTAGGTGCCGCGCAACTCGTTCACTCGATCGAAGAAGTACGACACATTCGTCGCGACCACGCTATCGCGCAACCAAATTCGCTGTTGTCCGCTGGTTTGATTGAGGACGTCGCCGCCGCGAATGTATTCCTGCGCCAAGGTCGCGCCGATTCGCAACCGCGTGCGTAACAAGAAGGTCGGGCTGAAGTTCACCGAGTATCCGGAACCCACACGATCGGACAGCGTATCGAGCCGCTGACCCGCTTGGACAATCAATTGCACCTCGGGCATGAAGCGCGCGGGATTTGCAAACCACACTGACTGCAAATAGGACACTCGATGCAGCGGCAGGTCGGCGTTTACGCGTTGCAGCGCTTTGGGAAACGCTATCACCTCAAAGTGCGAACCCGCACCGGGCTCCATCACCAAGCCTGCAATGTAATTCGTCGCTATCGTTTCGCCGGTCAATGTTTCGCGCTGTCGCATCATGAGATACGGCATGAAGACGCTGAGCCCGAGTACCGGCTTGAGTTCGCGACCGGCGAATACTTCCCCGGATTGAAACCCGGCCGCTTCGATAAAGCCGGAGTCATCGCGAAATCCCTTGTCGATGTGCTGCGTGATGGCGTGCGCGTGCCATTCGTTGGAATCGTGATTCCACCCGAGAAACTCAGCCGCGCCGTCGCGTGCATCGCCTTTTTCCAATACGCCGCCATTGGCAAGCGCCGTCGTGCGACTTGCAAGGATTTGCGCGTTGTAGCGATCGTGTTGACCGGAGTAAACGAAATCGCCGCCGCCCAACACATTGCTGCCTTGATCGCCGTAATCTTTCAAAGCCGCGATAACTCCTGCGTGCGACCCATAAACATGGAAACGCGTTCGCGCCACCGCCGATGTGGAAGTCGGCTGTGTCGCAAGATCGGTGCCCCAAGGTCTCGGCAACAAGATCGAACCGCCGCCATCGTCTTTGGCTGCAAGAACGATGGTGTCGTTGTTATCGCCGCGATTGGTGATGCGTGCGCCGAAACTCGGTTTGGTAATGGTGCGCGTGTACACCGCGCGATACGGCGTATCGAACAAATCCAATCCTTCTAAAAAGAACGGACGCTTCTCCGGAAAGAACAAAGCGTAAGCGGCGTTCGCCGAAAGTTGCGGCGTATCCAGTTCCACCTGTGAAAAATCCGGGTACAGCGTGGCATCGACAACTGCGGAATCGTTCCATCGCCATTTCAAATCGACGCCGGCTCGACCTTGCGTTGCGGAACCGAAATCGCCACTGTGTTTGGTGGCACTGACATACGGAGTCAACATTAGCGCGCTGCCGCGTTGCATACCGGTCAATCCCGTCAGCGTCGGGTTCTTGCACAACGTACAATTTTGATGGTCGTTGATGTCGGTGCTCGCAAAAACAAAACCGGTGGACCGTGGGACATAGCGCGTAACCAAAATCGTAGGCTCTGCACGACCATTGAGTCGCAGCGACGAAGCGGGAATCTTAAATTCAGCGGACCATCCATGTTCATCTACATGACTCGCTGCTTCGAACGGAAAATCCGGCGCGGTATCGTCTCGTCCGGAATCGTCGTAGTGAGTACCATCCCAAATAGCGCCGCCCGCCGCGATTTTGAAAATCTGCGCAAACTTGCGTTGTCCGGTCGGATCGATCCAGACTTTGACGCTATCGGCACCTTCCACCAGATCGCGATGCGATAGTTCCTGGCGAATGTCTTTGGGGTTCGGATCGCGACAGTCGATACCGACATACAGCGAATCGCCATCGACCAGGATGCGGTACGTCGTTTCCGGAATCGTCGTGTCGAGATTGGACGGTGAGAACTTGAATGCCAGCGCGTGCGATTGCGCACTCTGCCATGCCGACTCGTCGAGGCGACCGTCAATGACGATACGCTCGCCCGCCGGAAGTGGGATCGCTTTAATCTCCCTCTCCGCCGTTGCACCCAACGCCAACCCCGCAACCGACCACCAAAGAACTATGCATCCCCAAAGTTTCTTCATATCATGTCCTATCGGTCTTTTTAGTAACGCATCGTAAACCGCATTCTCAATCAAATTCACCATTTTCTGTTGCTTGGTCCTGTTCCTCGGACTCGACGCCTCGACAAAGATCGGTGCGGCGCAAAGCGTCGACGAAAACGTCTCTCGCCTCCACGCGCGCTACGACCGCACTCGCGAACGCTTGTTCCGTGAAGACCCGCGACTCGCTTCCGCCGATGGCGATAAACGCTACAACTCGTTATGGCCCGACGTCGGCATCGCCTCGTATCGAAACATCGAACAGGAGAACAAAGCCGCGCTCGATGAATTAGCCGCAGTGCCCGTTGACGGCTTATCGCTCACCGAACAACTGAATCGCGAAATCTTTCGTCGTTGGATTCAGAATGAGATCGACCGTCATCGATTGGGTGAACGCGAACGCCCGCTCGATCAACTCAACTACAGTAACGGCGTACTCACTGCGAACGAAACGGCCAATGCGATCTCATTCGACTCGGTCAGGGATTACGAAGACTGGATCGCGCGATAGAACGGCGTAGGCGTCTTCGTCGATCAGACCATCGCGCTTATGCGCGAAGGACTCAAGCACAAAAACACGAATCCAAAACTCATCATGTTGCGCGTGCGCGAACAATTAAAAGCGCAGCTCGTGGATGATCCCGATCGCAGTCCGTTCTTTGAACCCTGCAATCGCTTCCCTACAACCATGAATCCCACGGACTGCGGACGCGTGATCGGTCGCGCACGCATTGTCATCCACGACCAAGTGATCCCGGCGTTCAAACGTTTGGATGTCTTTTTGGAAAAGGAATACATGCCGAAGTGCCGCACCAGTATCGGAATCTGGGATACGCCAAATGGCGATGAATTTTATCGCAATCGCATCGCCCGGTTGACCACGACGAAGTTAACAGGGCGCCGATCACGAGGGTCACGATGTTCGCAACCTCGAAAGTAGTTTTCGCTTAGAAGTCGACGCGGTCTGTTCGCTGGCATACAAAGCGGGATAGCGCGACATACGGCGGGAAGCAGTGCGCGAAGCAATGGAGCGAACACAAAAGAGGAATTGCAGCGCGTCCACCCGATCGCACCGCGCCGCGCACTTACAAAGAAGCTGCGGTCAAGATTGAATGCGTTCGTCGAAGTTAATCGCTACTTGCAGAGCTGATCCTCGCATTGACAATTGCCTTTGCGTTCTCCAGTTGGCATATCGCGAATCGCCGATGGAGTAGAGAATGGTGCGATGGCGAAATCGTTGCGAGTCGTCGTCTTCGTTATCAGCGGTATCGTTGGGTTGTTAGTCATCCGCGCCGCAGTTGCGTTTCTTTTAGTGCGGGTGAATATCCAACCGCTCCTGGAAACCGTCGCAAAAGTCGGCACCGATACGGCAGCTTCACTTCTGACGATCTTCCTTCAGTTATCGAAAACCTCTGACACCACGAACCGGGGTGCGAAGGGTTTAGATCGACTTCGCAAAGGACTTAAGCCGCGAAGTTTGCGCACTCGTGCCATTGGGGACATTCCTAACTCCGCTCATGTGATGGCAGTTAGGAATGTCCCCAATGGCTACGGTTCGCCGGAACCTTGGTCACCCAACGACTGCAGCTTTTCGATATCTGCAAGATCTTGCATGCGACCGGTCGCCCGCTTGTTCGCGATAAGATCTTCTATTGAAATGACAGGAACGTCGATGCCTTCCACGGATACTATTTTGCGATTAGCGTAAGCCTGCTCGAAGCTAACGCCGCTTATTCGAGTGAGGATGTCGATGCGTCGCGGGCTATTACCAATCTGGAAGACGATGCCCTCGGCAGAAAAATCCGCTGCAGAAACATCTATCAGCGGCGCGCCAAAACGCGCCAATGCCCTCATTAGATTGGAGGCATTACCCGACTCAGCGCGGACAAAAAAGTCGATGCCCTTGGTTGCCCTTGGATAGCCGTACACGGCAACCGCATATGCACCAACAAGAAGGAATTTAACCTTCTCGTCGAGCAAGCACTGCAACATGTCTTTGTAGTCTTCGTTCAGCATCTTCCTTCCGGAAAAAGGCCCAAGCGTCGCGCGTCAGATCCCACACTGCCGAGAGACGCTCTGCGTCGGTACCGGGCATATAGCCGCCATCATCCGCTGCCGCGAGCGACTTATGGATGACTACCTGACGGCGATTAACAGAACGCACGATTGCCCCTAAACACTAGTTCGTGATGCAAACACTTTGACAAGGAACAGTATATCACCCGCCCGCAAGTTGCCATGAGGGATACTGCTAAGCGGTTTTGCCGCGGGATCACGACAGAGCGCTAACCGAGCAGAGCTCACACTGTTTTTAGATTCACCGCGAGTGCAGCTGGTGTCTTGCACTGCTGCCACTGCCGACTATTACGCCTTAGCGTACGCGGCGCTTCGACGGCAAGGAAAGCCCATTCCCACGAACGATTTGTGGATTGCCGCTAGTTGCCTAGAGCACGGTGCTGCATTGCTCACACTCGATGCGCACTTTCAGCATGTGGGCGGTTTGCGTGTTGTCGCTCAGCTCGACGATTTCCTGCCGTAATGAAATTCGCACGGTATGTGGTCTGTGCTGCGTCGCTTATATGCTTAGTAATGGCGACCTAGATCAAAGCAAGTCATCGAATCTGCGGACTATCACCGCCTGCATTAATCCTAAAGCTTCGGTATGCGGATGTGGCTAATCATTAGAGATCCAGATACCGCGAACATCGCAATCAACGGATGCAGCATGAATCCGGCGATCATCATCTTTCTGAACCAAAATGATTCTCCTATAGCGTTCTGCCATGTCGCTGCTGCGAGAATCAGAACAAGCACCAGCGACGTCGGGATCGGTGTGTCTTCGAAGTATTTCACCTTACCGGCTTCTTCCGACATAGATTCGGCAGTGACGTTGTATTGGGCGAGTCGCGACACACCGCACGCTACAAAGATCACGAACACAACGCGATCAATGGCACCTTGCGTTCCACATCCGTAACCGACCCGATGACCGCCGGAACCACCCCAAACGAAATCACGTCCACTAACGAATCTAATTCACGACCCATCGTAGACGCTTTCTGCCGCCATCGTGCAATGCGGCCAGCAGTGGTCGAACACCAAGGCTGCAACAACCAACGCGCATGAAAAATAGATGTGCATGCGATCGCTAGTCTGCAAGTAAGACATCATCGAGAACAACGCACCCACACCGCACACCGCGTTACCTAGCGTAAACCAATCGGCGAGATGGAAGTCGCGGAAGATGCTCCGGGGCGGCACGCCGTGACGTTGACGGAATGCGCGGGTGAAGGCTTCTTGACTTTCGAATCCGCACTCGAAAGCTAGATCGACGAGTGCGGGTGGCGCATCACCGGTAAGTCTGAGCGCAGCCGCTTGTAAGCGGCAGGTGCGCACATAACTCATCACGCTCTCACCGAAGTGCGCAGTGAATAGACGCGAGTTCTGCCACCGTCATCGGATCAAAGCGGTGCGCCTCGATGTAGGCGAGGACTTCGGCCAAAAAATCGGGCAAGTGTGATTCGTTCGACATGCGATCATGATTGCACGATGTCGAATTCGCGTCTTGACGACTCTTGCTCTGAAACCTGGACGTCTTCGGCTTGCGGCGCCGAACTCGAAAAACTCGGATACGACCTTTGCCCTATCG
>JAYTQU010000027.1:0-10699 GCA_043746555.1 Pseudomonadota bacterium | reverse complement strand
GCCGCCGCCCGAAACCCCGCTCATCAACACAATGTCCTTGGTTGCATCGAGCTTCGCTAGTCCCTCCAACGCGCTCGCCGTAAACAATGCTGCGCGCGTGCCGCCGCCGGACGCTGCCACGATAATCGCCGGACGATTGTTTGTTTTCTGCTCTTTAAGCAGCTTAGCGAGATCGGAATACTGGGCATTGCGCGGTGGCATTGTCGTAGTCACGACCGCCGCAACGGTGTTATGCGCATCGTCATGACCGTAGTAGAGCAAGTAACTCAACGTGCAGGCCAATACCAACGCATTCATGAACAAAAAGTAGAGTTGCGCGCGACGATACAAATCGTGCAATAGGTCTTCTCCTTTCGGCGGCGTTAGCGCGCTAAATAGCGCCAACAATTCGAAGCTGTGAAACGCCGCAGTCGGCTTCTTGGTGTCCTGATGAATAAACCAACCCATGATTGCAAAACGGCCGGCGCCGTGGGGCGCCAAATAACGACCGGTACTTTTCACTTCGCCGGCGAATTGCGGATCGATCGGATAGTCGATGATTTCCTCGTTGTTGCGCGCCCCTAATACTCGTAGCAACGAGATGCTTACGGCGCCGTTGACGGAATATTCAAACCACCAGAAGAGCAAGTAGGCCATCACGACCCAGGTGGAAATAACGCCAAACGGCGCGGCATCGAGCACAGTCGATGCGTACTGCACCTGAGCAAGTCGCAACCCGGCCAAGACCATGACCAACGCGGACACCGCGAGCGGCGTTCCAATCAGAAACCATCGCCTAATATGCAACACCATTTGTTGCCAACGACTCGACAGATTCCCGATCATCAACAGCAATGCCGATCCAACCAGTGCGCCAAAAAACCATCCCCACATCCCATCCGTCGGAACCATCAACGTGACCAACGATGGCAACAATAATAGATGCATCGGATGCGACAACGAGCCCACGAGCAACGCGGATCCTGCGCGTAGCCAAGTCACTTCAATGTTTTCTTCGCGGCGCGGTGGAAACAAATCGACTTTGCAGAGAGAGTCTCTGAACTGTTGTGCCTGATCGAGCGGTATCGACTCCAGTTGCCAACATGAAATTGCGGGCGCAATGCAAGCGATGATCGCTAACGCTAACGCAAAAACGCCATATACATGCGGATACGGACCTTGCAATGCTTCGCTAGCATGTGAAGGCGCGATCCAAAGCAAAGCCGCGCCAACAATAGCGAAGAGTGAGGTTTGTTCGATGACGCGACGCCAACTCGACAACTTTCGTTTGCCGCGAATCGCCGCGACAACGATTGCCATTACCAAGATGACGACTTGTTCCACGGCGGGTCTGGAGGCGGTCGCGACGCATCCGGTATCGCGCGCATGATTGAAATGATACGTCGCCAAGAACACGATCGGCACGGCCATCACGGCGATGCCGACGAATACGCCTATAAAAATAGCGTAAGCGCGCCAAGTGTTGGCAATCTTTTCTTTTTCTATGCGCTTCGCCGCTCGGGCTTTTCCGCCAGTCCAACCGCTGAAGAACTGTCGCAACGCGAGTAGCAACAGAAAGACGCCAACGGCAATTCGAAACACCGGCATGCAGGACACACCGAACAGCGCGCATAACGCATCGAAGGTCGGCCCGTAAGTGAAGAACACGAGCGTCGCGATAAACAGCCAGAACATCGGCAAGCGCCGATCGGGGCGGCGTGTTACTTCAACGCCCGATTGATCGGGTTTGATTGTGTAGTCGAATAGTCGATTGGCCTCGAACTCGCGACGTCGCCACGCGCTATCGAGAATGAAGGGCAAATCGTTGCACAACGCGTTGCGGATACCGCCCCAAAACGGATTGGTATTGTTGTTACTCATGCTCTTGGTCCCTGTCGCGGTCTGTTGACGAATTGCTTCTGCTAGTTCTTTAGGCGGGTTCGAGAATAACTCAAGCGCCTGTAGACGACTAGCCAGAGAACGATTGGCCACAGAACGACTGGCCAGTGGACGATTTGCCAGTATCGTTCGATCAATTGCAGTTTGGATAGCGCACACCAACTCCACACACGCTATGCTCACATCCGCAACAGACGATGGCTCAGGCCGCAACGCAAATTACCTTGCCCTCCAGCAACCATATGCCTTCGAAAAACAATCGAGCGCTGAAAATCGCGGCCGGCGTTGCCGGATTGTTCTTCGTACTGATCGCAACCATTCTCCACTTGTTGGGAAGCGGCATCATTACACCGCAGATGGCGATGCTCATGTTTGTCGCCTTGTTGGGACTCTACTTCGGATTCGGCGTGTTGATTGCGGCATATCGGTTTGTGAGTCGATTGCAGTAGCAGTTGCTCGCGGATTCCGAAAGTAAATTCGATTTTGCAGCAGTCAGCTTTGTCGGGTGTATAGAGGACACGCAGCTCCAGTTGGTTGTCGACCTATTGGGCGCAAAAAAGCGGAGCAAGCTTTCGCCTGCCCCGCTCGATTCGTCGTCAGCCCGCATTTCTCACACGGCGGTTGGCGCGAGCGGTTTCATGATGGCTATTCAAGACATTGGCGGTTGTTTTTATCAGGACACGGTGTCAGCGCGCCAAACCTATCGCGGTGCTAACGACGTTATGAGCATGTCTCGCTTGCTCTTCCTTCAATCCATAGCTACGGCTATGAATTTCAGTCCAGAGCGGCGCGATCCAAAGCTCATAATTCGTTATCCCTCGCGATCCCTGTGAGAAATGCGGGCTGACCTCTTCCGTCTTAAAACTTCTTCTTCAGCGACACTTCAAACACGCGACCCAACGGATTGCCGCTGGTATAGTCGTAGTTGAATTGGCTCGGTGCATCCGGCGGATCCGTATTCAGGATGTTTTGGATGGTGAGGCCCACGGTCAAGTCCATCGGCGCATGCCATTGAGCGATCAAGTCGTGTTGCCAGAAGTCTTTCAGCTTACCCGTGTTCGCGGTGCCGAAAGCGGCCTCCGTACCTTGGCTGTATCGATTCTGGAGTCGGAACACGAAGTCGTTCAGCTTGTAGGAAATAAATACATTCCCCTTCAACTTTGGATTCGAGAAAAACTGCGATACGAGATCGTGTTTTCCAGCGCGATCTTCAGGAGCGGCAAACGTGATGCTCGGTGCATCCTTCAATGTAAACGCTCCGCGATCGAGTTTGAGAAGATAGGTTGCGTCCAATCCCACCGACAACGATCCGCCCATTAATTGCGGCCAGTCGTATTGCATGCGGATGTCCAGTCCTGACGTATTGGTACCCGGTCCATTGACGTTGAAGCTTTTCACTCGCACTGCGTTATCTCTGCTGCAACCGCCAGCAAACGAGAAACGCGCTTCGAGCGGCGCAAATGCTGCCTCACCGCAATGTCCAGCCACGGTCGGGAACATACTCGCAAACAGCTGGCTCGCGCTTTCGGCCGTAATCTCCTTGTCGAAATTAAATAGGAAGTAATCAACCGAGGACGTGAAGTTGCCTGGCTTCAAGAGAATTCCAAAGTTGTAGGCGTTCGCAGTCTCCGGCCTTAAGTCTGGATTACCGCAAGTCTCCACGGCTCGATACGAGCCATTGATATTGGCCACCCCAGTAACGCATCCGGGAACAACTAAGGCGGCGGGTGGCGCTCTAAAGGTAGTGCCTGCCGATCCGCGGAAGGCTAACCAATCGAGCGCCTGCCAACGAAGTGACAGCTTTGGATTGAAAGTGGACCCAATGTTGCCTGGATAGGATTCGTAGCGAGCGGCTAGACCGGCACTAAATGAATCCGTGATCGGCATGTTTAATTCGCCAAACAGCGCGTAGACACCTTGAGTGCTATCGCTATTGCTATTCGACCCGAAGAACTCTAGCGGACCGTTTGGCGCCTGACACACCGGACCCTGTCGATTGATTGAATCGACGCACGGAGTAACCTTGTTGTTGAATAGGTCGCCGTATTCAGCCTTGTTTTCCGTATATCGATACTGTGTTCCTAACGCCCAACCGACCGGATCGGTGGCCATCAAGGTCAGACCCGTCTTACCACTAAAAACGGCGTCGAATACGAACAAGTTATTGGTCGATTCGTTCACAAAGTTGCCGTACAAAGTTTCAATAACCTGCGGGTTGTTGATCACGGCCGGATTTGCGGTTCCTCTATAGAAAGGATTCGCCTGATTGTTGACCGCACTGACCGCTACGCTATTCGTAAACGGATTGAAGAAATAACAGCCTCTAGCAGCATGATCCGCGGCGGTTTGCGCCGCTCCAAGTGCCTGCAAAGCGGCGACATCTTGCGGAGTACATTGATCGGCTGCACCGGGCAGGCTCAGCAAACCGTTCAGGCCGTTTTGTATCTGGTTCACAAGTAAGTCATTGGTACTGACAGCGCTATGAGCGCTCATGTAAGTCAACGCCGTGTCCCAATCGATGCCTGCAAACTCGCCTTTTAGACCGGTGGAAACACGGAACGCCTTGTTGTCGATCACTTGATGATCGGCCTTATCCGGATTGGTAGGATGTCCTGCGTGCGCAATTGCGCGCCAAGAAGTGGGTGAAGCGTCGATGCCATTTGCAGAACCCATAGCTGTACATTGGGCGGCTGTCAGCGGCGGCGGACATGTTGTGCGCAGATCTACGAGTCCAGGGTTGTATGCTGGAATGTTGTAACGAACGAAGTAGTTCAATGCTCCAGGCGGCGCTAGCGACCCAGATGCTCCACCCATCGACGTCGGTGTCGGGAACTGCGTGGTCAAATTTGCCGGTGAAAGACGCTGTTCCGGTACGTAGTCGCGACCCCAAGTCAGCTCGGTGTGAGACTGAATGGTGTCGCCAATGGACGCATTGAACTCGGCGTGCAGTTGGTAATGATCTTCCTCGTTAACGAGATCGTTGAAGTTCGAGAACTGGAATCGGCAGACACCTCCGTTAATGACTCCGCCCAGCTCTGTACAGCCATTATCCCGAAAGATAGTTGTTGTTGTGAGAGTCGGTGTATTGGCCACGTAAATGCCGGGATTACCCGCGCCGGTCCAGCCGCCGAAGAAAGGACTTTCGAATGGTTGAATAGCCCAACTGCGCTCGTGAATGTCCAAGCGACTGCGATGGCGATAGCTACCAGTAATCAATATATTTCCGCCGGTCATCTTTGCGCCCCAGGCAGCGCTTCCTTCGTAGTCACCATCGGAACCACTGATATGGCTGTACTGACCATTGAGTTCCAAGCCGTTGAGGTCGGTGCGACTGATAAAGTTGACTACGCCACCGATGGCGTCCGATCCGTAGGTTGCAGCGGCGCCATCTTTCAAAATTTCGACGCGCCCGACTGCAGCCTGCGGAATAAAGTTCAGATTTGCGCCACCGCCTTGGAAAGCCGCTAACGGACTATCGGCCAAGCGACGACCGTTGAATAACGTCAGTGTTCGCGACGCTCCAAACCCACGCAAGTTTATCGATGCTGTGCCGGCGCCGCCGTTGTAACGATTACTTTCGCCGATGGATGCTTGCGATGCGGTGATTGTCTTTACCAACTGGACGACAGTTGGCGAACCTTGGGCCGCTAGATCATCCGAAGTAATAACGTCGACTGGCAGCGCCGCGTCTGTCGGCGTGCCCCGAATATATGAACCAGTGACGACGACTGTTTCCAATTCCGCGATCTTAGTCGCCGGCGCTTGCTGGGCATAGCCGGTTCCTGCATATAGCGCGGCGACAATCGCCGCAGACAAAGTTTTATTGACGATACGTTTCGACATTTTCAATCCCCCATGCAATGAACCAAAACAATCCGTAGGTGCCGGCCCGTTGACCGCGCGTTGCTTGTTATTTGTCATCAATTCCGAAGCCTGCAGCTTCGATAAGCTATTTCATGCCCTCGGTGTGCTTAGCCGCTACAGCAGTGAAATAGCAAGCTTCGCAATTTACAGCGACTGCGCACACCAAGTGAGAGCGGCGACATTCAGGCACGCCCATGCGCACCGCACCGCTCTTCGATTTCCCCCGACATTTTCCGAATATTTCCGTCTTTGCTTTACGATTGACGGCCCCGTAACCACGCGTCGCGTGGCTACGGGTTAGTTAGTTGTCCGACTATAGCTCGATCGAATGCAGGCTGGCAAGACTGTTTATGTTTATGTTTATGTTTATGTTTATCTTAATCGTGACTAAACGGTCTTGACGGAACAGGCCTGCGGCATAGCAGTACCGGCTCTGCGATTGCACCTTTTGCGCAGAGCGGTGAAGAGCCATAGCTCTTGAACTCGCGTGTTCGCACACAGAACAAACTGCAACGCATAGACCTCTACAATGTGAAGCAATCAAACCAGAAGGCAGCAATGCTCATGATTGTCATCTTTGGCTGGACGACAAAAGGTTCAACCGAACGACCGCTGATCGACACGCACTGTTACCGATGTGGTCGGCAAGTCACGTGGCATCTGTATCGCGCGACGGAGTGGTTCACGGCTTTTTTTGTACCGGTGTTGCCGATTAAGAACGAGCACAGTTTGATGTGCCAAGATTGCGGCGATCGGTTGCAGGTAACCAAGGACGAAATGCGCGAGATCAAGCAACTCAAGCAATTGCCGACTTATGAATCGCGGGCGCTCCATGACGCGCTGGTGCGACGACTCGAAGACACGCAGCTCGCAGGCAAAACCGAAACGCAACGTGAGTGGTTAAAGAACCGGCGATAGACCGCAGATAGAGCGGCGTTTGGAACACGGCGATACGATATTTGTCTTTCCCTCTTTCTAATTATTTCGGTTGTTCGCGGTGCCATCGTCGGTGCCGATCCATTTGCGCGCTGATGGAAAATATTTACGCGTGACGATCGTGTACATCTCGGACACGAACGCGAAAGTGCGGAAACGCTGCTCGATCACGGTCGCGACTTCTGGTGCTACGAAAGCATCGAAGGCGGCCACGGCAAGCGAATAGCGTGCAGCAAGCTCAGATGAACGGGCCGGCGTAGACGTCTTTGTAGAAGGAGCTTCGCGTGTTAGGCAACAGCGACGTAACTCGCTAAACCTGTGTCACAATAGGAGCCTCGATCCTGCCGCCGGACCACTACCGGACCACTATGAAACTTCAACAACTTCGCTATCTCGCCGCCGTCGCGCAAAACGGGATGAACATCACTGCCGCTGCGGAGAAGCTGCACACTTCGCAGCCGGCGGTCAGCAAGCAGCTTAAGTTGCTCGAAGATGAATTGGGTTTCAACATTTTTGTCCGCAGCGGGCGCACGCTCACGAAAATTACGCCCGCGGGGCAGCAAGTCATCGATCGTGCGATTCGCGTGCTTCGCGAAGTGCAAAACATCAAGAGCATTTCGTCGGAACTGAAGGGCGAAAGCACCGGCGTGTTGTCGATCGGCACCACGCACACGCAAGCGCGTTACGTTTTGCCGCCCGTGATTAAGCAGTTTCGACAACAATATCCCGATGTGCGACTGCAACTGCATCAAGGCACGTCCGAGCAAATCGCCGAACTGGTTGCGCTCGATCGCATCGATTTCACGATTGCCACCGGGACTGACGAATTGTTTCCGAATTTGGTGATGCTGCCCTGCTATCACTGGCATCGACAATTGGTGGTGCCACTAGGTCATCCGCTGGCGGCTATCAAGAAGCCAACGCTTAAACAATTGGCGGCGTATCCGATCGTCACCTACGTCTTTAGCTTTACCGGCAATTCGTCGTTGCCGCAGATATTCGCCAAAGCCGATGTCACGCCGAATGTGGCATTGACGGCGCAAGACGCCGACGTGATCAAGACTTACGTGCGCCTAGGTTTGGGCGTTGGCATAGTCGCCAGCATGGCCGTCGATCCGAAGGAGGACGGCGATCTCGCGATCATCGACGCGGAACACCTATTCCCTTCTCACACAACGTGGATTGGATTCACGCGCGGCGGTTTGTTGCGCAAATATATGTACGACTTCATGCAATTATTAGCGCCGCATCTCAACAAACGTCTGGCGGATCGTGCGGCGCAAGCCGAGAATCAAGAAGCGTTCGATGCTTTGTTTGCCGACACGCAATTGCCGACCAGGTAGTCGCGATCCTGCAACGCAATCGCCAACACGTTTGCTGCTCGCGCGAAAACTCCCATAGCGCCGTGTTCGTTATGGCATTTACGCGATATTGCTCCGGCAGCGCGAGTTGCGCGGCTGGAAAATTGTCGGCAATATAAATGCAGATCGCGGCGGACTCGGTGAGAATTAATTCGCCGTCGACCAGCACCGGGACTTTGCCGCCGGGATTGATGGCTAAAAACGCGCTTGACGCGCTTCGCCTTTCTTTAAGTCGATTGGCGCGTAATCGTAAATCGCTCCGACTTCTTCCAACGCCCACAACGCACGCACCGAGCGAGTTTGGGGATGGCCATAAATCTTCATTAGATTTCTTCAATCTCGCGTGCCGCCGCCGCCGTCTTCTTACCGCGCAGACTATCGATCAGATGCGCGACGTATTCCGGCGAGTGGGAATTTTTGGCAATGAGGACATACACTGCGGGAACCACGATCAACGTCAACAACATCGAAAACGTTACGCCGTAGACGACCACCGCACCGATCGAGCGTCGACTTTCCGCGCCCGCACCGCTCGCCAACAGCAAGGGCAATGCGCCGAAGACCGTACACAAGCTAGTCATCAGCACCGGACGCAAGCGAATGGTGGATGCGCGCACCACGGCTTCGAGAAATTCCTCGCCGCGATCCCGCAATTGATTGGTGAATTCGACAATCAAAATGCCGTTCTTAGCGGCAAGGCCGATAAGCATCACCACACCGATCTGACTAAACGCATTGATGGTGCTGCCGGTGATCCATAAGCCGATTAGTGCGCCCGTGACGGCGAGCGGCACGGTCATGATGATAACGGCGGGGTGTCGGAAGCTTTCGAACTGCGCGGCCAAAACCAGAAACACGATAATGAGCGCCAAAAGGAAGGTGAGATAAAGCGCGCCTTGAGATTGCCGAAATTCGCGCGACTCGCCGTCGTAACGAATTTGCGCCTCGGGCGGTAACTCCTCATGAATAATTTGATCCATATAGTTGAGCGCCTCGCCGAGCGAGTAACCCTTCGACAAACCCGCGGAGATTGTGATGGCGCGCAACCGATCGAATCGTTTCAACTCGGACGGCCCGGCGGTCTCTTCCACGCGCACCAGATTCGACAACGGAATCAATTCCCCGGATCGATCCGAGCGAACATAGATATTGTTGAGATCACTCGGTGTCGCGCGATCGGTGTCGCGCGCCTGCAAAATCACGTTGTATTCTTCACCGGCTTCTTGATACGTCGTCACCACGCGCGAACCTATCATCGTTTCCAGCGTGCGACCCACGGCCGTAAGCGACACACCCAAATCCGCGGCGCGATCGCGATCCACCATCACGTTGATTTGCGGTTTGCGCTCGTAGTAATCGGAATCGAGATTGGTGAGCCGTCGATTTTCCGCCGCGCGCGCCAATACTTTGTCGCGCCATTTCTGCAATACGTCGTAGGAGGGACCGCCAATGACAACGCGAACCGGTGGACCGCTACCCGGACCGCGTTGAAAGCTGCCCGGTAACACCGGTATGACGCGCACGCCGGGAATCGATTGCGTTTTCAATCGCAAACGCTGCACGATTTGTTGCGCGGATTCCTTGCGCGAACTCCAATCGGCCAAGGGAATAATGACCCGACCGGTGCTGGCGTCGCCGCCGAATCCCGAGCTTCCCCCGCGCATCAGCACGCGCAGTGCGTTGCCGTTTTTCATTTCTTCCATCGCGATCGCTTCGACTTTTGCAAGTTGTCCGGCCAGGTACTGAATGCTCGACCCTTCGGGCGCGGTGACCATGATTTGAACCATGCCGCGGTCTTCCTGCGGCACGTACTCGGCGGCAATGCCTTTATAGAGGAAGGGAAAACCGCCATAGAGAAACACGGCGACCAGAATCGAAATCGCCGCGACTCCAGCGACTGCCGTCGGTCTTTTGATCACGCTGCGTAAAATTCTCTCATAGTGCGACGCTATCCAGCGAAACGCCGTATCCACGGCATTAGCCACACGACCGCGCACAATTCCATTGGCGAATAACTTGGAGCACATCATCGGCACTATCGTGAGCGCGATGAATGCCGAGAAAGCGACGGCGGCGGCAATGGTGATTCCGAATTCGCCGAATAAACGACCGAGGTTGCCTTGCATATAGGAGATCGGCAAGAACACCGCCACTAACACTAAAGTCGTGGCGATCACCGCAAAACCGATTTCCTTACTGCCGTCGACAGCGGCGAGCAACGGCGCTTCGCCATGCTCAATACGACGTACGATGTTTTCGAGTACGACGATGGCGTCGTCCACGACTAACCCGATAGCAAGCACGGCGCCGAGTAGAGTAAGGGTATTGATCGAATAACCGAAAATAGCCATCACAATGCACGCCGATATCAGCGATACCGGAATAGCAACGGCCGGAATCAACGTAGCGCGCACCGTGCCTAAAAAAGCGTAAATGACGACTAGCACCAATACCATCGCGACGATCAGCGCAAACACAACCTCCTTCATGGACTCCGCGACGAACACCGACCAGTCCACGTTCACTTCCATCTTTATGTCGTCGGGCAGTCCCGCCTTAATGTTTTCCAACTCCGCGCGCACGCCCTTGGAAACGTCCAAGATGTTGGCGGTCGAATTGGCGACGACGCCGATACCAATACCGCTTTGGCCGTTGGTACG
>JAYTQU010000026.1:0-6239 GCA_043746555.1 Pseudomonadota bacterium | reverse complement strand
CGCAGCGTATACGGCAGTACGTGAGTATTTTTCAGACCGGTGCAACGCCGCACCGCGCGCTTCAGCGCAACCTGACAAAGTAGAATTAGAGTGCTCGCGCATTGGTCATCTCAACGAGTGAATCTTCTTGCTGTACCGACAGTCAACGGCCCACGGTCTGCAGTCTAGTCCTCTCTCGTCACGCGCAGCACTTCTTCGAGCGTGGTTTCGCCCGCCAGAATCTTTTGCCGACCGTCGCCACGAATACTCGGCGTTAAAATGCGCGCATGGCGCTCAAGGTCTTGTTCGCTTGCGCCATCGTGAATCATGGTTCGCATCGCGTCGTCCACCAAGACCAATTCGTAAATGCCGGTGCGGCCCTTATAGCCTTGTCCGCTACCGGGGGCGGGGCGATAGAGTTGTGGAGCGGGCGTATTCGGCGGAATGTTGAGCAAGCGGCGTTCGTAGTCCCCGGCCAAATACGCTTGTTTGCTTTCCGGATTCAAAACGCGCACCAGACGCTGCGCCAGAACGCCGATCAAACTTGACGACAATAAGAACGGTTCGACGCCCATGTCGCGGAGACGGGTGACAGCGCCGACGGCGGTATTGGTATGCAGCGTCGATAACACCAGATGCCCTGTGAGAGAGGCTTGCACCGCGATATGGGCGGTCTCCAAGTCGCGAATTTCGCCGACCATGACCACGTCCGGATCTTGACGCAGGATCGCGCGCAGGCCGCGAGCAAACGTCATTTCGACTTTCGTGTTCACCTGCGTCTGACCGATGCCGTCGATGTAATACTCGATGGGGTCTTCCACCGTCATGATGTTGCGCGTATTGTCGTTGATGCGTTCAAGGCCAGCATACAACGTCGTGGTCTTGCCCGAACCGGTCGGCCCCGTGACCAAAATAATGCCGTGCGGTTTATGGATGAGTTCGTCCATCAGCCCTTGTATGCGCACGTCCATACCGAGTTGACCGAAATCCAAGCGACCGGCTTGTTTGTCGAGCAAACGCAGCACGACGCGTTCGCCATGCCCCGCCGGAATGGTCGAGACGCGTACATCGACGGCGCGACCGGCAATACGGAGCGAAATACGTCCGTCTTGCGGCAGTCTTTTCTCGGCAATATCGAGCTTCGACATGACCTTGACGCGCGACACAACCAACGGTGCGACGGCGCGTTTCGATTGCAGTACTTCGCGCAATACGCCGTCCACTCTGAAGCGAACGACTAAGCGATTCTCGAACGGTTCGATGTGGATGTCGGACGCATTTTCTTTGATTGCCTGCGTAAGAATGGCGTTGATCAACTTGATAATCGGCGCGTGATCGTCGCTTTCCAACAGATCGGATGGTTCCGGCAGCTCCTGCGCAATGTGTGCGAGATCCACATCGTCGTCGAAACCTCCGGCCATTTGCGCCGCCGAATCGGTGCCGGACTCAAATCGCGTTCGTAGCAGCTGGTCGAATTCCTCGGCGTCAACGCGTTTGAGTTGCAGCGGCACGCCGACGTAGCGGCGTACTTCGGCAATGCTCGCGGGATTCGCGCCGCTTCGATATATCGCATCGACGCCGCCGTCACTCGTCTGCTGAACGAAGACGCCATGTCGTTTAGCGAACGCGAACGTTAATGCGGGTGCGGGCGTACTCATGCGAAATTTATTGAGTGATCGGTTGCGTCGGTTGCGTACCTGGCGCATTCGGCGACTGATTGGTCGCAGGCGCTTGTGGCGGTGAAGACGTCTCAGGTTCCGGCGGCGCCTTCTCCGGAACCGGTGCTGGATTGCCCCGCGCATCGATCACGTTTTCGCCTTTAGAGGGCTTTTCCTTAGGCGCCGTGGTCGGATCGACATACCGGGTCTTCTCTTCAAGCGGCGGCAACGCCGGCTGCTTTTCGCCGGGGAGCAGCGTTACCTTGCCCTTCCTGTACGCCATCTGTCGATCGCGCAACGAATTGTATTTTGAATTCGTTTCGTAAGCGGCTTGCTCACCGTCTTTGAGCACGATGGGATGGATAAACACCATCAACTCGGTTTTCTTCTTATTTGAGTTGCGTGTTTTGAAGAGCTGTCCGATCAGCGGAATCGATCCCAATATGGGAACACGGTTTTCGCCTTCGGTGACGCCGTCGGATATCAGACCGCCCAACACGATCAAACCGCCGTCGTCCACCAACACCTTCGTACTGATCGTGCGTTTGTTGGTGATGAGATCGACCGCGCCTTGTGTGCCTTGCGCGAGACTCGATGCCTCTTGATCGATCTTGAGTAACACGCCGCCGGCTTCGTTAATCTGCGGTGTGATCTTCAGTATGGTGCCGACCTTTTGTCGCTGAATCGTTTGAAACGGATTGACGACTCCACCGCCGCCTTGTGCGCCGGTGTTGGCGTATTGTCCGGTCAAGAACGGCACCTCCTGGGCCACTTCGATTTTTGCTTCCTCGTTGTCGAGCGTGATGATCGATGGCGTGGAAATAATGTTGGTGTGGCCGTCACCGCGCAGCGCGCGCAACAACACCGCGAAGTTGATGCCGTTGGGTTCAATACGACCGCCGCCCAGCGTGACGCCGGTTGGAATCGCCGCGGCAATGCTGGCCAAGGCAGGATTTGGATTACTAGTTGTTATGGTCTCGCCGGTGGAGGGATTGACGACGGTAGTGTTCGCGCTGCCGTTTTTTAACGCTGCCGCCGCGCCTGCCACTTGACCGATGGTGGTGCCACCAACGGCTTGGTTGAATATTCCAATCGGCGCGGTGCCGCTGTTTGCCGTTCCGGGTCCGATAATCCAATTAAATCCCAGCTCGGCGCTTTTCTCGATCGACATCTCCACGATAATCGCTTCGACCTTGACTTGCTTGCGGCGGATATCGAGTTTGTCCACGATCAAATTGATCTGCCGCATGACTTTTGGCGGCGCAGTGATGACCAACGCGTTATTTTGCGCGTCGGGCCATACACTGATGCCGCGGTCTTGTTGCGCCGCCGCCGCGCCTGCCGCTCCGGCCGCGGGCGCACCGGTTGCCGCCGCCGCGATGCCCTGCATCTGCTCTTTAAGCTTCGCCGCCAGCTTTTCGGCATCCGCGTAGTAAAGGTAACGCACTTGCGTGTCGCCGCCACTCTTGAGCGGTGTGTCTAAATAGGTAATCAACGTTTTAATGCGTAGTCGCTGATTCTTTTCGCCGCTGATGAGCACGCTGTTGCTGCGTTCGTCGGCGACGACTTTTGCCGACATCGCTTGTATATCCGGTTGCGCCACGCCGGTATTCAAGGAATTGACGACCCGCACGATTTCGGCGGCGCTGGCGTTTTCCAGTGGCACGATGTCGATGGAGTCGTCGCCCACCTGATCGATGCGTTGAATGATCTTCATGATCCGATGCACGTTGCTGGCACGGTCGGAAATGATCAACATGTTCCCGGAAACGATAACGCCGACATGCGCATACTGCGGCACCAACGGGCGAATCGCTTGCAGTAAAGTCGCGGCGCTCACGTTCTTTACCGCAATCACTTGGGTCACCATTTCATCCGATGTCGCGCTGACGTATTCCTGAAGATCCTTCGCCGGCAAGTTGCGCGCATCGGCCGCGGGAATGACTTTAACGATATTGCCGGAGGGAAGCGCCGCGAAATTGTTGACTTGCAAAATCGACAGAAACAATTCGTAGAACGCATCGGGCGACATCGGCGTATTCGACAGCACCGTGACTTGCGCCCGCACGCGCGGATCGATGATGAAGGTTTTGTGCGTCACGGAAGCCACCGCCTCGATAATCTGACCGAGGTCGGCGTCCTTGAAATTCGGCGTCACCATTTGCGCGTTGCCAGCCGCCGATTGCGCGGGCTGCTGTTGCGCAGCGACTGGCGCTAGCGCTGCGCTGCCGAACAGCAGCGTCGCGCCAAAGGTTAAAAGCGCGATACGCAGCCGTCGCAACGCACGTCGATCGAAGCAATTGGCAAAGTGACGACTCATGATGAAACGAATCCTGGGTCTAATTTTTTGGGTCGGACAATGTGGCACCGGAAAATTACTGCAACGGCGCGCCAAGCGAATCGTGCGGGATTTCCTGCGGCGGCATCCCCGTTTGATGCGTCGTATCGTCGACTTCCGGTAGCGTGATCTGCGAAGTATTGAGCGATATAGTCTGGACTTGTCCGTTGCGCTCAATCGTGATTTGCGCGCGATCGGAAGCCGATAGCGTGTTGAATATCTCTCCGCTGCGTTGTGGATCGTCGAGCGGCGTGCCATTGATTGCCTTGACTAGATCGCCAGGCTGCAATCCGAGTTTCGCGAATTGTTGGCGATTGCGGCCAGGATAGACACGAAAACCCTGCATAACTCCCTGCGCCATGAACGGCTGAGGACGAACGATCTCACTGAAAGCTGCCGGATTGGTTTCTGCGATACGCCTAACGTTCTCCGCAAAGCGCGACGATGGAGGGTTTGCGGCGAAAGCTGGCGGTGGACGCGCGCCTACGAGTCCGCTGCCGGGTCGCGGGAGTAACAGCGCTTCCAAGCGGCCGCCGCGGTCCAGCATCACACGATCCGGGTACACCGAATGCAATCGCGCCGCGCCGCCAACTTGTTCGCCGACTTTCAAAAATTTCGCGGCTGCCGCCGATTCCCCGATGAACGCAAACCCCTTGGCGGGATCGCTTGACGCAATCGTGCCCGACAACACCAGTGTCATTTGCGTCCGCGGCGCATTTGCAACGTCGATATCGCTACCCGCGGCGTTGGCTGCGCCAAAGAGATGAGCGTCGGCAATTTTTTGCGCGTTGACGGCACGCACCGGCATGTCGATAGGCGCGGCCGTGAAGGCAAGCGGAGCGGTGTCGGCGCGTTTCGGCACCAAGATCCACGTGAAGCGCGCCAATTGCCATGCGATCACCGCGACCAGTCCGACTATGACGATGCGCGGCATTAACTTTCCGACACGGGCCAGTGCCTCGCCTGCGGCGACGTTTTGTAGTCCGTGAAAAGTGGCCGGCAGATTCATGTGTCCAAGTCCAAATCCTGTGCGGAAAGTCCAAAGGAGGTGAATTATGCGTTTTCGATGTGACCTACGCCGAAGAATTTAGTGCCGCAAGCCTTAAGCTGTGGCCTGGTGTCAATCATTCGGTGGTATGGGGGTTTGAAGGCACGCGTGCATGATACGGATTGCGGACCGGATCGCTCAAGAGTTGCAGCTATCTGACGACATGTGGGTCAGGCTGTTGTAGTAAATCCGGGATAGAGCTGGCGTGATCCGATAACCTCTGTATACGAACATCGATGGACGCCTTGTTTTACGAACCATTCCACCCTATAAAGACTGTATCAACTCTGTATGTACGACCATGAGCGAAGAGAATATCGGTCCGGAGCGCGGGCTGGTGGTGGAGGAGGCGAAGCCGGAGGTCAAACGGCCGCCGCTGTACCAAGTCATCTTGCTGAACGACGACTTCACGCCGATGGAGTTTGTCGTGGATGTGCTAGAGCGCATCTTCGGCCTAGAGCGCACCAAGGCAACACGAGTCATGCTCGAAGTGCATACTCGCGGCAAGGGCGTGTGCGGCGTATTCACCTACGAAATCGCCGAAACCAAAGTGGCGCAAACGACCGCGTACGCGCGTCAGCACCAACATCCTCTTCTGTGCACGATGGAAGAAAATTAAATGCTTAGCAGCGAACTGGAAATCTGTCTCAACGAAGCGTTTCAAACGGCACGCGACGCGCGTCACGAGTTCATGACGGTCGAGCACTTGCTTCTGGCGATTGTCGACACGCCCAAGGTGCGCGAAGTGCTGCGCGCTTGCGGCGCCGATGTCGGCAAGCTGCGTAAGGATTTGAAGGATTTCATCGACCAAACCACGCCACGCCTCAAAGTGGATGACGACCGCGAGGTTCAACCCACATTGGGATTCCAGCGCGTATTGCAGCGTGCGTTGTTCCAAGTGCAATCGGGCGGCAAGAAAGAAGTGACCGCGGCGAACGTCTTGATCGCCATCTTCAGCGAAAAGCATTCGCATGCCGCGTATTTGTTGTCGATGCAGGATGTGGCGCGACTCGATGTCACCAACTATGTGTCGCACGGTCTCTCGAAGATCGGCGACGAGCGCCCCGACAAGGAAGACACCGCAATCGGCGAAGGCGGCAAGGAAGAACCCGAGGGCGGCACGGCGCTCGACAAATACGCCACCAATCTCAATAAACTCGCTATTGAGGGCCGCATCGATCCGTTGATCGGCCGACAGTTGGAAATCGAACGCACC
>JAYTQU010000025.1:0-9941 GCA_043746555.1 Pseudomonadota bacterium | reverse complement strand
GTCGAACTCATGATCGGCTCGCCGAGTTCTCCCAATACCAACAGCGGTACCGGATGGTCCGGCACGCGAATGCCGATCGTCCGTCGTTTTGGATTCTGCAAGCGCTTCGGCGTCTCGCGCGCAGCCGGCAAGATAAATGTGTACGGTCCGGGCGTATACGCCTTGAGCAACCGATACTGCTGATCGTTGACGCGCGCATAGCGGGCAATTTCTGACAAATCGCGGCACACCAAGGTGAAGTGGTGATGCTTATCGATTTGACGAATTCGCGCAATCCTCTCCATCGCGTCTTTATCGCCAATGTGACACCCCAACGCGTAGCAAGAATCCGTCGGGTACACCACCACGCCGCCGGCACGAATGATCTGCACCGCCTGACGAATCAATCGCGGCTGCGGATTTTGGGGATGAATGTCGAGAAAAATCGCCATAGAAATTCAACCTCGGGAATTCAGTATGATACCCGGCCTGAGATTCAACCCGACACCCAACCTGCTGCATCTGGCCCCATGATCCTACTGCTCGATTACTTACCCATCGTCGCCTTTGTCATTGCATATAAGTTCGCCGGGATCTTTGTTGCCACCGGCGTGCTCATTGTTGGCGTCGTCACCGCAGCGGCGCTGCAATGGATTCGCGAGAAAAAAATAAATCCCTTGATGCTGATTTCCGCGGCGTTGGTGTTGGTGCTCGGCGGGATCACGCTCGCATTTCACGATGAGACCTTTATTCAATGGAAACCCACGGTCGCCAGCTGGGCATTTGCCGTCGTGTTCTTGTTATCCGGGTTCGTCGGCAAAAAAAACATGGTGGAACAAATGATGAGCGAAGTCGCGCCGCTCGAGCCAAGTATGTGGCGCAGACTCAACTATGTGTGGGTAGCTTTTTGGCTGCTGATGGGCGCCGTGAATGTGTGGTTGCTGTCGAATTTCGATCTAACGCGATGGGTTAACTGGCACTTACCTATTCTGTTCGGCTTGACGGTCGTGTTTATGCTGGCGAACGGCTATTGGCTGTCCACGAAAATACCGGACGAACCAGATACCGAAAAGGCCACCGCAAAAGCCACCGACTCAACATCAGACCCCTAACATGACCGACAGTGTTTCTCTTCGCATCGAGCGCATGCGCGCCCAACTTACCAGCTCGCTAACACCAAGCGAATTGGAGATCATCGATGACAGTCACCTGCACGCAGGACATGCGGGAGCGCGCGACGGCAAAGGTCACTACACAGTGCGGCTTGTTGCGGCACAGTTTGCCGGTCGACGACCACTCGAGCGTCATCAACTGGTTTACCAAGCACTGGCGGATATGATGCAGTCGGATATTCATGCGCTTGCCATTGTTGCGCTGGCGCCGGATGAGCTACGCTAATCGTTTCCCACGCGAATTTTCCACTTACCATTCACTTCCATAAGGACCGTCATGAAACATCGTCATTCCGTCATCGGCGCGCTTATCGTGCTGGCCAGTGTGCTTGCAACACTCAGTTCCTGCGCCAAGAATGAACCGCCGGGCAAGACGCAAGAAAATCTCGTAGCCAAGATCAACGGCAAAGGAATCACCACGGAAACATTCGACGCCTATGCCGCGATGGCCGCGCGCCGTCCGGCGAATGAGCTCACGCCGGAGCAACGCTCACAGGTTTTCGATACTTTTCTAGCCATGCAATTAGCGGCTGACTCTGCAGAGAAGAGCGGGCTCGCGAAAAAGAGCGAAGTCGAAACGCAACTGTCGCTGGCGCGCATGAACGTTCTGGCCGAAGCGCTGTTCAAGAAGTATTTAGACGACCACCCAACGACCGACGCGGAAATCAAAGCCGAATACGATACGCAAATCGCCACCGTCGGCCACGAGTATCACGCGCGACACATCCTAGTCGAATCTCGCGCCACTGCGGATGATTTGCTCGCACAGTTGAATAAAGGGGCCGACTTCGCCAAGCTCGCGGAGAAGCACTCTATCGATGGTTCCGCGAAACAAGGCGGCGATCTCGGCTGGTTCAACTTGAAGACAATGGTGCCGCAATTCTCCAACGCCGTCGCTGCGCTTGAAAAAGGCAAGTACACAACGACGCCGGTGCAAACGCAGTTTGGCTGGCACATCATCAAACTCGAAGACACACGCACACCCACGCCGCCGGCTTTCGACGAGGTGAAAGAGCGAGTGAAGAATCTCGTTCAACAAAAGAAGGTACGGGCCTACGTTGAAGACTTGCGCAAGGTCGCCAAGGTTGAAAAGTTCGAGACTGCCGCGAAACCGCAAGCGCCGACAACCCCGGTGAGCGCGCCAGCGCCAGCTACGGCTACCGCCCCGGCTCCAACAAGCGCACCTGCCGAGAAGAAATAGTCGAATCGCTTTTGCTACAGAGGCCGAGCTTGTGGTCGGCCTCTTCGTTTTGTCCGAGGATTATTGCGACAGCAGCGCGAGCAAGCCCGCCTCGTCGATGACGGCCACGCCGAGTGCTTGCGCTTTTTTTAATTTCGATCCCGGCTCGGCGCCGGCAATCACGTAAGTTGTTTTCTTCGAGACCGAATCGCTTACTTTGCCACCGAGAGCGGCGATGCGATCCTTAGCGTCATCGCGATTCATCGATGGCAGCGTACCGGTGATGACAAACGTTTTGCCGATGAGCGGTCCTTCGGTTGATTTCTTCGGTTCCTGCTCGGACCAGCGTACGCCCGCACTTCGCAGTGCATCGATAACTTCGATGTTGTGAGATTGACGAAAAAAATGATGAATGTGCGCCGCAATGACCGGGCCGACATCGGGTACCTCTTGAGTCTCCGCCTCGCCGGCATCTATCAATCGATTCAACGAACCAAAATGTTCGGCCAGCGTGCCGGCCGTGGTTTCACCGACATCGCGAATACCGATGGCATACAAAAATCGTCGTAGTGTCGTGGTTTTGCTTTTCTCGATCGCATCGAACACGTTTGCCGCCGACTTCTCGCCCATGCGCTCCAAACCGGCAAGTTGATTCAACTTGAGCGAATAAATATCCGCCGGCGTCCTCAGCATGCCGACGTCCACCAATTGATCGATGAGCTTGCTGCCAAGACCTTCGATATCCATCGCGCGACGCGACGCGAAGTGACGCAGCGCCTCTTTGCGTTGCGCGGCACAAAATAATCCACCGCTACAGCGCGCGACCGCTTCGTCCTCGCTTTGCTCGACTTCAGAACCGCAAACCGGACATTGTTTCGGCAGATGTATAATGTGCGCATTTTTCGGACGACGCTCCGCGATCACTTGAACGACTTCGGGAATGACGTCACCGGCGCGGCGCACGACAACCGTATCGCCGATGCGCACGTCCTTGCGTCGTAGCTCGTCCATGTTGTGCAAGGTTGCGTTACTCACCGTGACGCCGCCGACAAACACCGGTTCGAGGCGCGCCACCGGCGTCAGCGCGCCGGTGCGTCCGACCTGAAATTCGACATCGCGTACGATTGTCGCTTCCTCGTGAGCCGGATATTTGTGCGCCACCGCCCAGCGTGGTTCACGTGTGACGAAACCCAATCGCTTTTGCAGCGCCAACGAATTGACTTTGTAGACCACGCCGTCGATGTCGAATGGCAACGAATCGCGTTTGGCGCCGATTTTATCGTGAAACGCGCTCAACCCCGCCGCGCCCTTCACGACATCGCGATCGATGCTCACCGGCAATCCCATCGTGGCGAATGCGTCGAGTACTGCGCTGTGGGTGTCCGGCAAGTTCCAACCGCGCGTCTCGCCAAGGCCATAGGCGAAAAAACTCAGCGAACGTTTCGCTGCAATCGATGAATCGAGTTGTCGCACCGCACCGGCAGCCGCGTTGCGCGGATTCACGAATGTTTTTTCGTTCTTCGCGCCACTGGCGATTAGTGCGCGCTGTCGTTCGTTGAGTTGGTTGAAGTCGTCGCGTCGGATATACACTTCGCCGCGCACTTCCAGCGCGGCTGCCTCGTTGTCGTTCAAACGCAGCGGAATTTGTTTGATCGTACGAATGTTATGCGTAACGTCCTCGCCCGTGGCGCCATCGCCGCGCGTCGCCGCCTGGACCAAAATCCCGCGTTCGTAACGCAGATTGATCGCCAAGCCGTCGAACTTTAATTCGCAGGCGTATTCAATCGGCGGATCGCTCGCTTCCAGTTCCAATTCGCGGCGTACGCGGGCATCGAAACTTTCCGCGCCGGAGGCTTCGGTGTCGGTCTCGGTACGAATCGACAGCATCGGCACAACGTGATTGACCGGTGCAAATCCTTCCAGCACTGTTCCACTAATACGTTGCGTGGGCGAATCGGCCGTGCGCAACACGGGGTATTGCGTCTCTATTGCCTCCAGTTCGCGAAACAAACGATCGTATTCGGCGTCCGGTACATCGGGCCGATCGAGGACGTAGTAACGATGGTTGTGATATTCAAGCTGCTTGCGCAGTTCGCCGGCGCGCTTACTTACCTTGACAGGAATAGCCGACATGCGGGCTAAGTATTGCCCGATAAATACGGGACAAGATGTTGGAAGTTGACGATGTCTTCGCGAATACGCGCCACTGTTTCCGCCGTCAAGGGCTTGCCTCGCTCGCCTTGCAGACTTGCGAGGAATTCGTGCTGCAACACTTGTGCGCACGCGAACATCGCATCGAACGCCTGCACGCCGTCCACCGAACTTGGTAATTGTAGAAAAAGTGAAACACCGGGATACTCCGTCGTCGCCATTGAAGCGAGCTCGAACATCCCCGGCTCGATCATGCTGGCCACGCTGAACAAGATATTCCCCGCTTCATCGCTACGGTGAAAAATATCGTAGCGTCCATGACGGAGTCCCTGACTCAACAGCACATCTTTCAGGCGAGCGCCGCCGATTCGCTGCGACTGCGCCGGCACTCTAAGCGCGACGATCTTGCGTGAAGTTCGTGGCACCGTCGCCGCCGCGGACGTGGGTCGGCGGGTCGATATAGGTTCGGCAGGAACTGCACTTGCGGCAGCCTCGATACCCTCTAATGACGCAGATTTTGCACGCTCAAACGATTGCATGTCCGAGGGCGCAAATGGCTGAGTCGCCGATGAATCCAGAGGTTGAGTAATCGTTAATTGATCGAGCGCAGCGGTACTCAACGCGTCATTCATAGAAAACGTACCCGGCATAGAAAACGAACCGGAGGTTGCTGTATCGATACGCACTTCGGGCAAGTTGTCGATAAAATTTGCCTCTATGCGCGGCATGACGGTTCGCGACCCGTCCGTATGTCGATCGCCGGTATGCCGATCGCCGCGCTCATCGCGCACGATAACCGACTCGGTCAGTTGCGGCGGCTCAATCTCGCGCGCGCGAACTTTGGGCTCATTGCGGTCGTCTTGCGAGAGACCATGAGCCTGACGCGGTGTATGCCGCGACGGTCGCTCGAAATCGTTGGTCGCAAACTTCTTTCGCCGTCCTTGAAAATAAATCCATGCGAGAACGACCACCGCAGCGCCCAACAATATCCAACGCAGTTCGTTCATCGATTCTACTTACAAATTGTTACTTACAACATGAGACCGTGGGTACGCAACACGGCGCTGCAACCGCGAGCATTCGTCGAGTCCCGCAGCGCCGATCTCGGCGTTCCGAGCAACGACATACCCAAATGCCGCGATCACATTGCCGCCATCCGCACGGCCTCTTCGACATCAACGGAGACCAAACGGGATACGCCCGGTTCGTTCATCGTGACGCCGATCAACTGGTCCGCCAATTCCATGGTCGATTTGTTGTGTGTGATAAACAAGAACTGCACACGTTGCGACATCTCGCGAACGGTTTCGCAAAATCGTCCTACGTTGTTGTCGTCGAGGGGCGCATCCACTTCGTCCAACAAACAAAACGGCGCGGGATTCAGTTCGAAAATCGAGAATACCAGCGCGACAGCCGTCAGCGCCTTCTCGCCGCCGGATAGTTGATTGATCGTGCTGTTCCGTTTACCGGGCGGACGCGCCATGATCGCTACGCCCGCATTCAAGATGTCATCGCCCGCCAACTCTAAGTAAGCATGTCCGCCGCCAAACAAGCGCGGAAACCGATCTTTCAATCCGGCATTGACGCGATCGAAGGTGTCTTGGAAGCGCGCACGCGTTTCCTTGTCGATCTTTGCAATAGCCGTCTCCAACGTTTCAAGCGCATCCGTCAGATCTTTGAATTGCCGGTCTAGATATTCTTTGCGTTCGGATTGCTCTTTGAATTCGTCGATCGCCGCCAGATTAACTTGGCCTAAACGCTCGATCTTTTCGGTGACTTCACGCAGCGTTTGCTCCCACGTTGGGACTTCGCTATCGGCGGACAAACTATCGAGCACCGGTTGCAGTTCGAAATGTGTCGCCGCAAATTGTTCTTGCAACGACTCGCGCCGTACGCGCAATTCTTGCGTCGCCAAACGCACATCGTCCAAATGTTGGCGTGCTTCCTCGACACGCTCTTCCGACGCCGCGCGTCGCTCGTCGAGTTCGCGCATTTGCGCTTCGGCTTCATCGAGTGCACGGCGCGCCTCGGTGAGGTTTTGTTCGGCGGCTGCGCGCAATTCGAGTTGCACGGCCAGATCTTTTTCGTGTTCGGCTAGCGGCACCTCGCCAACCGTCAATTGATGCTGCAAATCGGCGCTACGCTGTCGCAGTTGCGTCAGCTGCGCGCGCATGCGCTCCAATCCGGCTGCAATAGAACTGCGTGCCGATCGTTTCGATTCCACAGTGATAGCAGTCTCCTGCGCCACGGCGCGATCGCTTTGCGCCTGGGTACGCGCCAATCCTAAATTTTGCCGCAATTGTTCACGCCTCGCTTCCAGTTCGACGCGTGTTTCTTCGTGCGCAGCGCTTTCGTTCAACCCTTCTTGCAGACGTCCGCGCGCCGACGCGATATTGTTCTGCGTCGACGCGAGTTCGGTGGAAAGTTCTTCGGCGTCGGCACGCAAGCTGCGCCCACGCTCGGCTAACTGGTCGGCGCGCACTCGTAAACTGTCGAGTTGCGCGCGCGCATCGCTGTGTTCGCGATGCAGCCGATTAGCGTCGGCCTGCGCATCGTCACGATGCTCGCCCAACTCGGCGGCCTTTTGTCGGGTTTCCACCAACGAAGCAGTAACTCGTTGCAGCGCTTCTTCGGCTTCACCGACGGCCGCTCGCAAGCTGCGCATCTCTTGTTCGCGACCGAACACGCCCGCATGAACATCTTGATCGCGACTCACGCGCAACCAATCCTGACCGATCCATATTCCATCGCGAGTGATGATGGATGTTCCTGCCGACTCACTCAACGCCAATTGTCCGCGCAATTGCAACGCATCGCTTAGAGAATCGACGGCGATGACGTTACCGAGCAGCGAGGTAATTCCGGTTGGCCCTTGAACGCGGTTCGATAGGCGATTCTCCGCGAGTGCGGGACGCGCAGCGCCGCTTGCAGTTGCGAAAAAAGCCACCGTGCCGACTTGCATGCTATCGAGCAATCCGGCGACCGAATCCAGCGTGTCGACGCACACCGCTTCGAGATAAGAACCGAGCACGGTTTCGACGGCGCGTTCCCAACCGGACTGCACGTTTAGTTGCTGCGCGAGACGCGGGCGATCCTGCAACGCGTTGACGGTCAACCACTCGGCAACTTTTCCTTGCGCCACGCCGAGCGCGGCTTGCTGTAACGCGTTTAGCGATAATAGTCGGCCTTGTTGTTCCTGCAGATCGCGACGACGTTGATCCGCTGCGGCGGTTAACTCGCGTTCACGATCGCGGAGCTGCTGGATTTGTGCCGTCAATTCACTCAAGTGCGCGCCGACCGTTTCACTCGCTTCCTGTGCGGCGCGCGCTTGCTCATCGAGTGCGGACAGCCGCGTTTCGATGTCGTCGGACGCTAGCGTCTCGATCTCGGTTTGCGTGCGTTCTCGCTGCGCCTCCAAGCGACGTAACTGATTTTCCAATTGTTCGATTCGCGCCCGTTCGACTTGCGTCTTCTCACTGGCCGAACGCGCTTCGCGATTGAATGACTCCCACGTCTCCTGCCATTGCTGCATCGTTTCTTCGGCATTTTCGAGCGCGGCATTCGATGCCTGTTCGCGCTCGCGCACGCGATCCAAATCAGGTTGCAACTGTTCCAGCGCCGCTTGCAATTCGTCGATCTGACTTTGATCGCGATCCAAATGCAGCTTGATCTCCAACGCGCCTTGCTTGGCCTGGCTCAAGTCGGCGGTCTGACGCTGGCGTAAATCGCGCGCGTGCGCAATCGCCTGCTCGGTGCGCGAAATATCGGCGCCGATTTGGTAAAAGCGGCCTTGTGCACGATTGCGCGCTTCGGACTTTTCGGTGAAGTGCTCGCGTGTCGACTCGATTGAGGATTCGATTTCGCGCAGGTCGGCCAGCGCGCTCTGCATGGCCGTGTCGCGTTCGCGCAGAATGCCCTCTTTCGACTGCGAGTCGCGATCGACTTGCCGCAAGCGCAAAGCGAGCAATTCGGCGGCGAGCTTGCGCTCCTCTTGTTTCAGCGTCTGATAGCGACGGGCGGTCGCGGCTTGACGTTGCAGATGGCGAAGTTGCTTGTCGACTTCGTCGCGCAAGTCCTGCAGTCGCTCTAAGTTTTCTTTGGTGTGCGAAATGCGGTTTTCGGTTTCCCGACGGCGCTCTTTGTACTTGGATATGCCGGCCGCTTCTTCGATGAAGCCGCGGAGTTCCTCCGGGCGCGCCTCGATGACGCGCGAAATCATGCCTTGCTCGATAATCGCGTAACTACGCGAACCCAAGCCGGTACCCAAGAATAACTGCGTGATGTCCTTGCGGCGGCAGCGAGTGCCGTTCAAAAAATACGCCGACTGACCGTCTCGCGCGACCACACGTTTTAACGACACTTCGGCAAAGCCCGCGTATTGCCCGCTCAACGTGCCGTCGGCGTTATCGAACACGAGTTCGACCGACGCCGTGCCTACCGGTTTGCGCGACGCCGAACCGTTGAACACCACATCGGCCATCGAGTCGCCGCGCAGGTGCTTCGCCGAAATTTCCCCCATCACCCAACGTACTGCGTCGATGATGTTGGATTTGCCGCAACCGTTCGGGCCCACGACGCCGACTAGATTGCTGGGAAAGTTAACGGCGGTCGGATCGACAAACGATTTGAAGCCCGCAATTTTGATCTTGTTGAGTCGCATGAGAATCCTAAGTCACTGAGTGCCAAGTCGACGGCATGAGCCGCCGCGCCGCTGCCCGTGCACAAACGCACGTGCGGCGTCTGGCCAGTGTGGTGTTCAGCGTGACGGGTAGTGTAAGGGAATCGTATCGTTCTGTTGACCGGAGATTGCAACGCTGTGGCAGAGATAATTCTTCGGGCTGTACGTGCCGCATCCGGTCTGTATAATCGCGCCTCTTTTTATTGGTGACTACCAAACTGGCCGACGCGAGTTGGCTCAATAAGACCGGAGGCTGCGATGCCCACTAAGAAACCGTCTGCAAAGGCGAGCAAGGCCAAGAAGACTGTTTCGCTTAAGTCGACGCCCGCGAAAAAGCGTGTGCCGACAAAAGCCCATGCCAAACCCGCCGCCAAAGCGGCGAAAGCGCCCGCGTCCGCTAAAAGTGCGGCGGTGAAAAAGAAGGCAGTTACATCGGTCTCTAAATCCACCGCCAAGCCCGCTGCGCCCGCTGCTAAGACGACGTCGAAAAAAGCCGTCGCGACAGTGGCGCCTAAAGTCCCCTCTGCTCAAGCCGCTAATATGACCGCGCACTCGCCCGTTAGGTTGAGCGGCAAAAGTTCGTCCGGCGCGGCCGCTGTGTCAACCCCTTTCGCAAAGATGACCCCACCGAAACCCGCAAGCCTTTCCGCAGCAAACGCAAAACACGTTGCGGTCGCGGAACGCCGCAAACCTCTCGTCGCGCCGACCGATGACGAGGACGGCGAGTCCGGCACCAATTTGCTCGCCGGCCCCCGCAACGTGACGCCGTATCAGGCAAAAC
>JAYTQU010000024.1:0-5399 GCA_043746555.1 Pseudomonadota bacterium | reverse complement strand
CGCAGCGCCCATGATCAATGCGTGTCGATGCGGACCGCGATCGCGCCCTTCAAGCACATTGCGTAGATGGTCGGCATTGTAGGCCGCATCGCCGCCTTTCAAGTCTTCTGCTTTGCAACTAGGCAATCCGAATTCCTCGACAGTGCGCGTTCGTCGCGACACCTTACCGGGCCGCACATCGAAACATTCGAATGGACCGACCGGCGTTGGTTCATCCCAACTCGGCGACCCATGAACGACAAACGCGCGTTCGATTTTCATGCCCGATAAAGTTTCCGCAAGCAAAGATGCTGCTTCGATATTGTATGCGCCGATCAAGTGATACGGCGGTTCAGCAGGATTCGTCAGCGGTCCAAGCATGTTGAAAACCGTGCGCACACCAAGCGCTTTGCGAATCGGACCGAGCGTTTTCATTGCCGGGTGATAGTGCGGCGCGAAGAAGAAAGTAAAGTTAGTCGCCGCCAAACATTTTCCGGCTGCAACTTCATCAAGGGGCATCGGTAAACCCAACGCCTTGAGTACATCCGCTGCGCCGCTGCGACTTGTGATCGAAGTCGAACCGTGTTTTGCAACACGCGCGCCCGTCGATGCCGCGAGTAGCGCTGAGCCAGTCGATAAATTAAAAGTGCCCGATGAGTCGCCGCCGGTTCCCACCATGTCGATGAGCGGTGAGCCTTCGGGAAGAATCGGTTTTTTTGCCAGACTTCGCATCGCCTTTGCAAAGCCACGCACCTCGTCGGCAGTGACACCCTTGGCGCGAAGCGCCGCGAGAAACGCACCCGCCAACGACGGCTCCATGTTGACGTCCGTCAGGGAGATCAACAACTCGCTTGCGCCTTGTTCGCCCAAGGGATTGCCATCGAGAAGATGATCGAGTGTGTTGCGAAGTGAAGTCATAACTGCCTATCGCTTCCCGCCTTTCATCTTTAGAAAATTTTCCACCATCTTCGGCCCCTCGGGCGTCAGCACGCTCTCGGGATGAAACTGTACGCCTTCGACCATGAGAGTCTTGTGCCGCAGTCCCATGATTTCGTTTTCCGGCGTTTTGGCTGTTACTTCTAATAGCGACGGCAGACTCTCGGGTTGCGCAATGAGCGAATGGTAGCGCCCGACTTCAACGGGATTCACCACGCCTGCGAAGACGCCTTTGCCGTCGTGAGTGATCGACGATGTCTTGCCGTGCATTTGCCGTCCGGCGCGCACGACTCTTCCGCCGAATACTTCGGTAATGGATTGATGTCCCAGACACACGCCGAGGATCGGCAATTCGCCGGCGAACGCTTCGATCATCTTCATCGATACGCCCGCATCGTACGGCGTGCCGGGACCGGGCGAGATGCACAGATGTGTCGGCTGCAATGCCTTTGCTTGTTCAATGGTGAGTTGATCGTTGCGATGCACGAGCACCTCGGCGCCCAACACCATGAATGCCTGCACCAAGTTGTAAGTGAAGGAGTCGTAGTTATCTATCAACAGAAGTCGGGAAGCGCTCATAAGCCCTCCTCCGCCAAACTTAATGCCCGTCTTAGAATTTCGCTCTTCGCTAACACTTCGTGGTACTCGGTGAGCGGCACGCTGTCGGACACAATACCGGCGCCCGCTTGAAAACTGTAAGTGTCGCCGCTAAACACCAGCGTGCGAATGGTGATCGCTTGATCCATGCTGCCATTGCTACCGAAGTAGCCTACCGTTCCGCCGTAGAATCCGCGACGCACCGGTTCGAGTTCGTCGATGATTTCCATCGCACGTACTTTCGGTGCGCCGACCAATGTTCCAGCGGGGAATGTCGCAGCGAACAAATCGAAAGCGTCTTTGCCGGGCGCAAGATCACCGCTCACACCACTCACCATGTGCATGATGTGACTATAGCGTTCGATGGTGCGATACGGATGCACGCCCACCGATCCCGCCTTTGCAACGCGGCCCAAATCGTTGCGCGCGAGATCGACAAGCATGACGTGCTCGGCGTTTTCTTTTGGATCGGCGAGCAGTTCGGCTTCGAATGCTTGATCTTGCGTACTGTCCGCGCCGCGCGGACGCGAACCCGCAAGCGGTCGCAGGTTGGCACGACCGTTCGATAAACGCACCAGTGCTTCCGGCGATGACCCCGCGACAATGTGCTCGCCCAAATCGCAGTAGTACATATACGGCGATGGATTGAGCAAGCGCAATGCTCGATAGGTTTCGAATGGATCGAGTTCGCAGCGCCCGGAGAATCGCGACGCGAGTACCAATTGATATACATCGCCCGCGGCAATGTACTCCTGCGTGCGTTTTACGCGTTCGCAATACTCGTCTTTGCTCAACGAACCTTCCGGCGGCGAGTAACGCGCTTTCTTGTTGCTATTGGGTAGTCCACCGCGTAGTGCAGCAATCACTTCTTTGCGCAGCGACGCGCGCTCCGACTCGCTACCTGCATGCAGCAACGCGACGCCCCGCGTAATGTGATCGAACACCAACAACGAACGCGGTGCGAGATAGTGTGCATCGGGCGTCGGATCGACAATCTTCGCTTTGTTGGGCAAGCGCTCGAAGTAGCGAACCAAATCGTAACCGGCAACGCCCACCAATCCACCGAGTAACGGCACGCCGGGAATGTTAGGTTGCGGCAACGCCGCAGATTTAAGCGCGGCACGCAATGCGTCGAGCAATTCATTTTGCGACGTTGGTGCCGCACTGATTTTGCCGCCGACATTCAAACCATTGGCGTCGAGTTTGACTTCTAGACAATCGCCAAAACCAATAAAGGAATATCGGGCCAAGCGCTCGCCGCCTTCCACGCTTTCCAACAAGAAGCGCGGTTTGAATGGCTTGAGCTTCATGTACGCCGACACCGGTGTGTCGAGGTCGGCGGCTATGTCAAAAAACGGTTGCAAGCGCGTTCTCCAAATTTCTTTGCAAATGCTACGGACAACAAAAAACCCATCCCGGCTTGTGCTCGGAGATGGGTTTGTTTCGATCTAAATTTCGCTAGCTACAACAAATGCAGGCGAGCCCCTCTCCGTTATGAGCGGCGCCACCACCAATTCTTGTTTGCTTTGCAGGAATTCATGGGGTGCGAGTATTACCGGCCGACGGGTTTGGCGTCAAGCGCAAACGCTATTTGGGCTTCCATTGGATACTGACACGGGATGCAGCGCAATTCGCGCGGCTATTTCGATGGGACATTTTGGTGTGAGCCACCAAAACTACCTGCGGGTGTAGTAATACGCTCAACGCAACGCCTCGAAACCCCTGTCCGTAATAGCCGATTCGTTCGGCTTGGCGAACAATCGGCCACCGAGGCTACAAAGATGTTCCCAAGGTTTGAGCGGCGGGACTTTCACAACAACGCACGACGGCGCAATTCGCGCCACCTCTTTGCCATGCGTGATCGCCACCGCCTCTCCGGTTTTTTCGACGCGGCGAATGATGTCCAGACAGGAGTTCTTAAACTTTGTGACTGATATGGCCGCATGTTGATACTAAATGGCCATCTTTCCTAACTCACCCCTTGTCCGCTTTCGCGGTCGGCACCGGCAAGAAGCGTGCGACCAACTCACAATCGGCAACTATCCCGCTTTACGATGCGCGTTCACATATTCGCGAAGCGCCGCATTGATTCGGCTTTGGTAACGCTGCCCGGGGCCCCGACAGAATCCCAACACATCGCGATCCAAGCGAACAGTCACTTGCTGCTTGTTCTCGTTGGGGATCAACAAGCCGGGACCTGTCCACTTCACCTGCTTTGACGCGCGCGGCAAGTCGGTATAGTCAATCTCACTGTCCGGCTTGGTTGTTAGCGACTTCAGGCGTTAGCGCCGCGCCACAGACAGACGGGCGAGTTGGCTGCGTCCAACTTGTGCTTAACGATTCGCTTCTTGGTATTGCGTGCGTTCATATATATCTGCTCTGCGAGCGGAGATTAGTTCTACTTTGTCAGGTTGCGCTGCAGCGCGCGGTGCGGCCTTGCCCCGCATCGCTTGATCCCAACCTGACAAAGTAGAATTAGTCGAATGCTCATCTCGGCTTCAGCTCACGGATGTTTGCCAGCGCAATCTTATCCACCTTCCCTGTTGGCGCGAGCGGCAACGCATCGATCAATCGCACGGTCGGTACTTTGTAGCGCGCCATGTTTTGCATACACCACGACTGCAACTGATCGACAGTGATGGGGCTAGCGGGTTTGACTTGCACGAAGGCGACGGCGGCCTGGCCGCGTTTTTCATCGGCCACGCCGATGACCGCTACCGTCGCGATCTCCGGATGCGACGACATCAGCACTTCAAGTTCCGATGGGTACACGCTCATGCCGTTTACTTTGAGCATTTCTTTGCGACGGCCCAGATAACGCACGCGGCCGCGTTCGTCCAATTGCCCGCTATCGCCCGTGCGCAACCATTCGCCGTGTGCGAATAGATCCCGTGTTGCGTCGGGCTTGCGCCAATAGCCCTTGGTCGCCGACGGTGTGCGCACCAGAATTTCGCCGGGCTCGCCAATTGCCTTGAATTCATGCGTTTCGAAATCGGCGATGAGAATATCGGTGCCAGGCATCGGCACACCTACCATGGTGCCCGCGCCGTGCTCAAGATCGGCGTCGTCGGTTTGCATGCCGCGCGTGTTGGTATCGCCGGTGTGCGTTTCGGTCATGCCATAACCGGCTTCGCGCAGCACGCTGTTCGGTCCGGCAATTTGCTTCCATCGTTCGCGATGTTCTTTCGACAGTCGCTTCACGAAGGAAATACCCGCGGGATTTTGCAGTGAGCGCAAATCGTATTTGGCAAGGTCCGGATGATTCATGATCTCTACCCATGAGTCGACCATCGCCACCATCGATTGAATTTTGTAACGTTGAATTGCCTGCAGCACCGTGGACGCGTCCCAACGCGCCAGCATTACGCAGGTACTTCCGGATAATATCGGAGTGATGATCGACGTATTCTCGCCTGCGATCCAAAACACCGGCAAAAATGTCAGCGCGATAACAGCATTACCGGCACCAAGACCGAACGTCACAGCGCATGCTGTTGTATAAAGCATATCGCGTTGAGTGTGCTCGCAACCCTTAGGTAAACCGGTTGTGCCGCCGGTGTAATTGAGCGCGGCCAGTTCATCGAGTTCGCCGGGGCGCAGTTCGGTGGGCTTATGCGCAACGGACTGCAACGCTGTATAGAAATCGAGATCGCCGGTAGCGCCGTGACCGCTGTCATACAAAGCGGGCGGCACCGGCAGCGTGGGTTGATCGGGCACATGCTCTTGTAATGTCGTCGTGATGACACATTTGAGCTGCGGCACTTTGGCTCGCACCGCTTGCACTAGCGGTAACAACGACGTGAGTGTGACAACGATACCGACATCCGCATCGCTCAGCTCATGTGTCAACTCCAATTCTCGAAACGTCGGATTCACCGGTACGTGCA
>JAYTQU010000023.1:0-11072 GCA_043746555.1 Pseudomonadota bacterium | reverse complement strand
ACTGCTCCTTGGCCATTCGAAGCTCGAAAGTACCGTTCGATTTCTCGGTACTGAAGTCGACGATGCGCTCGAGATGGCCGAACAAACAGAAGTGTAATTTGATGCGTGAGTAGCGATCGCCTTGCGCGATCGCTCTCTGGAAAAGTCGGCCAACTACCGACGTTCGTCGACAGGTAAGAAAACGCCGGTAAGCAGACGTAGGAACGACTGCTTTTGTCCATTGCAAGGGAACCAATCGTTAGTGCGGCGGATAGCAAACCGTCAAGCACGGATCAGCCATGGCGAAACGATTGAGTGACGGTGCGTGGCTCGTGTCACGTCGCCATTGACTGCCCTGCCAACCCTCGCCATCATCACCAGAGGCGCGGAATAAGACGTTGAGTCCGGCGTACGTAGTTGATGTAGGCGTCGCCGAACTTCTCCTGCATCATCCGTTCCTCTGCGCCAACTCGGACAGCGAACATGAAGAGGAACGCAAACAAACAAGAAGGTCCAGCGAACCAATTGGAAAGCAACAAGCCTTGTGCGATCGCTTGTAGGAATATTGCCGTATACATTGGATGGCGGATGAGCCGATAGACGCCCGACGTGACCAACTGATGATTTTCGCGAATCTCCAAGCTAATGGACCAGTTCCTACCCAAATCCGCGTGTGAACGATGAAAGAGCCAAAGACCGGCGCAAAGTGCAATCACTCCGATCGAAAATGCTAGCGGGTGGAGCGGATAATCTGCAAACGACAAGACCGGAGTCAGGATTGCAGCTAAGGGAAGAATCATCACCGCAAACCACATGAGTGCAAGTAACGCAATTTCGAGGCACCCCTTCCGGCTCTCCACGACAGCAATCTTGCTGTTACGGCGACCGTGTGGCGCCCGAATAATAACAATCGACACCATGCTCAACAAAACCAGCGCTTTTCCAAACCAAGGATTCATCACTGTGCTACCAGCCAACCTTTGACGTTAAATGCGCGCTGATTTGCCGAGGCGCTTGTTGAACGAATCCTCATACAACGAATTCGCAGCTTTAACTTCGTCGAACATTCTGAACATTGCTTTGCGCCATCTGGAATACGCACAGTTGCTTCGAAACTTTTTCATAGATGGAAGCCGTCGAGCATCCGTTTATAATAATTCCGGCGATTGCGGTAAGTAAACTTTAGATTTCATCGCACTTATAACGCCGCCAATATGCCGCGAGCAAAGGCCGAAGGCTTTTGCGAGTCGGGCATCTGAAAGACGCGAACATGATTGGCATGTTAGGACTCATTTTTTCTTGCGTGTCGCGCTCGATGGCGGAGGCCTGTTTATAGTGGTTTTCGTCTTCGCATTCGAAAACCGCAACGATGTTTCTAACAAGACTTGTAACGAATCGCGATCAAGTTGAGACAGCCGAACAAGAACCATTGGATAATTGGCATAGTGGTTCGTTAGATAGTACGTATTCGGCTCAGCAGATATCAGCTCAGAACGTCGGCAAGGACTAATACGAACGACCCATGAATCCGGGTCTGCGGATTTATGCAACGCTGGACATACGAGCAGCTTGCCACCCGCTTTAAGAGAAGGTGCGCCACGAATAGCACCGTCTTCAAAGCCGCCGAGCTTCATCGCAATTTCGCGTACGTCGTCGAAATTAAGTTTCTTGCTTGGCATCTTCAGTTCCTTTGGTCTAGCGTCGTTACCTCTGAGCTGCGAGCAAGCAGCACAATACCTATATCCTACTGACAGCGTACTGTCAGTATAACAACCACCGAAAGTGTAGACGCGAATTTGGAGGGCTTCGGGTATTCTTTTTGCGTTTATCAACGTCCATTCATACACACAGGAGCGAACCTCATGGGGTCCACAGACCACGCCCACCCCATCCCCTCGACTACTTGACCAGGTATCGATTGTTTGTCGCCACCGGCACTTCAGCCCGCGCACCGAGCAAAGCTATCGTTACTGGATTCGCCAGTTCATTTTGCTTCATCGTCAGCGACATCCGCGTGAAATGGGGCCACCCGAAGTTGAAGCATTCTTGAATCATCTCGCAGTCAAGCGTCGCGTCTCGGACGTTCGCACCATTCAACCTGTTGCTCGGTCACCGAAGTCTAGAGACCACCATGATTTACACCCACGTGTTCGAGCCACTCGCAAAGCCACGAGTCCGCTTGATCGGTTCTAAGAATCGGTTCCGTTTGCTTTTTAAGCCGGTCCGATGGTCGCCAATCATCGGATCGTCTTCTACATTTCGACGGTCCGCTTTGCCACTTTTGAACGTCAGGCTAACGGGCGGCCCGACCGTCTCAGTTGGGCCCATTTAGTACGGTCGCTTGAGGCTACAATCTTCGACGAGATGTCGGGAATTCACGAACCGAGTAACTGGCGTGTTTTTTGTAACCTTCCGGTCAAACGGGAAAATTGTGCTCGTCTAATGCGGGAAGACTACGCCCGCAGGACTACCTCCGCACGCTACCGAATCGGCGGAGCAGCGTTGGTTCGGAAAGCGATCATGTCCGCATGCGCCATGTCACTGCTTCACTGGCGTCGATGACACCATGCGCTCGCAGCCACTCGCGCGCATCCGCCGCATCCTTCTCAAACCATGCTCGCGACGAGCCTAATCGAAACGTATAACCCCAGGCATCCATGTCGCTGAGCATTCGGTCGCGATCCATACTTGCAACATGATCTGCGAGCAGGATTTGCAAATAGCACACGGCATTTTCTTCTGCGTGATCGCCGCCGGCATCGCGATGTAATTGACTACGACGCTCCGAGTCCATGCAAATGAAATGGCAGGCCTCGTGAAGTACGGAATGTACCGGCGTGGCATCGCTGACGAACAACCGATCGCCAATCAGGCCCGCTTCGCTTTCATCCCAATAAGAACCTGGAATATCCGCGCCGGACGCGACGTGCTCGATCTTCAAGCCATACGGCGCAAACAATTTGGCGAGTGCGCCGACGGGCAAATCATGCACCGCGAGCATTCAATTCGCAGCTGCACGCAACGTGAATGCCAGTACGCGAAGTTGCGCCGCGAAGCGCGCCCGCAACGCAGGCCGATCCGGATGCAATCCAAGCTTGGCGTCCACCGCCAAGAATTCAATTTCGCCGGCCACGTCGCTAACTAACTCGAAACCGAACATCGCGCCGCTGCCGCGAATGCGATGCGCGAGAATCTCGATGTTGCGCAGTGTCGCGACGTCTCCTGCAACGACCTCTTGAACTAACGTTTGTAGCTCGTCGAGCTCGCCGACAGTGCGCTGCAAGTAACGCTGACCCAACGCCGCCATGCGCCGCGCCAAATCTTGCGGTGTGTTTACGACGGCGGTGCTCATCGCGCCGCCGCCCATAGTTGTTGCACGCGCGCGCCCAATTGAATCGGATCGAACGGTTTGGAAATCACTCCGATGGCGCCGAGCTTCATGAATCGATCGACTTCCTGCGGCAGCGCTTTGGCCGTCATGAAGATGACGGGCAAATCTCGCAACAACGGATCGGCTTGCAGATGCGCGAAGGTGGCCGGGCCATCGAGATCCGGCATCATGACATCGAGTAGCACCAAATCCGGGCGCAACAGCGACAGTTCTTGTAGCGCCAACGCGCCTGAAGGACAGGTGCGTACCGACAGACCGGATAAATTCAGCGCCATCTCAACGACTTCGCGAATATCCGGCTCGTCGTCGACGAAAAAAATGCTTTGCAATGGTCGCGTCGGCATGGCTTCGACTCCGTTCGAAAGTTTATTCGAGCGCCGGCCGTTTGGCGCTCGCCAAACCGCGCACCACACGACTCGCCAACTCGCGCGCCAATGACTGTTGCATCGAGCGTTGTTCGCGCTCCTTAGCAAGCACGGCGGTCGCGTCGTAACTATAGTTGGCGGCCATTTCCAAGTGTTGCGTCGGCAAAACTTCGACGCCGTCGATATCGAGCGAGTAGTCCACCATATAGAACACTTGAAATTCCTCGGGCGTATTGCGCGCCGATAAGGCGGCCACACGTTGACCATACACTTCGTTGCGCACGCGCACTACCGCTCCGGAATGCGACGATTGCGTTGAACCAGCCGCGTCGGGCGTTGCCGATGGCACCGTAGCGCCTGCCGCAAGTAATGCACGGCGTAATTCTCGATAGAAATCGGTGTACTCATCTTCCGCAGCGATTTTGGTCGCCGCCAGCACCGATGGTAAATGCGCACTCCCCTGCAAATGCCATCCGCACGCGCTGATGCCCACGACACATGCACCGACAAGGCTCACCACTCGCAACCGCATCATTCGCCCTTTCGCTTCCGCAACCCAGTGGGCGCATCATGCCACGAGTTCGCACCCAGATGGGTGGACGCCTGCCGGCGGAGTCGTTAGTTCTAATTGATCGTCTTCACCGATGGCAAGCTGCGCTATCCGGCGATTGCGTATCGCCGACGACTGTCACGCGATTGCGACCGCCTTGTTTGCTGGCGTACAAACCACGATCGGCAATCTCGAGGAGTGTCTCGACCGAGGGCTCGATTTCTTGCGGCAACGAACTCACTGCGGCTGCGCCGAGACTGACCGTAATTTCGATCGGTCCGCTCGCCGTCAACATCGGCACACTCGCGGTCATGTGGCGAAGTTTTTCCGCCACCGTTTGCGCGCCTGCCAGATCGGTCTGAGGTAACACAACGGCGAACTCCTCGCCCCCCAAGCGCGCGCACCAGTCGATCTCGCGAGGCAAGCCGAGATTGATGCGGCGAACAAATTCGACCAACACTTCGTCTCCGACCGGATGACCGAACCGATCGTTGACCGACTTGAAGCGATCGATATCGAGCGCCAACAACGACAATGGTCCGCCATAGCGGCGTACGCGTTTGAGCTCGCGACTCAAGTGCTTTACGAAGTAATGTCGATTGTGTGCGCCGGTCAAGGCATCGGTGGTTGCGAGTCGCCGCTTCTCGTCGATGATGTCGCGTAACGATTGCTCCAACGCGACAATGCGTCGCGCCGTTCGCAGCCGCGCCATCAACTCCGCTTCGCCGACACCCTTATGGAGATAATCGTCGGCGCCCGCGTCGAGTCCGGCAACAATGTCATCCTGCGCGCCGCGTGCGGTAAGCAACAAAATGTACACGTAACCGCGAAACGAGTCCGCTCGAATCGCGCGACACAATGCCAGGCCATCCATGTCCGGCATCAGCCAGTCGCTCATCACGATCGGACAGTATTCATGGTGCAGTAACGATAACGCTTCCCTGCCCGAACCGGCGGTGCGCACGTCGAACCCGGCCATTTGCACGAGCATCGACATACGCTCGATGGTCAGCGGATCGTCATCCACCAATAGGACCGTTTGCCGTGGTAGATTGGCGAAGTTCGGAAGGAAAATTCGAGTCGTGTCGTCGGGATTCCAAATGGTCTGCTGGTCTTGAGCGCGCATGTCCGTTCGATTATTCGGCGTTACGTTGCTGCAATTCCAAACAATGATCGGCGACGGCGTAGCCTTGACGGCACGGAATCGCAACTTTGTTGGCAACGCTGGCTTGAACCGCATGCAAACGACTCACGCCGCGATCGGACATGCAGCGACGACATCGACCCGCGGTGGCAAGCAACGCTTCGGCGGTTAACTGCGAATTGTCGCTGCTCGGATCGACCGACGACGCACCGACACTCAACTGCAAGGTTGCATCCGCTCCAATTAATTCGCGCATACGTTGTATCAGCGCGCCACGAATGCGTGCGCGCACGGTAATCGCTTCTGCCGAACCGGTTTCAGGCAGCACGATCGCGAATCCGATGTTTCCACTCGATATGACTTCCCGCTCGGATTCGCTTCCGGATTCGATTCCGGAATCGTAAGGACCTGCCCAATCGATGTCGACACGAACTACACCGCGCACCGCCTGCATAAGCGCTTCGCGCAGCTCGGGCGTCATTAGCATATCGGTCTTCGCGTGCGGCGCGCGATTGAGTTGTACACCCAGCATCAGTAGCGAGCACGGTCTTCGATAGCGTCGCGCACGCGCGATCTCGGTTTGTAGTCGCCCCAGCAATTGCGAGCGAGCGCTCTCAGCGTCGCTGGCCGCGAGCTTGCTACCCATGAGCGCCGCGCGCGTCTGTCGCAATGAGCGACGCAACTCCACGGTGTGAAAGCCCGCGCGAATGCGCGCCAGCAATTCGGCATCCGAAGATTTTTTAGAAAGATAATCGTCGACGCCGGCCCCATAGCCGCGTTCGAAGTCCTCGCGCGAGGCTCGTATCGAAATCATAATGAAGTAACTATCGTCACCGCCGCGATCGCGCAGCCGTTCGATCAATTGCATGCCGTCCATGACCGGCATCTGCCAATCCGCCAGCACGATCGGAAACCACTGCGCTTCGAGCAATTGCAATGCGGCTTCGCCGTTCGGCGCGGTCACGACTGTAAAACCGGCGGCGGTCAACCGATCGGACATCAACGACAGTTCGAGTTCGTCGTCGTCGACGACCAATATCTTCGCCGGCACCGCGCGCTCGGCGGTCAACGACTTTAGATGCGAATGAGTCAAATCCAAAGCTGTGTCCACCAATGAGATCTCCGAATTCAGAATGAAACACTGTCGGGTTTAAGTGCCGCATAGTCGCGCTGCGGCGCACACCCGCACTCTCGGGCGAGACAGCGCGCTTGAGAATGAGGTCCGCCCTTCGCGCTTTCTCAGTTGTTTGCTGATCTCGCATCGGCCGCGACCTACGTAGCACGTTTGCAGGCGAGAATGTGAAGCGGTCTACATAGTGAAAATCGTCAGCGCGCGACGCTCGCGCTTCAGCAAATCCCCGAGTCAAGTGAACAATCGAAAGCCGTTTTGCGAGCAAACTATCCCGTCGCAATGATCTCACCAGCCGTCGCCAGCACACTGCAATCGCTCAATGGAACGCCCGCCGGGGGAACCCCCGCCTGGGCGTGGTTGACACTAAGCGCAGGATTACTGTTCGCGCTGCTCGCAAGCATTGGCGCTTACCTGACATCGCGACGTGCGCGCCGCATCGAAACGTTGGTCAGTCAGCGCACCGCCGAATTGGCGCAAATCAACGAAAAATTGGCCGAGGAAATCTGCGATCACCTCAGCACGGAGCACGCGCTCGACAAAGAACGCGAATCGCTCAAAGCTGTGCTCAATAATTTGCACGAGGGCATCTTGGTGCTCGACGGCAGCGGGCAGGTTCGCATCGCCAACGGCGCGGCGCTACGAATCTATCGACAGGTGGTCGGCGTCGAACTCGATAATTTGGATCATCTGACACCCTTTGATTTTTACGGCGCCCAAGGCGGCGAGCGCACGCACAGCGGCAATTGGCCGCACGGGCGAGCGTTGCGTGGCGAGACTGTGCGCGATCACGAACTGACCGTGCATCCATCCAACATTTTGCCGACCGTGTTGAGCATCAACGCTCAGCCGTTATTCACCAGCGACGGTCGCCAACATGGCGCGGTGATGGTGGTGCGCGACATTACCGATAACAGGAAAGTCGAACGACTCAAGGCGGAGTTCGTCGCCACCGTCTCGCATGAATTGCGCACGCCAATCACATCGATTCGCGGCTCGCTGGGATTGATCGCCGCCGGCGCAAGCGGCTCGTTAAACGATAAGACGCAACACCTAGTGAACATTGCGCTGCGCAATTCCGATCGACTTGCGCATCTCATTAACGACTTGCTCGATATCGAGAAAATGGAATCGGGCAAGATGCATTTCGAACTTGAACGACATTCGCTTGCTTCATTGGTCGAACAAGCGATTGAAGCCACTAGCGGATATGCGGAATCCTTCGGCGTCACAATGACGCTGACCACACTGCCAAGCGATGCAATCGTGTCGGTCGATCCTCATCGATTGCTACAGGTGATGGCGAATCTATTGTCGAACGCCGTGAAGTTTTCGCCGCGAAACGCCAACATCGACGTTAGCCTCTCGACCGATAACGATCGTGCGCGAGTCGCGGTACGCGATCGAGGCCCCGGCATCCCAAGCGAATTCCACACCCGCATCTTTCAAAAATTCAGCCAAGCGGACAGCTCCGACGCGCGCGGCAAAAGCGGCACAGGTTTGGGCTTGGCGATCTGTAAAGCCCTCGTCGAACAGATGGGCGGCGCGATCGGGTTTCGCAGCGAACTCGGTTTGGGCGCGACATTCTTCTTTGAACTGCCGGTGGACCAAGACGTCGTGAGGACGTCGGATCGGAAGGTCGTGAGCCGATCGGAATATGGAGGCTGACGATCTCACCATCTCACTGTCTCACTTCATCACACCACCACGTTCACCAACTTTCCCGGCACGACGATAATTTTTCGGATGCTCTTCCCTTCAATCCATTTGTGAACATTCGCGTCGGCAAGTGCAGCTGATTTGATTTGCTCTTCGCTCGCGGCAGTCGGCACGGTGATGCGACCGCGTAGTTTTCCGTTCACTTGCACGACCAACTCGATAGCGTCCTGAACCAATGCTTGCGCATCCGGCGTGGGCCAACTGACATCGATAACGGCTTCGCTTTTACCTAACTCATGCCACAACGCATGACACACGTGCGGCACGATGGGCGAAAGCATCATCACAATCATTTCCAAGGCTTCTTGCGCTACCGTACGTCCTTGCGGCGTTCGATCGTCGAACTTCGCCAACGCGTTCATCAGTTCCATCACCGCGGCAATTGCCGTATTGAATACACGGCGACGCGCATAATCGTCAGTGACTTTCGCCAGCGTTTGATGAGTAATACGACGCAAATCGCGCTGCGAAGGCGTGAGCGCACTGGACACAAAGCTTGCGACCGACACTCCAGCACTGACATGTTCGAATACGACTTTCCACAGGCGCTTTATAAAGCGATGCGCACCATGTACGCCATCGTCGGACCACTCGAGCGATTGTTCAGGCGGCGATGCGAACATCATAAAAAGCCGCGCGGTGTCCGCACCGAATTCGTTCACCAGACTTTGCGGATCGACGCCGTTCATCTTCGACTTCGACATGGTGCCAACGCCACCCGATTCCACCGGTTGTCCATCGCCGCGCAGAATCGCGCCGATACGCTGACCTTTGTCATTGGTCTGTACATCGACATTCAGTGGATTGAAATACTCCATGCGACCCGCAGCCGGTTTGCGATAGAAAATCTCGTTGAGCACCATACCCTGACACAACAGGTTGGCGAACGGCTCCTGCACATCCACCAATTTTAGATCGTGCATCACGCGCGTCCAAAAGCGCGAGTACAGCAGATGCAGAATGGCGTGTTCGATGCCGCCGTTGTACTGATCCACCGGCAACCAATAATTTGCGCGCGCATCGACCATCGCTTGATCGTTGTCGGCGCAGGTGTAGCGCAAAAAATACCACGACGAATCGACGAAGGTATCCATCGTGTCCGTTTCACGTCTGGCATCCGCCCCGCACTTGGGACACTTGCATTGGTAGAACGAAGGCGTCTTGTTGAGCGGATTGCCGCTGCCATCCGGCACTAAATTCTCCGGCAACACGACCGGCAGTTGATCGTCCGGTACGGGCACATCGCCGCACTTGGCGCAGTGAATGATCGGAATAGGACAACCCCAGTAGCGTTGCCGCGAAATACCCCAGTCGCGCAAACGCCAATGCACTTGTTTCTCACCGAGTCCGAGCGCTTTCAAATCCGCAGCGATGGCGTCGACGGCTTGTTGGTGGTTGAGTCCTTCGTATTTACCGGAGTTGATGCACACCCCATATTCCGCGTACTCAGCAATCCAGGGCGCGGGCACTGTATCGCCCTTCGGATGACGGATCACCGGTTTGATCGGCAACGCGTACTTCAGTGCGAAGGCATAATCGCGTTCATCGTGCGCTGGCACACCCATCACCGCGCCGTCGCCGTAACCCATGAGCACATAGTTACCGACCCACAAGGGAATTTGTTCGCTGGTCAGCGGATGCGTAACAAATAATCCCGTGGGCATGCCCTTCTTTTCCATCTGCGCGAGTTCGGCTTCTTGCGCCGTGCCGTGTTTACACTCCTCGATAAAGGCGGCGAGCGCTTGATTATTTTTCGCGGCGTATGTTGCGAGCGGATGTTCGGCCGCCACGGCGCAGAACGTCACACCCATAATCGTGTCGGCGCGTGTCGTGAACACGTGCAGCAATTTTTTCGCGCCATCCAACTCATACGGAAATCCAAAGCGCACGCCTTCGCTCTTGCCGATCCAATTCGCTTGCATGGCGCGCACGCGATCGGGCCACTCGGTGAGCGTGTCGAGCGCGCTCAATAGCGCCTGGGCGTAGGTCGTTATCGCCAAGTAGTACATCGGAATTTCGCGCTTCTCGACCTGCGCGCCGGTACGCCAGCCGCAACCGTCAATCACCTGTTCGTTGGCGAGTACGGTTTGATCCACCGGGTCCCAATTGACCGTTCCGGTTTTCTTATACGCAATGCCTTTTTCGAGCATGCGCAGAAACAACCATTGATTCCACCGGTAGTAATTCGGTTTGCAAGTGGTTACTTCGCGATCCCAATCGATGGCGAACCCGAGCGCCTTGAGTTGGCTCTTCATATAAGCGATGTTGTCGTAGGTCCATTTGGCCGGTGGCACTTTGTTTTGCATAGCCGCGTTTTCCGCCGGCAAACCAAAGGCGTCCCAGCCCATCGGCTGCAGCACATTGCGTCCGTTCATCCGCATAAAGCGCGCAATAACATCGGGAATCGTGTAGTTACGCACATGACCCATGTGCAAGTGTCCGCTCGGATACGGGAACATCGAGAAACAGTAGTACTTGGGTTTAGAGGGGTCTTCCTTGGCCGCAAAGCAGCGGTTGGCGTCCCAGTAGGTTTGTGCCGCGGATTCGACGGCGGCGTGATCGTAACGTTCTTGCATGTGAGCTTCGTGCGATTAATCGAAGCCCGGAAGGATACAGGGACGAGACGCGCGACGCGAGACGATTGAACCGACCGATTTCTGTCGAGTCTCGGGTCTCGTGTCCCAAGTCTCGATTCTTAGTCTGCTATTACTTCTACTTTGTCAGGTTGCGCTGAAGCGCGCGGTGCGGCGTTGCACCGGCCTGAAAAGTACTCACGTACTGCCGTGTACGCTGCG
>JAYTQU010000022.1:0-11102 GCA_043746555.1 Pseudomonadota bacterium | reverse complement strand
ACATGAACGATATCAATCTTTCTAAGATCAAACGTCTCGACGGCGCGCTGCTGCTCGTGTTTCGAGATCTCATGCGTCATCGTCGCACGACATTGGTGGCGGAACGACTGGGCTTAACGCAATCCGCTATTAGTCATGCGCTCGGTCGATTGCGGCCGCATACCGATGATTTTGTCGTCGAGCGTTTATACGAGGAAGAGTATTGCGTGGTCGCTCGGAACGATCATCCGTGCGTTCAAGGCGCGATCGATCTCGCAACGTTTTCGGAATTGGGCCATGTGATTATCTCGTTGACCGGCGAGTTGGAGCAATGGGGCGACAATGCGCTAAAGCGCGATCACATCGAGCGCCGCGTAGTGGCGGCGGTGCCGAGATTCCTGACCGCGTTTACGTTGATTGCGCAAAGCGATGCAATTCTTACCGTGCAACGCCGACTCGCGGTGCGTTATTCGAAGGCGTTTCAATTGCAGGTTTGCAAACCGCCGTTCGCAACCCAACCGTTTCCGGTGGTCGTCGTGCGATCGCAGCGAGAAAGCAGCGATGCGGCCATACAGTGGTTAATCGAGAAAGTGAGGCAGAGCGCTCATGTCGAATAGACCGTGCAAATATTATTCGGTCCTGGTTGCATTCGCTTTACTGATTGAGGTTCACAGTGCAAGGTCGCAGACGGTAGCCGCGCGCGACGGCTTGATGGACAAGTCGATTGCCGAACTCAGCAACGACTTGCAGACGAACCGGATTACATCGGTACAACTCGTTCACGCGTATCTCGCGCAGATCGAGGCGCTCAATCGCAAAGGCCCCGCGCTTCATGCGGTGATTGCCATCAATCCCGATGCGTTGTCGATCGCGAAAAAACTGGACGAGGAGAGAATCGAACAGGGTGCGCGCGGTCCGTTGCACGGCATTCCGATTTTGTTAAAGGACAACATCGAATCAACCGATCCGATGGCAACGACGGCCGGTTCGCTCGCGTTGCTCAAGAACTTTGCGAAACACGACGCACCTGTTGTCGCGCGCTTGCGTGCCGCGGGCGCAATCATTCTAGGCAAGACCAATTTGAGCGAGTGGGCGAACTTTCGCTCGGAACATTCGATCAGCGGTTGGAGTGCTGTCGGTGGCCTAACGAAAAATCCGCACGTGCTTGATCGCAGCGCCTGCGGATCGAGTGCCGGTAGCGCCGTCGCGGTGGCCGCGTTGTTCGCTGCAGCCAGTGTTGGAACGGAAACCGATGGCTCGATTACTTGTCCGGCGTCGATGAACGGTGTGGTGGGGTTGAAGCCGACGCTTGGATTACTTCCGCAACAAGGCATCGTGCCGATTGCGCATAGTCAGGATACGGCGGGACCGATGGCGCGATCAGTTGCCGATGTGGCGACGATGCTCGATGCGATGGTTGGGAGCAAGCATGGCTATGCCGCTTCATTGTCGGCGAATTCCCTTGCGGGAAAGCGCATCGGTGTGTGGCGATTTCGCGCGGATCGTCAACAGAACATCGATGTCGTGTACGAACGAGCACTACAGGTATTGCATGCGGCCGGCGCGACTTTGATTGAAGTGCCGACGCCTGAAAGTACGCGTATCGAAGCGGCGGAAGAAACCGTGCTGACTACCGAGTTTAAAACTGATTTGAATGTGTACCTAGCTGCCACGCCGTCGAGCGTGACGATGCGTACTCTCGGGCAGTTGATTGCCTTTAATAATATGAACGAACGCGAGCACAAGTTGTTTGGTCAGGAGTTGTTCGTTGCCGCTAATGCCGCCAAAAATCTCGACGACCCGACTTACAAAATAGCGTTGGCGGATTCGAAAAGATTGGCGGGCGCCGAAGGCATAAGTCGAGTGCTCGCCAACGAACACTTGGATTTCATTGTCGCGCCGACCGCCGGTCCGTCATGGCGCATCGATTTGGTGAGTGGCGATCAATTTCCCGGATCGTTTAGTACGTTGCCTGCGGTCTCGGGTTACCCGCATCTGACGGTTCCGATGGGAACAATCAAAAGTTTACCTATTGGGCTTTCATTTATTGGACCGCCGTTGTCGGAAGCATTGTTACTAAGTGTTGGCTTTGCGTATGAGCAGAAAGCAAAGGTTAACGTGCATGCAACTTTCAAACCGACGCTGGAAACGGAAGCTGAATTCAATCCAATCGATCGAAAGAAAAAATCAGATTGATTACGCACGTCGCGTTATGAGCGAGAGATGCAAAGAGCATAGGGCGGGCAAAACCCAAAACAGCAGCACTAAACCCGCGTCTGCGGTAAACCAAGTAAATCGAGGACCTTGGCTTCCGATTCTCGATATGACTTGCAAGATACCGAACACCGCGAAGCCGCACATGAACGCGATATGCCACTTTGGGTTTATGCGCCTACCCGTGGTAATGAACAACAGGCTGAGCAATAAGCTGAATGGTGCGACTGTCGACAGTGCAACAACAAAGACGATTCCCGGTTCATAAATCAGTCTGTTCATGTTGAAAAGCGATGCGATCCAAAGCAGCGTGAGCGGGCCGAAGCAAGTCATGGACTCGAAACCGAGAACCCATCCGGAAATGCGCAGGTCTCCACGATTCATGGCATTCACCCTCTCTGAATAACTCGCGACAACACAACCGAGCGCCCATTTAAGTGAGGTGCTTGGCTCTTCGATTTGTTCCAACTCTCGGCGCATTGCTTGACCCCACTCACGACGCGTAGCAGGCAAATGTCGTTCGGCATGCGCGATAAGCCAGTTCGCGATACGTGCGCTCGGACGATTACCGTGAATCATGATGTCGCACGCGCCACGCGAGGTTTGGTCGTGCGTTTAGCGCTAGTGAAGCACTGGTTTTTGGCGTAAGCGACACCGTTGCTCGTTAATTTGTACACGTGCCGCGGCCGACGATTGTCACCGTCGGTTTCCCAACGCGATTCCAATAAACGCTGATCGGCAAGGCGCATCAAGAGCGGATATAACGTGCCGGACTGCAATTCGGTTTCTTGAGCCAGATCGTAGCCATGACGCCAGCGTTGACGCGATGCGAGCAACGCAGACAGGAGGGCGAGAGTTTGCCGTGAGGTGTTGGGAACGCGTGGCATGTGTATAGTCTACATATGTAGACTATGAAGTCAAGCCGCGATAAGCGACGCCGGGCACAAAGCCGGCGGCGTCTGAAAATAGCCGAGTTTCCGGAGAGTTATTTTCCAATATCGAGGTACATGAGGGATTAGTCGGAGTATTTCTCGATCGATGCATCTCTGGGGACATCGTTACGTTCTATGGTCCAACTTCGTACCCCTACGGTTACGACCGTGCCATCGGCGCATTTGAATGTATTGAACTTGAGTAAGCGTGCTGGATGTCATGGCGAGCCTCACAACAAGGAGCGCCATAGTTAAAGACAACCGTGTCCGGAGAGGAAGCCGGGTAGTTACGCAGCGCTGCAAATCTCAACTTGAAGCTCACCATCGGCAATGGCAATCAGACGCAACTGCATAGTCCAAGAGTTCTTGCATGTTGCCAATGCGACTCTATGAGGCAATGCTCGACGGTCGGAGTCGCGTTGCTTAGGTATTAGAAGAGTAGCGGCGCGACGCCAAACCATTTGACGTGCAACCATTTCACGAATGCGACGTAGACGACGAGTCCAAGAATGACGGCAATCGCGTCGTTTAATTTCGAGGTCGGCGCGGTGATATTTGCGCGGGCGGTTCGATGCTTGAGTGAAATGCGGTCCACCACGGCCCACGCTAAGAAACTGCCGAACAACAGCACATCGCCGAGCATGCCGTTCGCGAGCAGATGCGCCAGCGCCCAAAATTTGGTGGCGGCAAGCATCGGATGCTTCATCGTTGTCTTGATCCGCCCCGGAAGGTACGTGGCAAACAGCAATGGAAACACCGGCAACATCAGAATCGCAGTCACATACCTTAGCCATATTGGCGACGTGTACAAAGCTACGGGATCATGACGCGACAGGCCAAATCCCCACAACATGAGCGCAAAGCCGCCTATTGAAACTATCGAGTAAAGTCCCTTCCACGGACCTTCGCCCAGCTTGGCGATCATTCGATCTCGCCACGCGGACGCGAAGATGGAGACGCAATGTGCGCCAAAGAAAATTGCGATTCCTGCGAGTAGGTAGATCATGTGCGTCGCCTCGTGCGGGGAGTGAATCCGACAATGCGATCATAACTTAGTCAACAGGAGCAATTTGATGCTGCCCTGCAGCGATTCAAATTACGGTTGCGGATGTACTGACATTAGTGTCAATATCCAAGTCGTTCGACTACTATTTATGTATTGGACTTGAGGGGATTGTCATGGCGTTCACCGCACAAACTGCCGATGGGCACACCGTTCGTTATGTCGACGGCAAACGTTATCTGTGGTTGATGTCGCTGACTGGGCCGATGATTCCGATCTTGTCGGTGTACTGGTATTTGGCCGGCGGACAGAATCCACTCACGTTACTTTTTCCGCTCGCATACACCTTTATCGTCATTCCCGTTATCGATGCGTTGATGGACGAGGATCCGCACAATCCACCGGAAGAAGTCGTGCCACTGATGGCGAAAGATGATTACTATCGTTTTCTGCTCTATGTCGCGATTGGTTTGCTATTCATCGACTTTTTTGTCGTCGCTTGGTTCATCGGCACGTATGCGTTGCCGTGGTGGGGCATGGTGCTCTTGAGCTTGGGTACTGGTTACTCAAGCGCGGGCGCGCTCTTGATCGGACACGAGTTGGGTCACAAAAATAATTCATTGGATCATCGCGCGGCGCAAATCGTGAATGCCTTGGTCGGGTACGGGCATTTTTGCATCGAACACAATCGCGGCCATCACGTGCAGGTGTCCACGCCGGAAGATTTTGCCAGCTCACGCATGGGCGAGAGTATCTACAAATTCATTCGTCGCGAAATTCCGGGAGCACTGCGTCGCGGCTGGGCGCAAGAAAGCGAACGATTGGGAAAGCTGGGTGTTGCAAGCCCCTGGACTTGGCGCAATGAGATCCTGCAATCGTGGGCGCTGACTGCTGTCATTGCAGGCGGGCTACTCGCGTCGTTCGGTTGGATCATGGTGCCGTTTATTCTGATCCACCACTTCTATGGCTGGTATGGATTGACTCAGGCGAACTACGTCGAGCACTACGGTCTGCTGCGCAAGAAATTGCCGAACGGTCGCTATGAACTCTGCGAGCCTCATCATTCGTGGAATACCAATCACATCTATTCGAACTTGATTTCATTTCACCTGCAAAGACACTCCGATCACCACGCCAACGCATTGCGTCCTTACCAAGCATTGCGTGATTTCGATAACTTGCCGCGCCTACCGAGCGGCTATCCCGGATGCTTTGGCATGGCCGCTATCCCTTGGCTATGGTTCAAAGTGATGGATCCGAAAGTGATGGCATGGGCGGGCGGCGATATCGCCAAAGTGAACATCGATCCGGACAAGAAAGGCAAGCTGTATGCGAAATACGGTCGACAGTACGTTGCGGCGCAAGCGGCGGCATAAGCATAAATAGGTATTCGAGTCGAGACGCGAAACGCGAGACGATAGGCAGTAACGCCACCTTCCTCTTTCGTCGAGTTCCGCGTCTCGACTTCGTCTTCGTTGCTAATCGCTTTACCGCCCCGCACAATGCGGGCGTGAAAAAAATAATAGCAACCGTTGCGCTTTGGCCGCGCAATATTCGCGGCGCATTGTGGATGCTGGCTTCGGCCATGACATTCACTTTGATGACCACGCTGATCAAATACCTGGGCGATGACTTTCCAGCGGCGCTGCAAACCTTCTACCGCTCCGCCGCGACGTTCGTCGTCCTTATTCCCGTCATCATTCGCGATCCGCGCAGCGCCTATGCGACTACCCGGCCCGGGATTTTGTTTTTTCGATCGGCGGTCGGAACGGCCAGTACTATTTTGGCGTTTTACGCTTATCAAAAGATGCCGCTGGCCGATGCGAATGCGCTGTCGTTTACCCGCGCACTGTGGATGGTTCCGTTAGCGGTGTTCGTGTTGGGAGAGAAAGTGGGGCCACGACGAATCGCGGCGACATTGGTTGGGTTTTGCGGAGTACTGGTCATGCTGCAACCGGGGAGCGGCGGTAACAGTTTCAGCTGGCCGGCAATGGCTGCGCTTGCCTCGTCGCTGATGTTCGCAACGACAATTACCGGGATGAAAGTGATGACGCGCGATCATTCCACCACGACGTTGTTGGTTTGGGCGGGATCGCTCGGCGTCATCATGTCGTTCCCGCCGGCGTTGTTTGTGTGGCGTTGGCCAAACTTCATCGAGTTTTTGTTGTTAGCCGCAATGGGCGTGCTGGGCACGATTACGCAGTGGTGTTACATCAAGGGCATGAGGATCGGCGATGCGGCTGCGATGGCGCCCGTCGATTACACGCGTTTGATATTCGCGATTGCATTGGGTTACGCGCTATTTCGCGATGTGCCCAATGGCGTCACCATGCTAGGTGCGTCCATCGTGATTGGTTCGACGCTCTATATCACGCTGCGCGAAATGAAACTAGGCGCAACGACGGTGCCTGCAAAAGACGAATAGTCTGGTCTTGATGCATGGGGTGTACGCGCCGAAGAGATGACAAGTGTCATGGGTGGAATATTCTGCTTTCAGGCAGAATGCGTTATTGAAATACTCCGTTGGCATTGCGGAATCATTTCGAGAATTAACCCGTGCTTCAATCCGAGTAGCGTATTCAGTGAAATCGCCGAAGCTACCTTCTGCCGAAGGCAAACCCGCATGGGGAGGGTTATTTTGAGCCGTTCCCTCTCTTATACGTCTATGTTGATCCCTATCAACGTCATGCGAATTGGATCGAATGGACCCTGACGACGGTCGGGCTCCTTATGTTTCTTGGTCTCTACACGCTGGGATTGATTTACTGGTCAAACAAGCCGCTCCTGCGGCGAGTCTGTATAGCGACGGCACTACTCGCTCTCGTTTTTGCGGCATATCGTCCGCTGTTCGCGATTTTCTTCGCGTTGGTTGCTGCATTCGCTCCCTTCACTGTCGGCGGAAGTATTCCGTTATCGGCGACTTTTATCTTAGGTGTCGTGTTCATTCATGTCTTGGAAGCCTTCGTGTTGCGCGGCGGTCAGTATTTTGTTTTCGCTGCAATCATCGGAATCGAATCCGCGTTGATTGGTGCGGGAACTACATTCGCGGCGCGACAACAGAATGCAATACGACGTGCGAATATGGTGGCGGAGCGCGAGCGAATCGCGCGCGATTTACACGACATCTTGGGACATATGTTATCGAGCATCGTCTTGAAGTCGGAGCTGGCCGGAAAATTGTTGGACCACAACGTCGAGAGGGCGCGTGTCGAAATTACCGATATTGAGATGCCGGAACTGAGTGGCCTGGACGTTGCTGAGTCGATCAAGGATGAATCGCCGACGCGCGTCATCATTGTCACGACGTTTGCGCGTCCCGGATATCTTCGTCGCGCCATGGAAGCAGGTGCGACATGTCGCACTAACAGTAAGTCAGATCGTCGCAGTTGTGGCGGCGGTGCTGTTGGGAATGGTGGCGTTCTGCGCAATCGGTTTGTTCATTGGTTCGTTAGCATCGGGCTCGGCCGCGACCGGCATCGTCAACGCGATCTTCTTTCCGATGATGTACTTATCGGGAATGTTTTTTCCGTTGCCGAAAATGCTACAGCCTTGGGCGTTGATATGGCCGACGCTCTATTTGGATCAACTCGTATATTCGGCAGGCGGTGGAAAGAGTGTTATCAGTGCCGATATCTGCATTGCGGTGCTTGTCGGGCTAACGGTCTTATTCGGCGGACTCGCGGTTCGACGATTGTCCCGTGTGGGTTGAGTAGCGAAGAACGACTCGCGATTGCGCCGATGGAACGTCGCTTTCGCGGTTCTGATGTGTAGGCGACTCTGGAGTCGTTATCGCGCTCGCTTAATCGGTGCATAGACACTGAGCAACAACCACTGCGGAAACGCGCGGCAGTTGGCGAGGGTGCCGATAACAGAAGAAGCTGTTGGAATAGCGAAAGCGGCAGACGTTAAAGTGCCACGTGATGAAGTGTCGGACTTGAAACCAAAGTTCCTATTTTCCGACCCCATGATTCAATCGAACAACTAAGAGTGCTGCGCCGATGACAGTTAGCGCAATCCCGGCGAGCAATCGCCGATGGAAGCGCTCTTCGCGCAAGATCACGGCACTACAAAGAACGGCGAACAACGGCGACGTTGTGGTGAGTGGAGCCACTAGCGTAACGGAACCTAAGTTAAGCGCGGCGTACATGGCGAGCACCGCAGTTCCGTTGCAAATGCCGGCGAGCGCGAACCAGGCAACTGCGCGTCGCCGGTCCTTACTCGAAACATCGACTGTGGTTGGCCTCGTACCAAATAACAGCAAGGCCGAAGTCGTATAGCCAAGCAGTGTTGCGGCAAATGGGTTTGCCCAGATCGTCAGCGCATATTTTATTGTGGTTTGCGCCGTTGCACGGATTGCGGCTCCAGCAATCGGGATCAACATCCAGCTAGTCGAGAAAGACGATGTTCGGTCGGCATGGCGAACCGTAATTAGCGCAACGCCCATCACGATGACTAAAGTTCCAATCAGCATCGTGATCGTTAGCCGCTCGTCGAGCCAGATTACCGCGAGCGCGGCCGAAAACAATGCAGTGGATGCTCCGAGCGCGCTCGAAATCGACGGACCTAAACGACGTGCGGACTCGAAATTAAGAAGCGTGACGACGGCCGGGAAAAGAATTCCCACGGCTGCGAATATCGCAATCGCGGTAAGTGAAACGTTTTCCAATTTCAGCAGCATTGGCGAAACGAACCAAAAGAAGATAGCGGTTATGGGTACGGAGATCGATGCGCCGATTCGGACGGACGCATAACGCACGCCGATACGGCCAAGCACTGCGCCGATGCCAAGCAAAGCGGCGGATGTTAGTGAGAACACAATTGCCCAGAAGTCGTTGTGCATCGGTATTCGATAGAAAGTTTTTTGATGCCAATTCTGCCCGTTTGTTGTTTGCAGAATCGATTCGGCCGGTTCACTCGCTTGATAGTACTCTGATGCACTCCGTTACATGAAAATTCAACGTGAAGATCGAGCGCGCCGTTGGTGCGGGAGAGGCGCGGTGGTTGAAGCGTATAAATATCCGAGTCGGCACAAGAAGTCGCCGCACGCACTATCTCGGCGCCGAATATGTTCGGCACCGTTCAATCATTCACGCGATGCGCTGGCGATTAGAAACTTTGCTTCGGCGGCAGCTTTGTCCAGTACTCACGGAACTTACCGCGTGGATCGTGTTCCGCCCGCGTAATACGGTCGAACACCAATGTTGTGCGTTCCGGCAGCGTGTAAGCCGGCCACTCGGGAGTCTTGGAATTATTGGGATTGCCGCTCGCGGCGAGTGATACCCACGCCGAAGCAAGTTGATCTGCGCGCGCAACGCTTGCGCGCGTCGAATCATTGAGACCGCCGCGAACATCGTGCAGGCTGGGGCCGACATCGGAACCGTGCGGTGTGCCGTAACGTCCGTCGTAGGCGACCGTCGGCACTTGCCACAGATAACTCCATACTGGTGCGCCGCCGTGTTTCGCTTGCTGTGCTTTGAGTTCGGTGAGGGCAATGGCGGACTTACGAAATGTTTCGTCGGTATCGAAGCGCGCCTGCAAAAGAAAAGGCTTTGCTGCCGGATCTTCGTGTCGATACATCTGAAGCACGTGGTCCGCGCGGTTGTCGCCAACGCGATTAGCGATGAATGCGCGCAACCCTTTCTCGTCGAGATCGTAATTCGCCAATCGATACGCGCGCTCATCGAGTACAGTCGAGACGATCAATGGAATATCCGCAGAGATGGCCGGCGCAGCGGGGTCCCAGGGATTCGCGGAAATTGCATCGCCATCGATGGTTGGTGAGAAGGAGCGGGGCGCTTCGCCTTTGGCGCGATCGGCGGCTTCCAAGTTGGCTTGCGCTGCCAGCAGATCTTCAAACGAGATTGTTTGCAAACGCTTCGCTTGTCCTTTGGGAATGTTGAGTGCACTCATGAGTCCCGCCGTTGTTTTCCGCGCCGACTCGACGCTAGCCAATTTCAACAACGAACCACTCATGATGCCAGCGCTATGGAAGAGTCCTTTCGCCGAAGGCATGCTCATCAACACGCTGGTCTTGGCGCCGCCGCCGGATTGACCGAACACGAGCACTCGCGACGGGTCGCCACCAAACGAAGCAACGTTCTCGCGAATCCAGCGAAGCGCCGCGACGATATCCATCATGCCTGCCGCGCCCGAATGCGCGAACTGCGAACCTTCGGCAGCAAGATTCATGTAACCGAATGCGCCGAGACGATGATTGATCGTGATCACCACGCAATGACCGAAACGCGCCAGCTCTTCGCCGTCGTAGCCCGGCGAATTGCCGGAGCCACCATAAAAACCACCGCCGTGCACGTGGAGCATCACCGGAAGCTTTGCATTCTTATCTAATGTGGGCGTCCAGATGTTCGACACCAAACAGTCTTCACCCATGCCGCCGGGTTGAATGTCGAAGTGAATCAAGCCCGAGTAAGCAACCGCGCGATTGGTTGGCATCTGCGGCACCACCTGACCGTATTCGAAGGCATCGCGAACACCGCTCCACTTAGCCGGCGGCATCGGCGGCATGAAGCGATTCTTACCGGAAGTGTCCGCGCCATAGCGAACGCCTTTAAACTTCGACACACCGCCCGACGTCAAGCCGCGCACTTTTCCTTGCGCCGTTTCGACAATCGGAAAAATATCGATGGCCCCAAGCGCCCGAGCAGTGTTTTTGAACAACAGACCCGTGAACCCAAGAGCACCCGCGGCCAAGACGGAACGTCGATTCGTATTCATGTTTTCCCCAAATATATTCTGGTCAGAACTGCTGTTGGCTGTTGTTGCAGATCGCTTTCGAGCGATGTATCAATCGATCGCGAGCTGGGCGATTGTGCCGCGACCGCTGCTTTATTGGAATAGCGACCTTGAAATAGCCATGCTTCGATCGCACAATTCGATGCGAGTCTGTCGTGCTTAGTTCTACTTTGTCAGGTTGCGCTGAAGCGGGCGGTGCGGCGTTTGGAAAGCCCGCAAAA
>JAYTQU010000021.1:0-7489 GCA_043746555.1 Pseudomonadota bacterium | reverse complement strand
TGAATGCAATCTTTGGCAGCGTCCTTATGACCGGCGTCGGCGTGGCGATTGGCGCGCCCATCGGCATCCTAGCCGCAACTTATCTTGCCGAGTATGGTCGCAGAGCGCGCGCGAGCGTAGTTATTCGATTCATCAACGATGTTTTGCTGAGCGCTCCATCGATTGTCGTGGGCTTGTTTGTCTACACGATAATGGTCGTGCGCATGGGGCATTTTTCGGCGATCGCGGGTGCCGTTGCGCTCAGCATCATTGTTATCCCGGTGACGGTTCGAACGGCCGAAGATATGTTGCGTCTAGTTCCGGAGAGCATGCGGCAAGCCTCCGCGGCATTGGGCGCGCAACCTTGGCGAACCATCGCAAGTATTGTGTATCCCGCGGCGCGAAGCGGACTATTGACCGGCGTTTTGCTTGCCGTGGCGCGCGTAAGCGGAGAGACCGCTCCGCTACTGTTCACCGCATTCGGCAATCAGTACTGGAATTCGAACTTAAATCAGCCGATGGCAAACTTGCCGACTGTGATCTTCACATATGCGATGAGTCCATATAAGGATTGGCAGTCGTTAGCCTGGTCAGGCGCGCTGATCATTACGCTGTTTGTGTTGATACTTAGCATCGTTGCGCGCACGGTAGCGTCGCTGTTTGGCGACCCGCAGAATCGCTCCGAGTAGATTGAACCGAGTAGATTGATCGATGTGTCGTAGAGACTGTCATGCATGACGGGCTTACTTTCTGAGACCTACCTTTTTTGGGGCTACACGCTATGGAAAAATCCGATCTGACGCATCACATCCTGAGTCGCTTCAACGACGATTTGGAACGGATTCGCACCAACGTGCTGCAAATGGGTGGGTTGGTTGAAGAGCAACTCAAGCGCGCGGTAGAAGCGCTAGTTGAAGGTGACAGTCGTGCGGGCGAAGAAGTCGCGCGCAACGATCACAAGGTCAACGCCATGGAGGTCGCCATCGATGACGACTGTAGTCGAGTGTTGGCCACTCGAAGTCCGGCCGCTTCGGATTTGCGATTGATCGTGGCGGTGATCAAGACCATCACCGACTTGGAACGCATGGGCGATGAAGCGGAGAAGATCGGCTACATCGGCGCACGCCTAGCGGCGATGGAAGCGCCTAGCGATCGCTATCGCGAAATCAAGCACATCGGCCGCTTAGTCGCCGATATGCTGCACGAGGCGCTCGATGCGTTCGCGCGCTTAGATCCGGAAGCCGCCGTCGCGGTCGCAAAGAAGGATCGCTTGGTGGACGAGGAGTACGAAGCGATTCAACGTCAGTGTATTACCTTCATGATGGAAGACCCGCGCACCATTCGCCGCGCCTTGGATGTGCTTTGGGTGGCGCGGGCCATCGAGCGTATCGGCGATCACGCCAAGAATATTTGCGAATACGTGATCTATATGGTGTACGGCAAAGATGTGCGTCACGTGCGTCTCGACGATGTCGAAAAACAAGTGAAACTGCGCACCAGCCGTCGAAGCGAATAGCGCATGCGCAACTTCGTTACTCGTCGCGTTTCGAATGCCGTCGGCTTTTTGGTTTGCTGCGTATTGATGGCATTTGCGCTGTACGCGCAATATGTTCTGCTGCTCGATCCCTGCAACATGTGCTCATTCCAGCGATTCGCCTTTGTGGCGTTGGGTATCGTGTTTTTGGCGGCAACTTTTCACAATCCGAACCAGATCGGTGCGCGCGTCTATGCAGTGCTGCTCGGGGTTGTTGCGCTGATCGGTATCGGCATTGCAAGTCGACACATTTGGATTCAAGCGCAGCCGCCCGGATCGGTGCCGTCCTGCGGAGCGGGTTTGAGTTATATGTTTGAGATCATGCCTGTGTTCGACGTCATCAAAAAAGTCTTCCTTGGTTCCGGTGAGTGCCAGCACATCGACACTCTATTCGGCATTTCTTGGCCTTGGTGGACGGCGACGGCGATGACCGGATTAGGGGCCTGGGGCGTCGTGACGAATTGGCGGTTGCGCAGATAAATGAGCGCAGCGACATAAGGTTGTTGGCCGCTACACTCGAATGACACCTGTAAATGCTGGGTGTAGACTCGGTCAGGCGCTAATCGTTTAGGTGTCGCATTTATGAATACCGCCGTCGATCAATTGCATGACCAGTGGCCCAAGAGTCATCGCATCAATGTAGATGAGTACTACCGCATGGCCGAAGTTGGCCTGCTTGCGCCGGATGCACGCGTGGAGTTAATCGAAGGAGAGGTGATTGATATGGCACCGATAGGTACTAGGCATGCATACGTAGTCGATCAACTGGCTGCAATACTTATGCGAGCCGCCGACCGTCGTGCATTGGTTCGGATTCAAAGTCCAGTGCGGCTTAGTAAGCGTTCCGAGCCGCAGCCCGATCTGTCGTTGCTAAAATTACAACCGCACCGCTATCGCGATGCTCATCCTACTCCCGCTGATGTGTTGCTGTTAATCGAAGTCAGCGATACTACTTTGAAATTCGATCGTGGCCCAAAGCTTGCCATGTACGCCAAGCACGGCATTCCCGAAGTGTGGGTTGTCGATATCGAAAACAAACAACTGCATTGCATGCGCGATCCTGTAAACGAGGACCATCACTCGGTCGTCAGTCTGCAAGCGCCGCAAAACGTAGCGGTTGCAGCATTCCCTGATATTCAGATCGAGTTGGCGGCACTATTCGACTAGCGCACGAATGAAGGCCGAAGGCCACGTCCCCCGCAATTTCATCGTTTAGGCGTTGGCGCTCATTCCGCCAACATTAACTCCATTACACGCTCGTACATCTTCGCCATCGTTTCGATATCGACGACGCGCACGGATTCGTTCACTTTGTGAATGCTAGCGTTAGCGACGCCGAGTTCGACGACCTGAGCGCCCGTGGGCGCGATGAAGCGGCCATCGGACGTACCGCCTGTGGTCGACATTTCGGCATTGAGACCAGTGTGCTCCTTCACCGCTTGTTGCACGGCTTGCGACAACACACCCGGCGGCGTGAAAAACGGCAGCCCCGATACGAACCACTCCAGTGTGTAGTTGACTTTGTGGCGGTCGAGAATGTCGGTGATAGTTTGCTGCAATTTCTCGACGCTCTGTTCGGTTGAGAAGCGAATGTTGAATCGAAGTCGTAGCTCGCCGGGTATAACGTTCGGCGCGCCTGTACCGGCGCTAACATTCGACACTTGAAAGCTGGTCGGGGGAAAAAATTCATTGCCCTTGTCCCAGGTGCGACTGGTAAGTTCAGCGAGCGCCGGCGCTAGTGCATGAACCGGATTGTCCGCCATGTGCGGATACGCGACGTGACCTTGCACGCCATGCACGGTGAGCTTCCCGGAGAGCGAACCGCGCCGACCGATCTTGATCATATCGCCGAGTTTGTCGCCGGAAGTGGGTTCTCCAACCAAGCACCAATCGATCTTTTCTTTGCGCGCTTCCAAAGTCTCCATCACTTTGCGCGTGCCTTCGATCGAGGGACCTTCTTCGTCGCTAGTCAGCAAGAACGCCAACGTGCCCTTGTGATTGGGGTGTTTGGCGATGAAGCGTTGCGCAGCGATCATCATGGCTGCCAAACCGCTTTTCATGTCCGCCGCGCCTCGACCGTACAAAACGCCGTCCTTCACGATCGGCTCGAAGGGATCGGTTGCCCATTCTTCGCGCGGTCCCGTCGGCACCACGTCAGTGTGGCCGGCGAAACACAATACCGGCGCGCTATTGCCATGTCGGGCCCAAAGATTCTCGACCGGACCGTAGCGCAATCGTTCGTTCTTGAATCCCAGCGGTTCCAATAGCGGGCATAACAGATCAAGACAGCCTTGATCCTCCGGACTGACCGAAGGACGGCGAATGAGCGCAGCGGTTAGATCGAGCGCCGTGATCAGGGAGGTTGGTGCGGCGGACATTTTGCGTGATTAAATAGATTGTAGAGCGGGCGCGCGTCTTATAGCGGAGCCTTGTCCTGCACGCAACCCAAACAATTTGCGGCGGGCGACTTCAAGAGGGCATGCGTCATCTTGCCGTCACATTCGAGGTGTACGGTAATCATACTGTCATCTTGCCGGTTCGTCTCGGGGACTCGCACCAGTTTGTATGGCCAGTTTGTATGGCTAGTCTGTAAGTTCAGTGCCGTACGTCCGGCGTCGTATGCTATGGTTGCAAGAAATAGCCATAAGAACCGCGCGCGTACGGGCTCGGCAATTGCCGCTATCTTTTGCGCCGACTTGCGTTGCGAGACAATCGGTCAGTGACAAAAATGGCCGGTGACAATTTTTTATGAGATGGGGAAGTGCATGGAGTCTGTCCGTACTGCCGGTCGTACCACACCGATCATCGATATCGCCCTGCCGCGCAGTAGCGGGGTAACGTCGCTGGACCGTCAAGTGGACGAGAACGAAGACACACGCAAGCTCAAGGCCTTTAAGGTCAAAGCCTCCGTGGAAAATCTGAATTTTTACTATGGCGAGAATCAGGCGCTCAAGTCGCTCACCATTCCGATCGCCGAAAATCAAGTTACCGCGTTGATCGGTCCTTCGGGATGCGGCAAGAGCACGTTTTTGCGCTGCTTTAACCGCATGCACGATTTACAACCCGATACGCGCTATGAAGGCACGATTACGCTGCATCCCGATAATCTCAATCTGATCGGCAAGGACATCGATCCCATCGAAGTGCGTATGCGAATCGGCATGGTATTTCAAAAGCCGAATCCGTTTCCGAAGTCGATATTCGACAACGTGGCCTATGGAATGCGTTTGCGAGGATTACGAAACCGTGCTGTATTGTCCGAACAAGTGGAACAGGCGTTGCGCGGCGCGGCGCTTTGGGACGAAGTGAAGGATCGATTGCAAGAGTCGGCGCTAGCGTTGTCCGGCGGACAAATGCAGCGTCTTTGTATCGCGCGCGCTTTGGTGACCAAGCCGGAAATATTATTGTTCGATGAGCCGACTTCCGCCCTCGATCCGATTGCGACCGCCAAGATTGAGGAATTGATTTCCACTTTGCGCGATCAAGTCACGGTGCTGATCGTGACTCATAACATGCAACAAGCCGCGCGAGTCTCCGACTACACCGCATTTTTGTATCTAGGCGAGTTGGTGGAATTCGATCAGGCATCGACCATCTTCACCAATCCGCATAAGAAAGCGACAGAAGACTACATCACCGGTCGCTACGGTTAGGTATCCGCCTCGAAACCGTTATGCATATCGAAGGCGAAAACTGCGGCGACCTTCAATCAGTGTTTACGAATAGAAAAACAAAAGCCGCAGACGAATCTGCGGCTTTAAGAGCGCGAGCACGAGAGACCAATTGATTAGAAGGCGACTTGCGCAAAGACGCCGACTTCGCTGAAATTGCCATTAGTCGTTCCGCCGATGGTTCCGTTGCTGGTGCCGAAGGTTCCGCTGTCGACTTTGTCCTGCTTGTATACGAAAGCGAGATCGACGTTTTTGCGCGGCTTGTAAGCCACGCCTAAATTCAAATACTTGTTTTCGAGGTTAGGCGCCAAATCCTTGCTGGGCTTGACGCGATCGTAGCGAACGAACGCCGCCACTTCATTCGTGAAGCCATATGAGAACCAACCGGAGTAGCCATCCGACTTGTCTTCCTCAAACGCGGCCGTTGGTGGATTCGCCGGTGCTTGCACTCTATTCCAATTCTTGGCTTGAAAGTATTCGACGCCGGTGCGAAAAGGGCCGCTCACATATGCCGCCAACACATCGATGCGTTGCGCTGTATTTTCAGCGGGGTTCGATTCGGTTTCTTTGCCAAGCTTGCCGTTGTGGAAGCCGACTGCAAAGGTAAGTCCCTTGACCGGTTCCACGCTCACGCGACCCTCGACGTCGACGCTCTTCGAACGCGTGGGATTTTTATAGCCCGCACCGTTAACGATGGAAACCGCGTAGTTCACCATGCCATCCGACAATTTGCCGCTGGCATGTAAGCCCCAATCGGCCGATGTGCCGAACTTCGTGTGATCGATCAATACATTTTCCATGTAGCGATAGCCGTACAATCCTTCCACGAACGGAACCCACGGCAAATCTGCCGAGCCGGCGCGCAGTACGAACGCGTCGTCGAATTTCGCCTCCATATAGGCCTTCTTGATATAAATTTGTGTTTCGCCATCGGTGCTTAGGTAGTTGAAATCGGTCGTCACGTTGGTTGCCCACATGTCGTCGAATTTATGATCGATGCCGACGTAAAAGCGCTTCACGTCGATGCCGATACCGGTCGCGTCCTTGCTGACGCCATCGGAATCTTGGGAGACGTGAGTGAAATCGATGTACGTCTTGCCGCCGATCGTTGTCTTTTCCTGCGACGCATCTTCCGCAGACGCGGTGACGGCCGCCGCGCAAGCAAGCATGACCGCGGTACTAAGCAAAGTGTTACGCATTTGAGCTAGCTCCTAAAAATTTGTGTTCGCGACGTCGCGCGCCGCGCGAATCGTCGCTGGGTTCTAATTGCTGTCCACAGGAATCCATTCGGCGATGATCGACCGGATGGGCTACTGAAGGAACGTTGGGAAATTTATACAGCGCGCATGACAACCAGATGACAGTACAGTCACATTCGTCATTGATCGCGATAGCGTATTGACGAATTCCGTGGAGAGAGAGTCGGTTTCTTATGCGCGTTGCGCGACGACAAGTTAGGCCGATGTCGGAATTATTGCAGACTGGATGCAGTGCTGCGTCGCGACGATACAACAAACATTCCAATGCGAAGTCGCGTAACGAAAATTATCGTCAGCCAAAATAATGAAGCGACCGATGAATGATTCAACGGTCGCTGTCGCGCGAACGTTAGCTCAATGTTTTATCAGCCCAGGGCTTTTTCTAGCTCAGGTACGATTTGGAATAGGTCTCCGACTAGACCAATATCGGCCACTTCGAAAATCGGCGCTTCGCCATCCTTGTTGATGGCGACAATCGTGCGTGCATCCTTAATGCCGGTGAGATGCTGGATCGCGCCGGAGATACCGCAGGCGATATACAGCTCCGGAGAGATAATCTTACCGGTCTGACCGACTTGCAGATCGCTTGGAACGTAGCCTGCGTCGACTGCGGCACGCGATGCGCCGACCGCAGCGCCAAGTTTATCGGCGAGGCTGTACAAAATTTTAAAGTTTTCGCTGTTAGCGAGGGCCCGACCTCCGGATACCACGCGCGCGGCGGATTGCAAGTCAGGTCGGCCGGTGGTCGCCGCCGAGCGAGAAACAAAGCGCGTGTGCGTTGGAATTTCTGCGCTCACGTTGGCGGCTTCGACTAGCGCGCTGCCGCCCGCTGCAGCCGGTTGAAACGAAGCAACGCGGACAGTCGCGACTAGCTTTTGATCGGCGGGCGATTCAACCGTGAGAATCGCATTGCCGGCGTAAATCGGTCGACGAAACTTGTTGGCCGATTCGACTGCCATGATGTCGCTTAATTGACCGACGCCCAGAAGTGCGGCAACACGTGGCATGAGGTCTTTGCCAAATGTCGTGGACGGTCCGAATACATG
>JAYTQU010000020.1:0-9061 GCA_043746555.1 Pseudomonadota bacterium | reverse complement strand
CAAGGCGCAACGGCCTGAAAAAGCGCAGCGTACACGGCAGTACGTGAGTATTTTTCAGGCCGGTGCAACGCCGCAACGCGCGCTTCAGCGCAACCTGACGAAGTAGAACTACACGCCAACCGAATACACAAGGGTCGGTCGTCATCGGCACCGCGATGCTTTTTTTCGACCGCGACGAAAAGCTGCATGCGCCGCATTTACTGACTATTCACGTCGTCCCAAATCGTTGGGAGAACACTTGCCAACTAACGCGCTCACTTTCACCGTGGCGCGTTTAAAATGACGTGACGCTGACGCTCTCAACAATAGACTCCACTCACGCGACACTAACGGTCAATGTTTGTAGACCATCGATTCCCGCTTCGACTCGATCGCTTTTCTGCAACGCGCCTACCCCTGCGGGCGTGCCGGTAAAAATCAAATCGCCCGGCTTGAGTTCAAATAGCGTCGAGAGTTCGGCGATGATTTCCGGTACCGACCAAATCATGTCGGCGACATTGGCTTGTTGTTTGCGTTCGCCGTTGACCTTCAACCATATCGAAGCATTGGCAATGTGTCCGCCGTTATCCATCGATCGAATCGCGGCCACCGGCGCCGAGCGATCGAATCCCTTGCTGGTATCCCACGGCTTGCCGGCGTCTTTCGCTTGTTTTTGCAGATCTCGGCGGGTCAAGTCGATGCCTACTGCGTAGCCATAAACATGTTCAAGCGCGCTCGCGAGCGAAATGTTCCGACCGGCTTTACCGATGGCAACAACCAACTCTACTTCGTAGTGAAAGTTTTGCGTGCGGGGCGGATAAGGAATCGTCGCGTCATTCGCAACGACGGCATCGGCGGGTTTCAAAAAAAAGAACGGCGGCTCGCGCGTCGGATCGGCACCCATCTCGCGCGCGTGCTCGGCATAGTTGCGCCCCACGCAGTAGATGCGATGCACCGCATATCGAGCGACAACGTCTTGAATCGCTATCGAAGTCGGTTCAAATGCCGGAAACACATAGCTCATGATTTTCTCGCTCGCAACAACATGCGAACTATATATCTTGTACAAGACCGCGCAAGAAGTCGCGATGCGTAAGGCGATATAGCGTTCCCATCGCTACGCCGATCGCAGCGCCGCTGATATGTGCGATGTAATTAACCGTGGAATCGGCATCGCGATTCACGAAGCCGAAGATGTTTTCGACGATATAGAGTGCAGCGATGGCAAGCGCGGGCACGCGAAACATGCGCACAATCACAAAAAGCCAAAACACGCAGCGAATACGCAATGCCGGGATGACCGTGGCGAGAAATGCCATCGTCGCCATGACGACGCCCGAGAGCCCGATGGTCGGAAGAGCGTCCGCAGCGCCGCTGACGCTGTATCTATAGGCCAAATGCGTCCCGATTGCGGACAACAGAATGAATCCGAAAAAGTAACCGTGGCCCGCAATCACTTCGACCGATGCGGCAAACGCAAAAAAGAAAACGAGATTGGAAGTCAAATGCCACCAGTCGGCATGCGAAAACGCCGCGGTAACCATGCGCCAAACATTCAAGCCGTTCGGATCGTACTGCAGTCGCTCAGTGAGATTCGGCGGAACAGCGCGCTCGAAACGACGCGAACTTTCGGTGAGCGCATTAGCGATGTAATCGGTACTGTCGGCGGGATTTCTATAAAACGGAACTTGGCGTGCGTGTTCCGAAAGTCCACGAATAGCGGCTGCACGATTCGGCGCCGCGCGAATTTCCAACATGACATCGCAGATATGCCGACCCTGCGGGCCGCCGAGGTAGTGCATCACCAAGCGATCGTCGCGCGTAATCTCGTGATTGCAATAGTCCATGAGCGACGATCGGTAGGCGTGTTCGGAAATTTCCTGTCGCACGAACACCCAGATACAAATCGCGCACACGGCCATCGTTATCGTCGGCCAACGCGACAGCTCGACATCCGCTTTGTAGGGAAACAGCACCATGCTCGCGAGCTTAACCCACAATGCCCGCAACGCGGGGCGGCGCCCGCGCCCGGCATTTAGGCGGCTGCGCCTTCTCGGGGCTTGAAGCTGCGGAACACGCCGGTGCGCAGGGTGTCGTACTCGCGATCCATTAGCACGATGCGATTGCGACCACGCTCTTTGGCGGCGTATAGCGCCTCATCGGCCAGTTGAATGAATCCGACCGCGCTGCGGCCTTCGACCGGCGTCACACAGGCGCCGCCGATGCTCACCGTCACGTACGGATGCACCGACGATGCGGGATGCGCAATTTTTTTCGCCAACACTTGCGAACGAAGTTGCTCGGCGATGTCTTCCATCGTGCGACGATCCGAGCCGTACAAAAGAATCGCGAACTCTTCGCCGCCATAGCGCGCCGCGACATCCAGCGGACGCCGCGCACCGGCGCCGAGGATCGCGGCGATCTTGGTCAGACATTCATCGCCCGCTTGATGGCCGAGCGTATCGTTGTAGGCTTTGAAATGATCGATATCGACAATCAACAAACCAAGCTGCACGCGATCGCGAACCGCCTGCTGCCACAATCGCGCAATTTGATCGTCGAATAAGCGACGATTGTAGATACCGGTGAGCGAATCGCGATGGACGTTCTCCTTAAGCGTGCGCCAATCGATGTAATTCCTACGAACCGATTGATGCAGCGCGTAGCAAACGTATCCGCCGAACGCGCCGCCGAAAATCATCGCGGAAAGATCGACGTACCACTGAGTGTCGATCAAACCCATCGAATAGCCGACGATTACATACGCGGCAAGCGTTAGCACAACAGTTCGAATTGCCGGTGCCAACGCAAGACCGTACATGAAGTAGCCGCTCAACAAGGTGAGCACGACCCAGGAGCTTAACGTGAAACCCTGCGCTCGCATCATGGCGTCCGCGAGCAATACGGACACGCCGTGCACCGGCGCGATCACCTGCGCCGCAGTCGAATACCAACGTTGATAGAGCGGCGTGTAGACAATGACCAACATCGCTACTGTCCAAGGCAGGATAACGCCGAATCGCAAACCATCGATCATCAGCGGATAACCGTCGGCGAACCACTTCGCGCGCAGTTCGGCGAACGGGCCGCCGGCGCAAGCGGTCGCCAAGATAACAATCAGCGGCAACCAAATGGCGGCTCGTACACGCGGGCGCGTGAAGTTCACATACCACGAGTGGAATTCGCGTTCTACAGTCGCCTCGAATAGTCCTGTGTGAATTGCAGCCCGCAGTTGCGCCCACACTCCCGTCCACCCACTTACTAAACGGGGCGAGCGACGCGGCGTTGGAGCCGCGACAACGGAGGAACGAAACGATGATGGCACCTAAGACCCCGGATTAATTATTAGTGCGAACAAGGCGCACAGAGTAGTTGGTTAGTCGCTGCAAAGCATCGACGGAAGTCACAAGCAGCAACGTAACAGTGACGCATCACTCGTTCGAACTTGCTACGATGTTTTACGTAATGCGATAAATCGCACAGCAATTGATCGACTTCGCAAACCGTAAAGATTATGACGCACGTAAAACAATCTCAATCGAACCCATTGAACTCAATGTGTCACGACTGAGTGCAGATTAGACCAAATAGATGAGACGATTATGCAACGAGAAGTTATGTCCGTAACCACGACGCAAGCGCGCCCGAAACTCACGGGTTTGCAATACATGCACGCCGTCGTAGCGAAAGAAATTCCCATGCCGCCGATGGCGGAAACGATTCCGATGCAATGCGTTGCCGCGGAACGCGGCAGTGTCACATTCTCTGCACGAGCGGATGCGCGCCACATGAATCGCGCCGACAACGTACACGGCGGATTCACGGCAACGGTACTTGATTCGATCGCGAGCTGCGCGTTGCGCACAATGTTGGAAGCGGGTGTTGGGTTCGTGACAATCGAGCTCAACATCAAACTATTGCGCCCGGTTCCACGCGACATCGATCTGCGCGGCCAAGGCCGAGCGATCAACGTGTCACGACAACTTGGCGTCGCAGAGGCGCAGATATTTAATGGCGATAAACTATGCGCGCATTGCACCGCCACTTTCATGTTGATTCGACCGAATGCGGCGGGCGTTGCCAGCGGCGACTAAATCGTCATGAATGAGTTACGGTTATTCTCCGGCGCTTGCCGTCAACCGACCGGCACCGACCAAACGCGGAGCGTAGTATTCGTCGTCGAGATCTCGCAATTCGATCGCGCGGCCGGATTGCGGCGCGTGAACAAAGCGACCGTCGCCGGCGTAAATGCCAACGTGCGACACCACGTGTCGCTTGGTGGTGCGAAAGAACAGCAAATCGCCGGGTTCGAGGCGTCGAACATTAACGGGTTGCGATGCGGCGTACTGTTCGGCGGCGGTACGCGGAACATTCAAACCGAGTTCGCGGTGAATATAGAACACTAATCCGCTGCAATCGAAGCCGTTCAGATCGGCGCCGCCGTAACGATACGGTTTGCCTACCTGCGCAATCGCACGTAATGCGATCTCGGCTCCAATTGCCGATTCAGTCGGCGCGGACTCAGTCGATGCGGCTAGGTCGTGCCGGCGAGTCCGCGGCGATGCGCAGGCCGACAACAACGCAGCGATAACGATAAGCAGAACGACACGATGCATAAGCGGTCACTTGAGAAACGCGATGCGTAGCATTCTGCCGCATCGCGCCGCTCCGGTCACCACTGCGGGTCACGCATTGCGAAACTTAAACGGCAACTTACCATTTCGACTTAAATGGCGAATCCCTGCTTCGCGATCGGCAGCGAGCGCAGACGTTTTCCGGTTGCGGCGAATATCGCGTTGCAAACAGCGGGCGCAACTAATGCGGTCGCCGGTTCGCCCATGCCGCCCGGCTTGTCGTCGCTCTCCATCAGATGCACTTCGATTTCCGGCACTTCATGAATGCGCAACATTCGATAGCCGTCGAAGTTTTGCTCGCGCACTTTGCCGCCTTCGATGTTGACCTCGCCGAACAGCGCCGCGGTCAATCCGAATACGATGCTGCCTTGAACCTGGGCTTCCACGATGGTGGGATTCACGATGCGACCGCAATCGACCACGCAAACTACGCGATGCACTTTGAGTTTACCGCTTTCGATCGAAATCTCGGCAACTTGCGCCAAGAACGAATCGTAACCCGACATCAACGCAATGCCCTGATGATGTCCTTTGGTCGCTTCGCCCCAATTCGCTTTACGCGCGGCCGCGTCGAGCACGCTCTGCCAACGCGGTTCCTTGTGATTCCATAAAAGTTTGCGGCGGAAATTATAGGGATCGTCTTGCGCGTCGGCGGCCAGCTCGTCGATAAAACTCTCGACCACAAAACAATTGAGCGCGTGACTGACGGAACGCCAATAGCCAACCTTGATACCGACTTCGTGTTGTAGATATTGGATATCGATGTTCGGCACCAGATAGGGAAAATTCTGCGCGGCTTCCACGGCGAATGGATCCAGTGCGCCATTCGCAACGACGGTGGGCGCCCAGCGCGACGTGATCGACGGACTCACCAATTGCAGTTTGAATGCATTCACGCGACCATCGGCGTCGAAACTTGCGGCGGCGGTGTTGTGCGCCGGTGGACGATAGACGTCGTGAGTCATATCGTCTTCGCGCGTCCATAGCATTTTTACCGGCTTTTGCGCGAGTTTAGCGGCCTCGACAGCGGCGGGAATAAAGTCCACTTCGAGTCGTCGGCCGAAACCGCCACCCAAGAACGTGGTATGCACAAACACCTGGGCTTCCGGCAATCCGGACGCTTTTGCAGCCGCGGCTTGCGTCATCTGTTGCACTTGCGTGGGCGCGTAAACATGACAGCCGTCGGCGCGAAACTCCACCGTGCAATTTTGCGGTTCCATCGTTGCGTGCGCGAGCAGCGGCAAGTCGTAACTTGCTTCGCGTTTGCGGTTGGAATTTTTTATGGCCGCATTCGCATCGCCTTCGTGTCGCACCGATTTGCCTGCGCCGCTCGCGGCTTTAAGTCCGGCAACAATCGTCGCGTTGCTCAACGTGGCGTTCGCACCGGCGTCCCACTGAATCTCTAGCGCATTGCGCGCCTTATACGCTTGCCACCAGGTGTCGGCCACCACAGCGACGCCGCTGGAAGTCTTAAGTACGTGACGCACGCCGGGCATCGCTTTCGCTTTGTCGTCTTTGAAGCTCTTAACCGTACCGCCCAATACCGGCGGTTGCGCGAGTGCGGCGTACAACATGCCCGGCAACCGCATATCGATACCGAACTGAACCGAGCCATCGACTTTCGAGGGTGTATCGAGTCGCTGCATCGGCTTGCCGATGAAGGTAAATTCACCGGCCTTCTTCAATTTGAGATTCTGCGGTTTCGGTAACGCAGCCGCCGCCGCGGCGATGGCGCCGAAGCCGATCACTTTGCTGCCGAAAGCAACGCCGTCGTTCACCACTCGGCACAATCCAGGATCGGTGCGCAAACGTTCTGCGGCCACGGCGAGCAATCGCTCGCGCGCTTCGGCGCCGGCCACGCGCAGCTTCTCCCACGCGTCGCGAATGCTGGTGCTGCCGCCGGTCGCTTGCGTGCCCAAAAAACTGTTGGCGTAGTCCGCACCCGCCGGTGCGAATTCGATATGGATCGAACTCGGTTCGACGCCGAGTTCTTCGGCGAGCAAGGTCGGTAGCGCGGTATAGACGCCTTGCCCCATCTCCGATCGATCGCAGTAAAATTTAATCTTGCCGTCGGCGCCGATATGCAGCCAGGCATTCGCGGTCACTTCGGTCCCTGCAGCAACGGACGCCGCCTGTTCGGGCTTACTGCAACCGGGCAAGTACACAGCAATCGTGAGACCGCCGGATAGCGCGGCCGCTCGCTTTAGGAAATCGCGACGCGATACGTCGAGCGCTTCCGTTGCGACTGCGTCGATTGAAGAGGGATTTGAATGAGAGCGTGACATGTTAGCCACCCTCCTTCATGAGTTCGACCGCGCGATGGATTGCTTTGCGAATGCGCGGATAGGTTCCGCAGCGACAAATGTTGCCGGCCATCGCGGTATCGATGTCTGAATCCGTCGGCGCAGGATTTTTCGCCAGTAACGAGGCGGCGGACATGATCTGTCCCGACTGACAATAGCCGCATTGCGGAACGTCAATCTCCATCCAGGCGCGTTGTACCGGATGACTGCGATCCTTTGACAAGCCTTCTATCGTGAGAATTTTGTGTGCGCCCACGGCGTTCAGCGGCGTAACGCAGGAACGAATCGGTTGTCCATCCATGTGCACGGTGCAAGCGCCGCAGAGTGCTTGGCCGCATCCGTATTTGGTGCCGGTTAACCCGACCAGATCGCGCAATACCCATAACAAAGGGGTATCGGGCGTCGCATCCACATCGTGGACTTCGCCATTCACCGTCAGCTTGATCATGGAGGCTCCCAAAAGATTCGTTATTCGATAGGACTATTGGTCGCGTGCATTGCTGTAGGCTATGCCGCTCTTGCATCTTTTCCATGGCGTGACGTCTTTAGACAGACGTATAACGCTCCGTACTATAGCGCGTTCTGCAACCAATTCGATCATGAGACGCATCCTGAAATTATTTCCGCGCCGAATTTTCCCGGAAATTCGTCTCGCGGTCGGTCCGGCGATTTGCATGTTGCTATGCGGCGCAACCACGTCAGCGGCTGGACAGACCCCGTACAATTCGGCAAGCGACGATGCATTACGCAACTCGCTGCGCGCGCATGTCGAATTTCTCGCCGACGATTTGCTCGAAGGTCGCGGCACGGGATCGCGCGGACACTCACTCGCGGCGGGCTATGTCGCGGCACAATTCAAGCAACTGGGACTTATCCCGGCGAATACGAAAAGTTCGAAGTCGGATTCTCGCGCAGCGTCGTATTTTCAGATCGTGCCGCTCCTGGAAGCGACCCCGGTATTGCCTGGCTCCGCCGCGAAATTTACGCACGACGCAAACGCTATCGAATTCGAATACAGCCGCGACTATTTACCGTCGGCCGATTTCAGCGCGCCGAATTCCTCGCTCTCGGCACCGCTCGCCTTTGCCGGCTTCGGCGTAACAGCGCCCGAACTCGATTACGATGATTTCGCGAATGTCGATGTACAAGATCGCATCGTGGTGGTCTTTGGCGGTGCGCCCGCCAAATTTTCCGGCAATCAGCGCGCCTACTATTCCTGGATGGGTTCGAAGTATCCGAACCTGATCGCGCATGGCGCACTCGGCGTCATCACCATCGATACGCCCGATGATGAAGAACGCACTCCGTGGGACCGACGCGTCGATGCGAGTTGGCAACCGCAGATGCGCCGGCTCGATGACGACAACAAACCTGTCGATGCGTACCCGGAACTGAAACAGCGATTCCGCTTTAGTCGCGAGGCCGCAGCAAAATTGTTTGTCGATGCGCCGCACACGTTGGAACAAGCGGCGGCGGCGGCCGAATCGGGAGTCGCACAAGGATTCATCCTACCTGGCACGATGACGCTGGCGACCACAACCGGACTGCGTCGCACCGAGAGCAGCAACGTCGTCGCGATTCTCGAAGGCTCCGATTCGCGCCTGAAGCACGAGTCTCTGGTTTTCACGGCGCACCTCGATCATTTGGGCCGCGGCAAGGCGGTGAACGGCGACGCCATCTATAACGGCGCGCACGACAACGCACTCGGCGTCGCTTTGCTGCTTGAAACCGCGCGTAGGATCGCCGCGCTGAATCCGCGTCCCAAGCGATCGATCGTGTTCGTCGCGGTCACCGCCGAAGAAAAAGGACTTTTGGGCTCGGACTATTTTGCCAACCACGCACCGTTTCGCGGTGGGGCGATCGTCGCCAATATCAATATCGACATGCCGCTGTTGCTCGCGCCGACGCGCGACTTAACCGCTGTGGGTGCGGAACACTCCGCGCTGGGGCCGATGATCGCGCGCGCCGCGCAGGCACAAGGCTATGTACTGAGTCCCGACAATTCGCCGGAAGAAGTCCGCTTTGTCCGAAGCGATCAATTTTCGTTCATTCGCAAGGGCATTCCGGCGATCACCGTGATTGGCGGCAATCGCTCGCGCGTCGATGGCATCGATGTCGCTGCGATGCGTCAGGATTTTCTTCGCA
>JAYTQU010000019.1:0-6246 GCA_043746555.1 Pseudomonadota bacterium | reverse complement strand
CTCGAAGCGGACGGCTACTTGCGATTAGTCGGTCGCGCCAAAGACTTAATCATCTCTGGCGGTCTAAATGTCTATCCAAAAGAAATCGAAGATGCGATTGATGCATTGGATGGCATCATCGAAAGCGCCGTGTTCGCCATTCCGCATCCGGACTTTGGCGAAGCGGTGGGCGCAGCGGTGACTCTGCAAGCAAACTCGACGTTTACCTCCGAAGTCATCATCGCGAAGCTTCGCACGCAACTCGCTACATTCAAGACGCCCAAGCGAGTCTTCATCGTGAATGAATTGCCGCGCAATGCGATGGGCAAAGTGCAGAAGAATGCGCTGCGCGAGCGATACAAGAATGAGTTTACCGCCCGGTAATTAGCGAGTTCGGAGCATAAAACCCGGCGATAGATTCACTTCCGCCTCCAGCGGGCATCCTCTCGCGACGAAGGACTCCTGGAATACCGACGGCTTGACCTCTAGGCACCGACGATCCCGATGTAGAAGCCTAATTTACATATAGGCGATATATATAAAGTGCGCTTTATATTAGTCTATGCCATCATGTTGGCATGTTCGACCGATGGTATGCCGATACATTTAGGAAGAAACTTTCCAGGCCGTACGTGCACCTGGTGTTCGGAGCGCGTCAAACCGGAAAGTCCACGTTGATCGGCAGTCTGCTTGCTAACAACCGGCAAGTGGTCCGAATCGATTTGACGCAGGCGCAAGAGCGATCGCGGTTTCTTGTCGATCCCGACGAGTTGATCCGCCTATGCAGAAGTCTGCCGCAGCGTAAAGCTCCAGCGTATATCTTTGTCGATGAGGCGCAGACCGTGCCGGGCATATTCGATGCCGTTCAACATCTCTACGATTCCGATAAGCAACGCTGGCGCTTTGTGTTGTGCGGCAGTTCGGCACGCAAACTCAGACAAAGCGGTACCAATTTATTGCCAGGCCGAAGTTTCTTGCATCACCTATACCCGCTAACCTTGGCGGAGCGCCCACCCGATCCTGCGCGACCTACTCATTCGATTTCTCCGTTGCCGTTTCCTTGGCCCAAAGGTGCGGATCTACACAATCTATTTCCGGCAGCGGATTTGGAAACACGCTTGCTTTACGGAGAGCTACCCGGCGTCGTGACTGCACCACAAAAAGATCGCGCGAATATACTGCGCGCCTATGCGCTGGTTCATCTCGAGGAAGAAATGCGCCGTGAAACGTTAGTCAAGGATTGGGCCGCGTTCGTGCGTTTCTTACGCATGGCAGCGCTCGAATCGGGCCAAGTTCTCAACTATGCATCAGTGTCCAACGAAACGGGCATCTCACAGCCAACGGTGAAAGGTTACTACCAACTGCTGGAAGATATGTTCATCGGCGTGCGTGTGCCCGCTTGGTCGAAAAGTCCTCGGAAGAATGTGCTCTCCACGCCAAAGTTCATGTTGTTCGATTTGGGTGTGCGTCACGCCGCCGCTGGTCTCGAAGTCTCACGCGCTACCGTACGTAGCAATCCAGGCCCGTTGTTCGAGCAATGGACCGGCTTGGAGTTGTGGCGACGTTTGCGCTACTTGGGACAAGGCGAACTCTATTATTTGCGCACGCGCGACGGAGCCGAGATTGATTTCATCGTCGAACGCCAGGGCAGATTCATCCCTTTTGAAGTGAAATGGACGGAACGCCCAACGCTTTCCGATGCCCGTCACTTAGTGGCGTTTATGAAGGAGCATCCAAAACAAGCAAAGCATGGGTACGTTATTTGCCGCTGTCCAAGGCCACTTGCTCTTGCCGATAACGTCACTGCATTACCGTGGCATTGCCTATGAATTGCGTACGAACAATTGAACTGATATTCAAAGATCGCCGCGCCGGCGCAATCGGTTACTGCACCCACACCAACAAATAATTTTTCTTGCCCTTGCGCAATAAAATATTTTCGCCGGCTAGGCAGTGCTCGGTCTTGAGAGCGAATGCCGCATCGCTGACTTTCCGATTGTTCACGCCGATGCCACCGCCTTCGATATCTTTGCGCGCTTGCCCTTTAGAAGCAGACAACCCACTTTCAGCCAACGCTTCAACCAAAGGCAATCCGGCTTGCAGTCGTGCCGACGGAACGATCCAATGCGGAATGGAGACACTAATTTCGCGAAGCGTTGCGGCGGATGCTTTGATCGGGTCGGCACCGAATAGAATTTGCGTCGCTTCTTCGGCGGAGGCCAGCGCTTCCGCACCGTGAGTCATCTCCACCATCTCTCTGGCCAACGCGGTTTGCGCTTCGCGTTTTTCGGGCTGCGTCTTCGCGCGCTCTTCAAGTGCTGCAATCTCTTCAAGAGATTTGAAGCTGAAGTAGCGTAAATAGGTTCCGATGTCGGCGTCTTGAGTTTGCACCCAGAATTGATACAGCTGATACGGAGATGTTTTTTCGCCGTCGAGCCACACGGCGCCGCTTTCAGTCTTGCCGAATTTTGTACCGTCCGCTTTCATGACCAAGGGATGTGTCAATCCAAATGCCTGCTCCTCGTCCTGCTCGGTTGCTTCGCGTCCTTGCGCATGCGCTTTCATCCGACGGATGAGTTCGGTACCTGCGGTGATGTTGCCCCATTGATCCGATCCGCCGATTTGTAACTGGCAACCAAACTCGGTGTGTAGGTGATAGAAATCGTATGCCTGTAACAGCAGGTACGAAAATTCCGTGTACGAAATGCCGTGCTCGCGATCTTCCAATCGTGCGCGGACACTTTCCTTCGCCATCATATGATTGACGGTAAAGTGTTTGCCGACATCGCGCAGGAAATGGACGAAACTAAATTTGCCGATCCAGTCGTAGTTATTGACCACGCGCGCGGCGTTCGCGCCTTTTAGGTCGAGGAATTTTTCCATCGCCAGCGTAATGCCGCGTAGATTATTGGCCAACAGCTCTTCGGTTAGCAGCGCGCGTTCCTGTGCCTTGAAACTCGGATCGCCGATCATGCCGGTCGCGCCGCCCGCCAACGCGATTACTTTGTGACCGGCCTGCTGAAAGCGACGCAATGCTAGCAGTGGTAACAAATTGCCGACATGTAAGGAATCGCTGGTCGGATCAAAGCCGCAATACAGCGTGATAGGCCCCGCGTCCATCGCTTCTTTGAGTTTGGCATGCGTCACTTGCTTGATGATGCCGCGCGCCTGCAGCTCGTCGTAGAGACTCATAATCGGGGGAATTCCGCTGGAAATTGACTAGGGCAACCATGATAGCGGGCTAAGCGCGATCAGAGCCAGGGTCTTCATTCAAGGAACTGCAAATTTCGCCGATAACGGCGGTAATAACCGGAGTTCTCATGCGCCAACGCGGGCGTCTTTACATTCTATTGTTGGCTTGCTGGACGCTCGGGTGTCCGAGTGCGCAGGCACAGACCCACAATGACGAAGGCGCGAGTCTCGCGGTAACCGTGCGTGGCCACGAAAGCAGTGTGCCGATCGCGCGCTTTACCGAAGTTTTGGAAGACCCGACCGGCGCGCTCAAATTCGACAGTGTGCGCGCTACGCAATCGGGCTGGAAACCAGTACAGAAGGACGCGCTGGCGTTTGGTTATAGCAAGTCGGTTTGGTGGGCGCGCGTGCGAATTGTCAATTCGACCGGCAAAACGATTCAGGCGATCATCGACCTGGCCAACCCGCGTCAGGACTATGTGCATTGGTACGTGCTGCGCGATGGAGGAAGGTTTCTAGAGGAAGACTCCACGGGCGACCGTCTGCCCTTTGCACAACGCCCGATTTCGACACGCACGTTTGCTTTGCCACTTTCACTCGCAGCTCATGAGGAATTGGAGTTACTCATTCGACTACAAAGTTTCGACGGCGTATTCGAAGTTATGCCGCTGACAGTATGGAATCGCAGCAAGTTTTTTTCCGCGACCGTATTTGAGGATCAACTCCTAGCGATCTATCACGGTGGCATCGCAGCGCTTGCTTTATACAACCTACTTCTGTTCTTTGCGCTGCGCGAGCGAGTGTTCGGTTTGTACGTTTCCTACCTAGTGTGTTTTGCGTTTTGGAGTTTGACCTTTCGCGGTTTCTCGTTTCAATATCTCTGGCCGCAATCGCCGGCGCTCAACAATGACATTCTTCCAATCGCCGCGGCGTTCACGTTTGCGTCGCTCGGCATGTTCGCTCTCGCATATCTGCGCATTCGCGAACTGACGCCAACTTGGCTGTGGCGGCTAAACCAAGTAATGGTCGCCGCCAATGTGCTGGCGGCGGCGCTGGCGCTGGCGGGTCGATATGCAATCGCATCGAGCGTTGTCCTGGTTACAAGTCTGGCGCTGTCCGCGGTTGTAATGGCAACTGCGATTTGGTTGTGGGAACGCGGATCGCGCCCGGCGCGATTCTATGTGATCGCATTTGCAGTCGTTACCGCCGGAACTGTTGCGTCGATTCTGCAAACCGTTTCGATCTTACCCACCAACTGGTTCGGTACGTGGGGCGTGGAAATCGGTTCCGCGATTCAGGCCTTGTTGTTGGCCTTTGGTTTGGCGGATTCGATGAACGAATTGAAGGCGCAGAAACTCGCAGCCGAACGTCAAGCCCGCGAAGCGCAAGAAGCGTTGAACGTGCAGCTAGCGCAACAAGTCAATGAACGCACCGAAGCGTTGGAACTCGCCAATCGACGATTACACGAACTGGCGATCACCGACGAGTTGACCGGCGCATTCAATCGACGTCACTTCAGTGCCTTTTGCGGCGCGGCGTTGGCGCATCGCGATCGCGACGAACCGTTGGCGTTTTGTATTTTCGATATCGATCATTTCAAAGCATACAACGAGCGTTACGACATGCAGGCCGGCAACGCGGCGCTGCGCGCAATCGCCAAAGCAGTACGCAACGAACTGCGCCGATCCGGGGATGTCTTGTTTCGCTTGGGCGGCGAGGAGTTCGGCATTTTGTTTACCGCCAAATCCTCGGACGCCGCGCGACGATTCATCGAACGAATTCGATCTGCGGTGCGTTTGCTAAAGATTTCCAACGAGACACATTCCTCCGGAATACTGACCGCGAGCTTTGGCGTCGGTTGGTGGGACAAAGACGTGGCCGACCGTTTGAGCCCGGATCAAATGTATGCGACCGCGGATAACATGCTCTACGAAGCGAAGGAAGCCGGACGCGATCGCGTCACGCTGGATGCACATTTCGCCACGGGCGAACATAGGACATTTGCCGCGCAGGAAGGGACTTCTTAAGTCATCGCACCCCATGCTTGACGATCGTCCTCGTCATCACTGCCGATCCCAGTCGGAAACTAAGTCGCGACAATTCTAAAAAACAGCGGTAGCCGCTCGATTCAAGTCTGCGCGAGGACAATTCTTTACTTTGACGGACGCTTCCGTAATCGATTTCTCTAATGTATCGCACTATCCTTTAATTCACGGATTGCCGAGGTTTTTGCGACGCAAGTCAATTCCGAATTGGGTTTGGTTCGCACTGCTTGTGAGCCTCATTGAAAGCATTCGGTGCATACCCGAATCGGCCAACCACGATTCGTACCGACTTAACGAGAGCGAGCCATCTGCGTGTCGCTATCGAAATCGGATCGAGTCAGGTCGCATCGAGTCGGGTCGCATCGAGTCAAGTCGCGCACATGGTCGCGCATATAGTAGTTACCACTCAACGAACGAACGCCAATGATAATGGAATCCATCCGTATCGCAGGGTACATCGCAGGCTGCTTGCAGGACTCATCGAATAACGCCGCCACACCGAGCCGCCACGATCGAGTACTCGACGAAGCCGCACGGCAACTCAACAGCAAAGGCGTGTTACTCACATCGCTCGCGGAGATTGCAGCCAAACTTGGCGTGTCGCGCAGCGCGATGTATTACTACGTCGCCGATCGCCGCGATCTGGTGTTTCAATGTTATCAACGCGCCGCGCACATTACCGCGCGACATCTTTTGGAAGCGACGCGAGCCGGCGGTTCGGCGGCTAACATATTGCGTAACTTTGTCAAACGCATGCTCGATCCGAACGAACCGGAAATTGCCGCTCGTGCTGAGATCGCAATGATGGATGCGACACAACGCGACACCATCCAAGGATTGCACGACGCATTGTCCGCGCGTCTCGCGCGCATCATCGAAGCCGGACAAAGCGAAGGCGTGTTCCGCGCCTGCGATGTCGATACCAATGCACGTATCGTGTTGAGCTTGGTCACTTGGGCACCGCTCGCTGGCCCGTGGGCTCACGCAGTGGGACCGCTCGGTCACGCCCGCTTACAAGCCGCGGCGATTG
>JAYTQU010000018.1:0-5200 GCA_043746555.1 Pseudomonadota bacterium | reverse complement strand
TCGTCAAATAGCTACGGCTATTCTCCTCAAACGATCGAAAAACTGTCCTCCATTTCCCACTCGCCTCGCTACGATCACCTAAGTCCGACAGGCTGCTAGAATGGCGCTCGCGGTATCGCCGCCGAGTAGTCTTCGCACAGCGATGAATCATCTCGGTCACGATTCCCACAAATCGCGGCCCGTTCCTCGCACCTACCCACGGGCACAGCAATTTAGGTGCCAAGCATTGGATACCCCGGATACCCACTTACAGCCACAAGAGCCAACGAAATGAGCGATAAAACTGTTCTCGTCGAACGCGATGGCGACGTCGTCACGGTGACGCTCAATCGTCCCGACCGACTCAACGCGATCACCGTCGAACTTTTGGCGGAATTACGTGCGGCTGCCGAATCCATCGCGGCCGACAAAACCATTCGTGCCGCCATTCTCACCGGCACCGGTCGCGGCTTCTGCGCAGGCGCCGATTTGAATGCGCACGAACAGGTCGGCCCGAATCGCACTCGTGGGCAACACACGCGTGAGCGATTGGACAATCACTTCAATCCAACGGTGCTGGCGTGGTACGAATTGCCAATCCCAGTGATCGCGGCAGTCAATGGCGTCGCCGCAGGCGCAGGCGTCAGCCTTGCACTTACTGCCGATATTGTGATCGCCGCGCGCTCGGCAAGTTTTATTCAAGTGTTCGCACCTAAATTGGGATTAGTTCCCGATGCGGGCGCGACGTTTCATGTGCCGCGACTCATTGGTGCCGGACGCGCAAAGGCTTTGGCATTACTCGGAGAGAAACTAACTGCGGAGCGAGCCGCCGAATGGGGATTGATTTGGGAATGCGTGGACGACGCGCTGCTCATGAACACTGCGGAGGTGTACGCAGAGTCGTTCGCCGGCGGTCCAACACGCGCATTCGCGGCGGTAAAGCGTATCTACAACTCGCCCGCTGGAACTCTGAAGGAGCAAATGGAAATCGAAGCCCGTACGCAAGGCGAACTGGCGGACTCGGAAGATTTTGCCGAAGGCGTTACCGCTTTCTTGCAGAAGCGTTCAGCGCAATTCAAAGGACGCTGAGCTCTATGATTTGGACCGCAGTTGCTCCGGTCGCCGTCATCGCCACTGGCGATTACGCACAAACCGAAGTCGATGGTGTTATCGTTGCCGTATTCAATGTCGGCGGCGAGTTCTATGCGATTGAAGATCAATGCACGCACGACGGCGGCGGGCTGGCCGGCGGCGCGATTGAAGGTTGCGAAGTGATCTGTCCGCGTCATGGCGCACGCTTTAATCTCCGCACCGGCGAAGCGTTGACGCCGCCTGCCTACGAATCGGTTCGCACCTACGCAACTCGCGTGCACAACGGAATTGTTGAAGTGCAGGCTACGGCATGAAGCGGCTTACTCTTGTTCGTCACGCCCAAGCGGAATCGGCTCTCGCAGGTCAACAAGACTTCGATCGAGCACTCACTCGACGCGGCGCCGAAGACGCCGCTGAAATGGCGCGACGTCTCAAGTTTCGGCAACTCGGCGTAGATTGTATTATCACGAGCACCGCACCGCGCGCGATCGAGACGGCCGCCATATTCGCGCGCGCCTTGAAGATCGCAAATGCAAGCGTCGCCAAAGACGATCGCCTCTACACCGCGGGTCCAAACGAATATTTGACAACGCTCCGCGAATGCAGCGATGAATCGACTCACACAATGATTGTCGCGCACAACCCGGGCATTACTGATTTTGCCGATCGACTTTCGAGTGAGCGAAGTATCGATGCCATGCCGACCTGCTCTGTGGTGACCATGCGCTTCGATGTCGATCGTTGGGCGGATGTTGAGTGGAAGACCGCAGTCGACGTCGAACTTGATTATCCGGGACGCTCGACCTAACAACTCGACTCACTGACGGTCAATCATTGCCGAGACCAAAATGAATAATGCTTTTTTGAGTTCTCTGGCCACCGCCACCGATCAATTGCGCACGCAAGGCTTTTATAAAAGCGAGGCGGTGCTGGCGACACCGCAACAGGCGATGATTGAGCTGGCGGATGGCAAACAACTTTTGAATCTCTGCGCCAACAATTATCTGGGTTTGGCAAATCATCCTGACGTGCGAGCAGCGGCTCGCGAAGCTGTCGATCACTACGGTTACGGCATGAGTTCGGTGCGCTTCATCTGCGGCACGCATTCGGTGCATCGCGAATTGGAACAACGCTTGAGCGAGTTTCTCGGCACTGACGATACGATTCTTTATTCGTCGTGCTTTGACGCGAATGGCGGTCTATTCGAGACGCTACTTGATGAGCAAGACGCCATCATCAGCGACTCGCTTAATCACGCCAGCATCATCGACGGTGTACGACTAAGTAAGTCGCAACGCTTGCGTTACGCCAACGGCGACATGACTGAATTGGAAGACCGACTCAAAGAAGCGAAGTCCGCGCGCGTTCGATTGATTGCGACCGATGGCGTGTTCTCCATGGACGGCGTCATCGCTCCGCTCAAGCAGATTTGCGATCTTGCCGATCGTTACGACGCACTCGTGATGGTGGATGACTCGCACGCGACCGGATTTGTCGGCGCAAATGGACGCGGCACTCACGAGTTGCACGATGTGATGAGTCGCGTCGATATTCTCACGGGCACGTTGGGAAAAGCGCTGGGCGGCGCGAGTGGCGGTTATACGTCGGGTCGCAAGGAAATCATCGGTTGGCTAAGACAACGTTCGCGACCGTATCTTTTTTCAAACAGCATTCCACCGATGATCGCAGCAGCTACGTTGAAAGTGCTTGAATTGGTTTCCACCGACAAGACTTTGCGTTTACAACTCGCACACAATGCGCAGTATTTTCGTGAAGCGATGTCCCATGCTGGATTCAAACTGTCCGGCGCTGGGCACCCGATAATTCCCGTGATGCTGGGCGATGCCAAATTGGCGACCGACTTTTCGCGAAGGCTTATCGAGCGCGGCGTGTTGGCGATCGGCTTTTCATTTCCAGTGGTCCCGCAAGGCAAGGCGCGCATTCGCACGCAGATGTCGGCGGCGCATACGCGCGAACAACTAAATCGAGCAATCGAGGCTTTCACCGCTGTCGGTCGTGAGATGGAGGCGATATGAAGGCATTGGTAAAACATCGCGCGGGTCCGGGAATCGAATTACAAGACGTCGCCATTCCGACGCTTGGACCCAACGACGTGCGCATCGCCGTGCGTAAGACCGCGATCTGCGGCACCGACATGCATATCTACAAATGGGACGCATGGGCGGCGAAAACCATTCCGGTACCGATGACGGTCGGCCACGAGTATTGCGGCGTGGTAACTGAGATTGGCGCTGAAGTATCCGGTTTTAGTATTGGCGACCGCGTTTCCGGCGAAGGCCATATTACTTGCGGACATTGCCGCAATTGCCGCGCCGGGCGACGGCATCTTTGTCGCAACACAGTCGGCGTTGGCGTGAATCGATCCGGATGTTTCGCCGAACAACTTGTCATTCCGGCTGTCAACGCATTCAAGCTACCGAACGCTATCGACAACGATATCGCGGCGATTCTCGATCCACTCGGTAACGCCGTGCACACCGCACTCGCATTCGATGTTGTGGGCGAAGATGTGCTGATCACCGGCGCCGGTCCGATCGGCGTGATGGCCGCCGCCATCGTACGATTCGTCGGCGCGCGTCACGTTGTGGTTACCGATGTGAACGAGTACCGACTTGCGCTCGCGCGCAAGATGGGCGCAACACTCACACTCAACGTCGCGAAAGAATCGATTGACGATGCCATGAAACAACTCGGCATGACCGAAGGCTTCGACGTGGGACTCGAAATGTCCGGCAACGCCCAGGCATTTCGGGAAATGCTACGCACACTGCATCATGGCGGCAGCATCGCGATGCTCGGCATTCCAAGCGAGGAAATTGCTATCGACTGGAATCAAGTGATCTTCAAAGGACTCACGCTCAAAGGCATCTACGGTCGGCAGATGTTCGAGACGTGGTACAAGATGTCGAGTCTATTGCAGAGCGGCCTTGACGTGCGGCCGGTCATCACGCATCACGTTCACTACTCGGAATTCGAACGCGCCTTCGACATCATGGGCGAAGGTCAATGCGGAAAGATTGTGATGGATTGGGGTTGAGAGACGTGATGGGTGATCCGTGAAGGGTGATGAGCCAGAACCAGAGCCTGGCCAGGCCGACTCTTTCCCATCACTCATCACATTTTTCCAACTAAGCCGCACTCACCTTAAACAGCTCTTCCGCATCCATTTCCGCCGATTGCGCGTTGTCTTCGGAATCGTTGTGATCGACCGCATCGTAAAAAAGATGGCCGAGGCTATTCTGTTTGGCGATAACCATTACCGAACTCGCGCGCGCCAATAGCAGCTCGGATTCGAAACCATGCTCGGGGAACATTGCGACGCCGATGCCGCCGCCGACGCTAATGCGATGCGCGCCCACCACAAACGGTTCGGACATCGCTCGATGCAGCCGCGAAGTCACCGTTTCGACGCCGTCGCGCGTATCGCAAGCTAGCACGGTGGCAAACTCGTCGTCACCGACTCGCGCAACGGTATCGCTGCGACGTAAAGAACCGGTGAGTCGCAACGCAATCTGTCGCAACAGTTCGTTGGCCGATGCCGGTCCCAAAGTATCGCTGACCTCGCGATGATGGCTGACGTCGAGCACAGCAATCGCGACTCGACCGCCACCGCGATCGGCAGTTCGCATTGCTTGCGTGGCGCGATCCAGCAGCAGTGCGCGCATCGGCAGCCCAGTCAGCGTATCGTGCAAGCTTGCCGGAGATTGCATTTGCAATTCGCGTAAGCGCCTTGCGGTTTTGCACATCTCGACGAAGGTATTGATTTTGGAGCGCAGAACGAAATCGTCTATCGGGTGTTCCAACACTTCGACGGGGCCGCCGGGTAACGCGCGCATCATGGCCACGTGGTTGCTCTTCGGCGGCGCGACCAACAGAATCGGCGTTGCAGCATTGACGAGCTGCGCTCGCACGCAGCGCGCGGGCTCTAATTGTCCTTCGCGTTCGCTCTCGAGCACGCAGAGAGCCACGGCAAATTCCTGTTCGGCCGCACGACGATGCGCCGTCTTAAGCGAACCGGCGACAACGATCTTGTAGCCGCTGCCGTCCAACAGCAACGCCCATTCGCTGGCAGCGCCAACCGATTCGCTGACGATTAGTATGGCTGGGC
>JAYTQU010000017.1:0-10585 GCA_043746555.1 Pseudomonadota bacterium | reverse complement strand
TCGTCAAATAGCTACGGCTATTCTCCTCAAACGATCGAAAAACTGTCCTCCATTTCCCACTCGCCTCGCTACGATCACCTAAGTCCGACAGGCTGCTAGGAGATCGCTTCGACCTAAAACGCTTTCACGAGCGCTTCTTAAGTTTCGGCAATGCGCCGGTGAGTATTATTCGGGAGCTGATGAAGTAGTCGCGTCTGCGGCGGATTTTCCATTTTTCTCTTGCGCGCGGGCGCCCGCCAAAATTCCGGGCAAAGCGTAGTTGCCTTCGTGACAACCATATTCGTAAATGTGGTCGGCCGTTTTGTTGAAGGGAATTTCCCCGCTGAACGAACGAGTAAAAGCGGCGGGATCGTCGACGGTGAACTTGTAGTTGATCGTACTAGGGCCGACGCGCGTAAAGCGTTCGGTTACCTTGGCATTCTCGGTGGAACCGCGAAAGCCTTCTTGCGTTGTGAAATTAGTGGTTTCAACGACCAGCGTATTGCCGTCCCAATGTCCGATGGAATCCCCCATCCACTTGCGTACCGAACTCGGCACGTGTTGGTCGTTCATGCGCACGATGCGAGCGTCATGCACCATCTCGATCAGAATCGTCACCGTATCTTTGGTCTGCACGATTTGGTAGTGATTGTTGTAGAGCACCGGCAACATCGGCGGACCGGAGCTTGAGCCAAACGACAGGAGACAACGTTCGGCGAGCGCCAGCGTTTCGGGGCCGTCGTAGCGAACGTGAGTTTTGCGATGTTCGGCAAGTTGCGTTCGTCGTGCCGCAGTGAGCGGCGGAAGTTTTCCATTCGGCGGGTCGATCAATATCGAACTGCGCGGCTGACCGTCGATGCGAATAACTTGCGAGCCGCGATCGATCCAAAAATTGTTATAACCGCAGCCGAATTGAAAATTGGTGCAGACGCCGGCGACCTCCTTCTTTTTCGGATCGCTGGGCTTCGCGGCGTTGGCGACGAACTGCTCTTCCGTACCCTCGATCTTGCGAGCCTCTTGCGGCGTCAATATCAATCGATCACCGAATTCATCCGGCCGATCAAATCGCGTCAACGTGGCGCTGGTCCACACGCCTTGCAAATCCGGATCGCCGGTTTCGGTGCGCGGGAGTTGCCAATTCTTCGGCGCCGGCGCAATGTCCGCCGCATGCGATAGCGCGACGCCACAAATACTTAGCGCAATCACCGCGCCGCACATTAATCGTGCCGAACAAAATTCACGACGTTGCATCGCAATCCCCGCATATATGTACTCGGCGCTTCCTACGCGTTGTTCCTTAATATCGATCAGCGGGCAATATACCGCCACGATGGAGGTAAACCGAGGCGGAATTTGTTGAGAAATATCGCGACCGAAACGTGCTTCACGCTGGGCAGGTAGTTGTTCAAAGCTTGCAACAGCGGCAGAAGTGCCGGGATTTCGTCGTTCACGGTTGCCCAGACGATATCCGGGTCGATATCGAAATAACCATGAATTAGTCTGTTGCGCATAGCGACGATAGCCACCCAAGGAATTTCCGGAGCATCAATGCGGGTGGCTTCCGATATCTTACTGGCCGCTTCGCCGATGACTTCGATGGCGCGCACAACGGCAAATAGCAAAACTTAATCTTGATCCAAATCAAGACGCGACCGTTCATGAACGAATCTTCGCGCGGCCGCCGCCGCGTCAATCATGTGCCGTAAGCGAACACGATCATCCGCGCGCATATTGAACCTGAGCCTGACGCATGACCTCGTCGCGGAAATATCGGCTGAGATCGCGCGGTGTTCTCAAGTCCACGCGCGGGCCACCAAGAAGTTTCGATAACTCGGACTCCATTTTTGCTAACCCAATTAGCCCAGGTTCCCGACTTGGTTCAAACTCGATCAACAGATCGATATCGCTATCCATGTTGGCCGTGCCTTTCAGTCTCGACCCAAATAGCGACAAGCGGCGCACATTGTGTTGTTTGCAGAAAGTCTTCAGAACGTCGCTATCGAGCGCAATGGTAGAAGTGTCCATAACATATCTCTTTGGTTCGGCGCGCGCGGCCGAGTCGGATGAGGCTTCAGTATAGCGATTGGCAACGTATGTTCGCTATGACTCGTCGGATTCGATTACCGAACAGCCGATAGCGACACGCGCCTTACCCTGTGGTTTTTGGTGGCCGATTCTCATCGGCGCGTTTGTAGGTGTCTCGTTGCGTCTCGCGTTTTCCGGGCATCGTTTCGGCTATCCCTATCAGCCAATGCTGGCCGCCTTCATCTACATCGTGCCGGTACTGGTTGCCGTAGTGACCGTTTACGTTGCTGAGAAAACTCGCCGACGCAGTTGGGCTTACTACTTCTGGGTGCCGGCGCTCGCGAATTTGCTGCTAGCCCATCTTGGGGACATTGGCGATCATGATTGACGAGGCGATATGCGCAATCCTGATCGTTCCGCTTTTTACCGTGATTGGCGGAGTAGGCGGCGTTCTGATGGGTGTCATCTGTCGGCACACTAATTGGCCTAAAAAGACCTCGTATAGCATTGGAGTGCTGCCTTTCTTGATTGGGAGTATCGACGAGCGACTGCCATTGCCGAATCAGATTCGGTCGGTTGAACGATCAGTGGCGATCGCCGCTACACCGGGACAAGTGTGGAGCAACTTAGTATTGACTCGCGACATTCATGCCGCTGAAGTTGAAACCGCCTGGATGTATAGAATCGGCGTGCCATTGCCAACAGCCGGAGTCACTGAGGTAATAGGTGAAAGTCACGTGCGCCACGTGACGATGGGAAAAGGAATTCACTTCGATCAGGTCGCGACAGTGTGGCAACCGAATCGACGCGTCATTTGGTCGTATCGCTTCAATAAGGAGTCGTTCCCGCCGCAGGCAATCGACGACCATGTAAGAATCGGCGGCGAATACTTCGATTTGATCGACACCGAGTATTCATTGACGACCACCGGCGAACAAACGCAACTGCGCATTCGCATGAGCTTTCGCGTGAGCACCCGATTCAATTGGTACGCCCGCCCGATTACAGAGTTCCTCGTCGGAAATTTCGAGGAAGTAATCTTGAATTTCTACGCGAACAGGACCATGAAACTCAACAATACCGAAGCATCGAAGACTGCTCCTGCGACCACGATAGTTCATCCAACGTAGTGATCGCATCCAAATCATTCGGCGTCGCTCGCACATCGTCTACCCACTCTCTTAACAGCGGACTGCCGTTGATCACGTCGATGGCGAGTTTGTCTTTTTCGTATTCGTAGGGGAAATCGCGCCACAACGGATAATCGGGATTAAGAGACCGTATCACTTTGAATGCCAGTGCTTGTACTCGCCAGGGTTTGAATGCCTCGTGATCGTAGCCGATGTCTTCCACGTGAATTTGGATGCCGTTGCAAAGTTGACCGGCATGTTTGTGGAACGTGGGTTCGAACCAGCAATCGCGCAGTTTGCAACCATTTAACCACTGCGGCGCAAGGGCGTACATTTCTTTGACGATGGCGCGGGCATCGATGTCGGGCGCCCCAAAGAGTTCGAGCGGCCTCGTCGTACCGCGACCTTCCGAGAGCGTGGTTCCTTCGAGCATTACCGTGCCCGCGTAGCAGCGCGCCATCGAGACATTCGGCGCATTGGGACTTGGATTAATCCACGCGCGTTCGCCGATAGGCCATCCGAATCCCGGTGCAGCATTCGGTTGCCAACCTTGCATCTCGATGATCTTGTAATCCACGTCGAGCTTTAGTGTTGTCACCAACCACAAACCCAATTCACCGAGCGTAAGTCCGTGACGTATCGGCAACGTTCCCGCGCCGACAAAGCTTTCCCAGCCGGCGCGCAGTCGCAATCCTTCGATCGGTCTGCCGACGGGATTCGGTCGATCCAATACCCACACCGATTTGCGATGCTTCGCCGCTGCTTCGAGCAGGTAACGCAAAGTGGTGATGAAAGTGTAGATGCGACAACCTAAGTCCTGCAAATCAACCAGCAATACATCGAACGTTTCCATCATCGTGTCGGTGGGGCGTCGTACTGCGCCATACAAACTGAATATCGGAATGCCATGCACCGAATCGTAGAAATCCGGCGACTCGATCATGTTGTCTTGCTTGTCCCCACGCAATCCGTGTTGCGGACCGAACGCCGCACTGAGTTTGACATCGGCGCAAGCAGCAAGCGCATCGAGCGAATGCGTCAAGTCGCGCGCGACCGATGCCGGATGCGCAAGCAACGCAACGCGTTGGCCTTGCAGCGGCGCACGCAACGTGGAGTCGGTGATCAATCGGTCGATGCCAAACTGCATAAGTTGCGAGACCTTAGTTTGCGGGAAATTCGATTGCAAAGGATTCGGCGCGATGAAAGTCGGGTTTGCCCGGCGCGTGCGCCAGCGCCCAATAAGATGTTCGTCCGATTCTTTCTTCGATCACGGCAGACAAACCGACACGCAATGTCTTTGCTTCAAGCTCCGTGCCGCCGAGTTCTACAAAAGCAAGAATCTGCAGTTCATCGTCCCGCCTATGAATTTCGATTGAAGGCGCAATCGTAGCAACGACTTTCATGCCGGTGCGATAAGCGTCGAAGCGATACGCGGCCCACTCGGACGAGGGTGAAAAATTCAGCTCGTAATAGACATCGTCGTCTTGTTTCACCAAGAAGGCTTCGCAGCAGGTATGCCGCCACAATTCATCGGCGGTACGCGGCGGACTTAATTGGGGGATTTGCAATTCCGCCATGGACCCTCGGATGACATAGTCGATCACGATATCTCGCGCACGACGTTCGAGCTGAACGTAAATTCCCTGAACCGCCGTACAGACGGAATCGGGATGAAGGTGAAGCGCACGCAGCATGGCGGTATTGTATCGTTCGTCCCTACGTTCGTAGCGTACAATCTTGCGAGGAATTTCTAAACTCATCGTTGAGTCGCCCCATGATCAATCCGCTTCTCGCTACCTTCGAGTTGCCGCTATTTTCCGCAATTCGTCCCGAACATGTCGAACCGGCCTTACGCGAACGGCTCGCGGTAAACCGCGCCGAATTGCAGGCCATGCTCGATCGCGGCAACCCCACTTGGGATTCGGTGATAGCACCGCTTGAAGCAATGCAACATCGGCTCGCGCGCACTTGGTCGCCGGTCAGTCACTTGAATGGCGTCATGAACAACGACGCACTGCGCGCGGCCTACAACGCCTGTCTACCGTTGCTCACCGCTTGGCACACGGAGTTGGGACAAAACGAGAAGCTCTACGCCGCGTACGAATTCGTTCTGAAGAATGAAGGTGCGACGTTATCCGGCGCGCAGCGCAAATTAATCGAGAACGCCTTACGCGATTTTCGGCTTGCAGGCGTGGCGTTGCCGGCGGACAAAAAGGCGCGCTTCAAAGCGGTAATGGAACAACTCGCGCTGCTGCAAGCAAAGTTCGACGAGAACGTGCTCGACGCCACCAATGCGTGGTCGCACCACGTTACCGACGAAAGGGAACTTGTCGGATTGCCACAACCGATCATTGCGCGCGCAAAGGCGAGCGCCGAGGAAAATCAAAAGCCGGGATGGCTCTTCGGTCTCGACGCGCCAAATTATCAAGCGGCGATGATGCATGCGGAGCACGAACCGTTGCGTCGGCTATTTTACGAAGCATGGAATACTCGTGCCTCGGACCAAGGGCCTAATGCCGGACGATGGGACAACACTTCGTTGATAGAGCAAATTCTAGCGCTGCGATTCGAGCTCGCAAATCTTGTTGGCTTTAATAGTTACGCGGAGTATTCGCTCGCGACCAAAATGGCGAACTCGGTAACGGAGGTGTCCGACTTTTTGCAACAACTAGCGAGCGTTGCGAAACCGGCGGCCGAGCGCGAGTTCAATGAGCTGGTGCATCTTGCCCATCGCGCACTCAATGCGTGGGACGTGGGCTTTTACGGTGAGCGTTTGAAGCGCCAACGCTTCGATATTTCCGAGGAAGCTTTGCGTCCGTATTTTCCGGCGCCTATTGTGCTACAGGGAATGTTCGCCGTTGCCGAGAAGTTATACAAGGTGCGCATCGTCGAACGCGCCGACGTCGAGAAGTATCACGACGACGTATGTTTTTACGACATCTTAAATACCGACGGTTCTCGTCGTGGCAGTTTTTTCGTCGATTTGTACGCGCGTCCGAAAAAGCGCGGTGGCGCGTGGATGGACGAATGCGTGGGTCGCATGCAGATGTCGGGTGCGAATCATTTGCCGGTTGCTTACTTGGTCTGCAATTTCATGCCACCATCGACCGACAAGCCCGCGCTACTCACGCACTCCGAAGTTGTGACAGCGTTCCACGAGTTCGGTCATGGATTGCATCACATGTTGACGCGCATCGACTATCCCAGCGTCGCCGGCATCAACGGCGTGCCCTGGGATGCGGTTGAGTTGCCGAGTCAGTTCATGGAAAATTTCGCCTGGCGCGAAGAAGTGTTGCCGCTGATTTCCGCTCATGTCGACACCGGCGCGCCGTTGCCCGCTGAGGAACTTAAGCGCTTGCAAGGATCGCGAAGTTTTCAAGCCGGTATGCAAACGATGCGGCAATTGGAATTTGCGCTATTCGATTTTCGCATTCACGCCGAATATCAGCCTTCGCGAGGAGGCCAAGTCGCAGAGATTTTGCGCGAGGTACGCGACCGCGTTGCGGTCGTAAAGCCGCCGGACTTCAATCGCTTTCCGCAAAGCTTCTCGCATATTTTTTCCGGCGGCTACGCAGCCGGATACTACAGTTATAAGTGGGCCGAAGTCCTCGCTGCCGACGCGTTCAGCGCATTCGAAGAACAAGGCGTGTTCAATGATGCGGTAGCAAAGAAATTTCTCAACGCTATCTTGGAAAAAGGCGGTAGCCGCGACGCGATGGAAGCCTTCGTCGAATTTCGCGGTCGCAAACCGCAGATCGAACCGTTACTTAAACAAATGGGACTCGCTGCATGAAGCGCATAACGACCATTGTTTTGTTATCGACGCTCTCCATGTCGGCTTTTGTGTCGGCGCATGCAGAGCAATTGTTTGTCAGCGACAAATTGGTGATCGGCGTATACGCGCAAGCCAATCAAGAAAGCGAGAAACTTGCCTCCCTCGAATCGGGCGATGCGGTAGACGCCATCGAAAAAATCGAGGGTTATACACATGTGAAATTGACTGACGGTCGCCAAGGATGGATCAAGTCGAGCTACTTGAGCGCACAAGCATCGGCGGCGGTACGCTTGAAGGAATTGGAGAAGGAACGTGCCGCTAGCGCGGCGTCGATTCCAGCGCATGTCGCGGAAGAGCTCAAACAACTGAAGGAGCAGAACACGACGCTGCGCGATGAAGTTGATGCGCTCAAGAAAGCCGCAGCGCAAAAGGCCGCCATTAAGCCGACACCACCGGCGAATACATCGTCATCTTTAAAAGAACGCGACAATAAACTCGAAGAAGATTTGCCGCTGCATGCATTGGAGTGGGGAGCGGGGATTGCGGCGATCGCTGTCGTGTTCGGTTTTTTTCTTGGGCATCGAACCATCGTACGACGCATCGAACGCAAATACGGCAAGCTAAAAATCTACTGATCTCGCAGCAATTGGTTCCGTCGCAATGAAGATCGCAACGTGGAATGTGAACTCGCTGCGCGTGCGATTGCCGCAGCTCACGACGTGGTTAGCTGAACAGCTTAGCGAAGACGCAGTCGATGTCATCGCGCTTCAAGAAACGAAAACGCCCAATGATGATTTTTCCGGCGCAGAGATCGAAGCGCTCGGTTGGCATGTCGCATTCAGCGGGCAGCGCACATACAACGGCGTGGCGATTTTGTCGCGCATGCCGTTAAGCGAGCCACTTGCCGGCTTGCCGGAATTCACTGACGAACAAAAACGGGTGTTAGCGGTAACGATAGGCGACGTTCGCGTCGTCGATGTGTTTCGGAAATTCGAACAGCCGGAACAGAGTTTTAGCTGGTGGGACTACCGCGCCGCAACGTTTCGCCCCAGTCGCGGACTGCGCATCGACTTGATTCTTGCCGGCGCGGCGATGAGTTCCGTGTGTCTTAGTTGTCAAATAGATCGACAGCCGCGCACGTGGGAACGTCCATCGGATCACCCGCCGGTCATCGCTCGCTTTAAAATCTAAACGAAGTAGGTGCGAAATCTGAGACGTAGATCATGGTGTGCGAGGATTGCATCTTTAGAGCGACGAACGACCGCGCCGAAGCGTAGACATTTGCGTGGGGAAGGATAGACTCCGATGCGCGCTCGACGCTCTTCTATCCCAGCGCACGCTTTCTTACTTACAACCATGCAGTATCGGCGTAGCGATTACGATGTCACGAACACGGTACAGGTGAGTTCGCCTGCCGCCGTTCGTCAAGCGGTGCTCGAGTTGTTTACGCATCAATGGCCCGCGTATTCGTTCGAACGCATCGACACGGCCTTTCGCGATTTTGAAAGATTATTTGCCGGCGAGTTCCCCGGTTACTTGGGATGCGACACGGTTTATCACGATCTGCAACACTCGCTCGATGGAACGCTAGCAACGTCGCGATTGGTCGCGGGACACGAGCGCACGCAACCGGCGAATGATCGACTTGGACCTGAACGCGCCATTCTCGGCGTGGTGGTCGCGTTGTTTCATGACGCAGGCTACATTCGGCACACTGACGACGCCTCACATCGTAACGGCGCCGAATACACATTGAATCATGTAAGTCGCAGCGCGCACTTCATCGCGGAATACCTGCCGGTTCTCGGCATGAACGAATGGGCGCCGGTTGCCACACGCATCGTTCACTTCACCGGTTACGAAGTGAAGTTCGAGAACATCAAGCTCGACGATGCGCGCGATTGTCGCATCGAACACATCGTCGGCACCGGCGATTTGATTGCACAGTTGTCCGATCGCTGTTACTTGGAAAAATGTCGCGATCGTTTGTATCCGGAATTTGTTTTGGGCGGCGTGGCGCTATCGCGTGACGCACAGACCGGCGTGCCGCGGGTGAAATACAGTTCCGGCCTCGATGTGCTACGACAAACGCCGGAATTCTTCGATGAGGTTTTGCGAACCCGACTGAACGGAGAATTCGGTGCCGCCTACCGCTATCTCGAAGTACTCTTCGCCGGACGCAATCCGTATCTCGAAGCCATGCACCGTAGCCAAGACTATTTGAAACAGATTCTCGACACCGGTCGTTGGCCGATGTTGCGTCGCGACCCGCCGGTGTTCACTTGGGAAAAAAACCCGATTGAGAATGTACGCTCGCTCGTGCTTGGACACTTGAAAAGCGTATGGGTGAAACGGTGAGAGCAGAGGCCAACCAGCTACTGGTCACTGGCAACTGGCCGGAAATAGCGGGACTGAATTTAGTGGAAACGTTGCTCTTCTCTTCTCTCTGGCCAGCAGCGAGCGGCCAGTAGCCCGTGGTCCTCTCAGCTCTTGCCAATCGACTACCCAGCAAACGCGCGTTCATTACCGGCGCGGGCAGTGGACTTGGTTTGGAATTCGCACGCGCGCTGTCGACTGAAGGTTGGTCTCTCGGGTTATTCGATGTCGATCCCTCGCGACTCACCAAAGTCGAAGAAGAACTCAGCAACGCCAACGTCAACATCCATGCTTTTCCCGGCGATGTACGCGATCACGATGAGTTAACCGTTGCCGTTAATTCCTTCGCCGATATTGTCGGCGGACTCGATCTCATGATCAACAATGCCGGCGTCGCGTGTGCCGGAAGCTTGCTTGAAACGCCGCCGGAAGACTGGCGCTGGATCGTCGATATAAATTTGCTCGGTGTTGTGAACGGTTGTCGCGCCGGCGTTCCGCAACTGCAGCGCAGCGGTCGCGGAATTTTGCTCAACATCGCGAGCGCCGCCGCGTTTGTTTCGCCGCCGTTTATGATGCCTTACAACGCAACCAAAGCGGCGGTGTTATCGATCAGCGAGACGTTGGCGGTCGAGTTGGCGAACGCGCGCATTCAAGTCTCGGTGGCCATGCCCGGCTTCATGCACACCGCGTTACTTGAAACCGCACGTGGGCCGGAACGCGAACGCAACATCGCCGAACAATTGATGCGCAGTTCGCGCTACACCGCAACAGCAGGCGCGCGCGATATCTTGTTAGCCGCCGCGCGCGGCGATTTCTATATTGTCTTGCCGAAAGCCATGCGCAACGTATGGCGCTTTAAACGCTGGCTACCGGATATTTTCGTTCGCCAATTTCCGCATCTGCGCGAACGGTTTTTTTCTCGAACTAGAACGAAGTGACGCTACGGCGCGTCGATGTTCAATAAGTAGCGCGTGTAGATTTCCGGAAGTCGCTCGAGCACGAAGGCTTTGCCGTCGATGTTGCTGTCCGCCAGCGCTTGGCGGAGTACAGCGAGACTTAGCGATTCCAAAGCCGGCAATGCAACGGGTGCATAGCTAATGTGCCAGGGTTCGACGCAATAGCCGCCGCGTTCGCTACGGTAGGGACGAAAAAATCCGAAACGTGGCAGATGCGCATCGAGCCAGTGCGAGAGTTTTTCGAAGATGCCGTTTGCGCCGTATTCTTCTGGGACCAGCTGTACTTCGTAACCGGTAGGAATCGTGTTGATATCGACGACATCTAAATCGGTTCCCCAGTGATG
>JAYTQU010000016.1:0-3485 GCA_043746555.1 Pseudomonadota bacterium | reverse complement strand
AGCGCTGCGTACACGGCAGTACGTGAGTATTTTTCAGGCCGGTGCAACGCCGCACCGCGCGCTTCAGCGCAACCTGACAAAGTAGAATTAGACACTACGCGCGGGCGGCGGCGTGTTGATGAGCACCCAATAGAGACCCAGATTACCTACCGCTTCCATGAAACTACCGAACTCAACCGGTTTACGAACATAACTGTTGGCACCCAATTGATAACTCGCGATCACATCGGCATCTTGGCTCGACGATGTCAGCACAACCACCGGCTGGCGTCGAGTGCGTGGATCGGCCCGCAATCGCTTCAACACACCGAGACCATCGAGCTTGGGTAACTTAAGGTCAAGAAGCACGACTGTCGGCACAAACGTCACATCGCGGCCGGCGTACTGACCCGAACCGGTCATGAATTCGATCGCTTCGACTCCATCCCTAACCACGACGACATCGTGCCCCAGATTGTGTTTACGCAAACTGAGCAGCGTGAGCTCCTCGTCGTCGGGATTGTCTTCCACTAATAGAATGTACGGCTGACTCATCGCATCACCTCGGATCGGCGATCGACCATTTCTAATTCGCACGCAATGTGCAGGTCCTTGAAGTTGGCTTCATTTTGAGCCGACTCCGGAAGCAATTCCGCGAGCTGCGTCAAACGAAGTCGGGCGGCCCCCCTACCGGGCCGTGCATGGGTACCATTTTTACCGGAAATCGGCGCGATTGACATCCACTGCGATAACGGGCGACTCGTTAGTGGGCTTCGACACCACCGATAAGCGCCAATAATTCCGCTGTTTTGGCTTTCATCAATGTCGCAGCACCGCGACTTTCGACATTTAGGCGAATAAGCGGTTCCGTATTGGAGGATCGCAAATTGAAGCGCCAGTCGGCAAATTCAACCGAGAGTCCATCGGTATAATCGATTTTTAACGCGCCGGCTCGATAGCGCGATTCCGCTGCGCGGATCGTTGCTTTTGCGTCGACTACTTTGCGATTGATTTCACCACTGGCCGGAAATTTTGCGATCCGCTCGCCCACCAATGCGGACAGCGTCTTGCCGCTTTCGCACAATAGTTGCGTCACCAGTAGCCACGGAATTTGCCCACTGTCGCAATACGAAAATCGGCGAAAATAGTGATGCGCACTCATTTCACCGCCGTAGGCTGCATCCGCTTCGCGCATTACGTCTTTCATGAATGCGTGTCCCGATTTCGATAACACCGTCGTGCCACCTAACGACTCCACCATATCAAGCGTTGCCCATGTCAGACGCGGATCGTGCACAACGCGGGCGCCGGGTTCGCGTTTAAGGAACACGGACGCTAACAATCCGACAATGTAGTAGCCCTCGACGAACGCGCCGGTTTCATCGAAGAAAAAACAACGATCATAATCGCCGTCCCACGCAATGCCGAGATCGGCTTTGTTCATTCGTATCGCGTCGATGGTCGAGCGACGATTCTCTTCGATCATGGGGTTCGGTACGCCATTCGGAAACGTCCCGTCGGGCTGGTGATTGATTTTGATGAACTCGAACGGCAGAAAACGCTCCAGTTGATCGACGATCAAACCCGCACCGCCGTTGCCGGCGTTCACCACCACGCGCAATCGTTTTAGTTTTTCGCTATCGAGATAGGAGCGCAGATGTGCGATGTATTTCTCCATCATCGCCAACTCGTGTCGCATGCCTTTTGCGGCTGGCGTCGAATAGGAGTCGGCTTCTGCGATCTTCTGAATTTCTTTCAAGCCGGTATCGCCGCTAATCGGTCGCGACTCTTGTCGCACGAATTTCATCCCGTTGTAGTCCGGTGGATTGTGACTTGCCGTCACCATGATGCCGCCGTCCATTTTTTCGAAAAATGTCGCAAAGTACACCTGCTCGGTGCCGCACAAACCGATGTCGTACACATCAACACCGCCGTCTAGTAATCCCTGCGTCAGCGATTCGCATAATTCCTGGCTCGACAAGCGAATATCGCGACCAACAATAACGCGCTTAGGCTTAAGCCACTCGGCGTAAGCGCGACCAATGCGATAAGCAACGTCAGGATTGAGCTCGCCCGGAATGCGCCCACGATAATCGTAGGCTTTGAATCCGACAATCGCGGACATTATTTCTTATCCCCTTCGCGCCCGTATTTATCTTCAAAGCGAACGATATCGTCTTCGCCCAGGTACGAACCGGACTGCACTTCGATGATGTGCAAAGGAATCATGCCGGGATTCTCAATGCGGTGTTTCGCGCCGACCGGAATATAGGTCGATTGATTCTCTTCAAGCAGAAACACTTCGTCGTTGCGCGTGATACGCGCCGTGCCGGACACCACGATCCAATGTTCGGCGCGATGATGATGCATTTGCAACGACATCGATGCGCCCGGCTTCACCGAAAGCCGTTTCACTTGAAAACGCTCGCCGTTATCCACACTGTCGTAACTTCCCCAAGGACGAAACACTTCGCGATGCAACGACGTTTCATAGCGATTTTGTTTTTTCAGTTCAGTGACGAGTGACTTCACGTCTTGCACGCGATCCTTCGGCGCAACCATCACAACGTCTTTCGTTTCGACGACCACGTGGTCCTTGAGACCCACGGTCGCGACCAAGCGACTGGTGGAGTGCAAATAGCAACCGTGTGTATCAACTGTGAGCACATCGCCAAGTTGTACATTGCCGTGCGCATCGGCAGGAATGGCGGCATGCAACGCCGACCACGAACCGACATCGCTCCAACCGGCATCGAGCGGCACGACGACCGCGTGTTTGGTTTTTTCCATTACGGCGTAGTCGATCGAGTCGCTCGGAATCTCGCCGAATTCTTTCGCCGGCAGACGCACAAAATCCATATCGCGTTTCGCGCCATTGAAGGCCTTGACACAAGCTTCATACATGGCCGGCGCAACTGCGCGCAGCTCTTCCAAAAATGCGCGCGCCTGAAACATGAACATTCCGCTATTCCAGTAATACTGCCCGGAATCGACGTACTGCTTCGCGGTATCGAGATTCGGTTTCTCCACAAACTTCGCAACCGCATACGCGTTGCTCGATTTTGCGGTCAGGCTATCGCCGCGAAGAATATAGCCATAGCCCGTTTCCGGTGCATGCGCCACCACGCCAAAAGTCACTAGCAGTCCTGCTTCCGCAAGCTTTCGACCCAAGGCTATGGCTGCTCGAAACGCTGCAACATCGCGAATCACGTGATCGGCTGGAAGCACCAATAGCACAGGCTCGCTGGACTTCGATTCGCTCGCTGCGGACAGCGCAGCGACGGCAACAGCAGGCGCGGTGTTGCGGCCGATCGGCTCAAGCAAGATCGAATTCTTGACGGCACGAACTTGTTGCAACTGTTCAGCCACCAAGAAGCGATGACTTTCATTGCAGACCACAATGGGCGGCGCTAAATCCTCGACGCCCTGCAATCTGGCCAATGTCTCCTGCAACATCGTACCTTTACCGACTAATGGCAGTAGTTGCTTGGGATATAGTTCACGCG
>JAYTQU010000015.1:0-8419 GCA_043746555.1 Pseudomonadota bacterium | reverse complement strand
CATTCCGGGAATTCGCATCGACGGCAACGACATTCTCGCATCGCGTCATGTCATCGGAGATGCAGTCGAGCGCGCTCGCGCCGGCGATGGACCCACCGTGATCGAAGCGATGACTTATCGATTGAGCGATCATACAACGGCAGACGATGCGACTCGCTATCGCGACGCCGACGAAGTGAAAGCCGCATGGGGCCGCGAACCGATTAAGCGAACGCGCATTTTTCTTGAACGCATCAAACTGTGGGACGAGCAACGAGAATCCGCCTTGAAAACCGAATGCGCTCAACTGGTCGAAGCGGCCGTGCAGGAATTTTTCAGCACGCCTAAGCAAAGCACCGACGCGATGTTCGATTATCTATTCGCCAAACTCCCGCGCAATCTAGCGGCGCAGAAAGACATGGCGCGACGCTACAGCGGAGCGCGCGGCTAATGTTTCCCGCTCTCGCATATCGGGTCGCATTCGCTCTGCGACCACCGGCAGCTGGCTCCTGGCCGTTGGCTAGAACAAGAGCAAAACCCCACTCTGACCAGTGGCCAGCCGCCCGTGGCCGTCTCTCTTGCCGTCTTGCACATGCCTAAAATCACCTTACTCGAAGCCATCACGCGGGCGCATGCGTGGGAGCTCGCTCACGATCCCAACGTGGTTGTGCTCGGCGAAGACGTCGGCGCGAATGGCGGCGTGTTTCGTGCGACGGCGGGCTTGCAGGAAAAATTCGGCGCGGCGCGCGTATTTAATACGCCTCTGGCGGAAAACATGATTGCGGGATTGTGCGTCGGCATGGCTTCGCAGGGGCTCAAACCCATCGCCGAAATTCAGTTCATGGGATTTATCTATCCCGCCGTCGACCAGATTGTGAATCATCTTTCGAGACTGCGAAATCGCACACGCGGGCGCTTAACCTGCCCGGTGGTGATTCGCACGCCGCATGGCGGCGGCACCCGCTCGCCGGAGCATCACTCTGAAGCCGTCGAGTCGATGTTCGCGCATATTCCGGGACTGCGCGTCGTGTGCCCGTCGTCACCCGCACGCGCTTACGGTTTGTTGCTCGCCGCGATTCGCGATCCCGATCCGGTGCTCTTCATCGAACCCACTCGCATCTATCGCGCATTCAAGCAAGAGATCGACGACGACGGTATTGCATTACCGCTCGACAAGTGTTTCGTACTGCGTGAAGGCGGCGATGTCACGCTACTTACTTGGGGCGCGATGACCGTAGAAGTATTGAAGGCAGCCGACCAACTCGCCACTCACGATATTCATGCCGAAGTCATCGACTTGGCAACCATCAGCCCCATCGACTTCGACACGATATTGGAATCGGTGACCAAGACCGGCCGGCTCATCATCGTGCACGAGGCAGCACGCAACTGCGGCGTCGGTGCGGAGATCGCAGCGACCGTCGCGGAACGCGCGCACTACGAACTGGAAGCGCCGATTCAGCGCGTCACGGGTTACGATGTGGTCGTGCCGCTAGCGCGCTTAGAACAAGATAATATTCCCAGCGTCGCGCGTATTTTGGACGCCGTTCGTTCGACACTCACCGCATGAGGCCGCAGAACGCAGGCTGTAGGTCAGAAAAGATGCCGCGCGACTCGGCAACAATTCTTTATTTTGTTTTTCTCCGGCTACAGCCGACTGCCTACAGCCAATAGCCTTTGCGAAGCTCACATGACTACATTTCACTTACCGGATTTGGGCGAAGGCTTGGCGGAAGCCGAAATCGTCGCATGGCATATCAAGGAAGGCGATCAGGTGCAGGTCGATCAACCGATGCTGGCGGTCGAGACGGCAAAAGCCGTTGTCGACGTGCCGAGTCCGTTCACGGGAAAAATACTCAAGCTATGCGCCAACGCGGGCGATATTGTCGAGACGGGCAAACCGTTGGTCGAGTTCGAACTTGCGCCGGGCACGTCGTATGACGAACCGCCGCAGAGCGAGCGTGCGGCGACGGTCGTCGGTTTTATGCCTGTCAGCGATCGCGAATGGGTGGAACGCTCGGTGGACCAATCTAACGGCGATACGCATTCATCGTCAATTCGACAACGAGTTCGCGCTGCCCCATCGGTGCGCATGTTGGCGAAACGACTCGAAGTAAATCTCGCTAACGTTCACGGCAGCGGTCGCGATGGATTGATCACGATGGACGACGTGCTCAATGTCGTGGACTTCAAACGACATGGCCGCCCGTCGTATCGTATGCCTAAGTTGCCGCCGCATCTCGCCGGCGAATTCGAAAACCTTCGCGGGCCGCGACGCGCGATGGCGCACACGATGACGCTGTCGCGCGATGAAGTCGCGATGGTCACGATCTTCGACGACGCCGACTTGCACGCGTGGCCGGCCGGAACGGACGTGACGGCACGCGCGATCCGCGCATTGATCGCCGGTGTCAAAGCGGTTCCCGCATTGAACGCGGTGTTCGACCCGAACGGTCCGTCGCGACGCGTGTTCGAACACGTGCATCTCGGCATTGCCGTGGATATTGGCGACAAGTTACTGGTCCCCGTGATCCGCGACGCCGACACCAAATCGTTGGAGCAACTTCGCACCGAAGTCGCCGCCGTCAAAAAAGGCGCGGTCGAACGCACGCTAACGCCGGAGCAGTTGAAGGACTACACCATCAGCTTATCTAACTTCGGCACGCTGGCCGGACGTTACGCAACGCCGTTGGTCGTTCCACCCACAGTCGCCATCCTCGGCACCGGCAAGCTACGTCGCGATGTGGTCGCGACCGACACCGGCATCGAAGCGCATCGCCGTATGCCGCTCTCGTTATCGTTCGATCACCGCTGCATCACCGGCGGCGAAGCATGCCGGTTTATCGCGGCGGCGATTGAAGATTTGCAGAAAGCAATGTGAAGCAGCGCCACAATTGAGCGGTGCCGCTCATGGGGTGGGGTTTGTGAGTTAAGGGATTACCGCAGAGTTACCCGATACAAGTCTCGATAACATTGCACGCAATTTTTCACAAGGACTGCGCATGAAAAGCCCACCTCAAGGCACCTTACTCGGTCAAATTCCCGTCGCTCGCCTGCGCCTTATCGAACGCATCGCGGCTCATGCCGCTCCCAGCAAACAGCGCACCGGCAAAGTCGTCATTTCGGATTTTGTCGCCGCATACTATCGCGGCGTCGATGAGGCCGATTTGCGCGCAAGACAAACAGTGGATCTGTCCGGCGCTGCGCTAGCTCACTTGCAGTTTGGTCGAATACGCAAACGCGGCGCGGCGCTGGTGCGCGTGTACTCACCCGATCGCAAACGCGACGGTTTCGATTCAAGCCACACAATCGTCGAAGTCGTCATCGACGACATGCCTTTTTTAGTTGACTCTTTGGGAATCGTTTTTGCGCAGCAAGACCTCGATGTACATCTCACGATTCACCCTGTAATACGCCTGCAACGCGATCGCACGGGCAATCTCGTCACACTCCTCGACTCAAAATCCGCCGCCGCCAAATCGGCAACCCGCGAATCGTGGCAACACATCGAGATAGAGCGCCTTCCGGATGATGCAAGTTGCAAGCGCCTGCAAGACAAATTACACGGCGTGCTCGACGACGTGCATCGCGCCTGCACCGATTGGCCGAAAATGCGCGACCAAGCGCGAACGCTCGCTCGTGAACTGCGCTCGCAGACGCATAAACAGAAAAGCGATCCGATGTTAACCGAACGCAAAGTCAGCGCAGAGTTGCTCGATTGGTTGGCCGATAATCACTTCACCTTCCTCGGCTATCGCGAATTCAAACTGATTCGCGGACCGGATGCCGATGCGCTCGAACCCTTATCGGAGACCAGCTTGGGTCTCTTGCGAGTTCCGCGCAACAAGCAACGCACCATCGAGCTCACCGACGAATTGCGCACGCAGGCGCGCGAACCGGAAGTGTTGTTCATCACCAAGGCGAACGCAATTTCCACCGTGCATCGCGGCGTCTATCTCGACTATGTCGGTGTGAAACGCTTCGACGCCAAGGGCACGGTAATCGGCGAACGGCGCTTCTTGGGATTATTCACGTCGTCGGTGTATCAATCGAGCCCGCGTGAAATTCCGTTGTTGCGCGAAAAGCTCGCGCAACTCATCGAGCGCTTCGGTATCGCGACCGACAGTCACGACGGCAAAGCCGTAGCGCATGTGATCGACACTTATCCGCGCGACGAACTCTTCCAAGCCAATATCGACGATTTAATGGACTCGGTGCGCGGCATCGTCAATCTTTACGAACGTCAACAAGTCCGTTTGTTCGTACGACGCGATCGCTTTCATCGCTATTACTCGTGCCTGTTGTTCGTGCCGCGCGATCGCTATAACACCGACGTTCGCAAGCGCATCGAAGCCGTCATGCTCGATGCAATGCATGGCACGGCCGTGGAGTCGCAAATCCAATTATCGGACTCGGCGCTCGCGCGTGTGCATATTTTAGTGCGCTCGCATATCGAAGATCGCGCGCCCATCGACGTCGCTCAACTGGAACATCGCATTGCCGAGACGGTGCGCACTTGGTTCGACCACCTGCGCGACGCATTGGTCGTCAAATTCGGCGAACCCAAGGGCTTGCGCCTGGCGCGTCAATTTGCGGATGCATTTCCGGCGGCCTATCAGGCCGACACGGCAATCGACGACGCGCTTGCCGACATCGAACAAATCACGCCGCTATTAGCGAGCGGCGATGGTCTCGAACCGCGTTTGCTCACCAGCGATGGACCGTGGCATCTGCGATTGCTGCGCGCGGGTGCGCCGGTATCTTTATCCGATGCATTACCCGTGCTGGAAAATATGGGACTGCGTGTGCTTACCGAGCGACCGTATCGCATTGCATCGGGTACTGAGCGTGAAGTGTGGATACAGGATTTCGAATTGCAAGTCGCATCCGGTGTGGTCGCGGATGCCACGACCGCGTCGATTTTTCGCGAAGCATATTTGTCGATCGATGCCGGACGGGCCGAGAACGATGGGTTTAATCGACTGGTGCTCGCCGCCGGCCTTGCCTGGCGACCGGTGTCGGTGTTGCGCGCCTATGGACGCTATTTGTTGCAAACAGGTTTGCCGTTCAGTCAGGCGTACATGGAGAAAACGCTGAGCACGCAACCGCAAATTGCCAAGTCTTTGTGGGAATTATTTGCGGCGCAATTCGATCCCAGCGTTATCGATTCCAATGTTGCGATCGCCGCCGCGAAGCGCGAGGCGACTGCCGAGTCTTTAGAGCGCGGCATCGTCAAACAATTCGATGCGGTGCAATCTCAAGATGAGGATCGCATCCTACGCGCCTATCTCACGGTCATCTCGGCAATCCTGCGCACCAACTACTACCAACTCGATTCCACCGGCAACTTCAAACCCTATCTCTCGATCAAATTGGATTCGCAACGCATCCCAAATTTGCCGCTGCCAAAACCCTTGGTGGAAATTTTTGTTTACTCCCCTAGAGTCGAGGGGATTCATTTGCGCATGGGTAAAGTTGCACGCGGTGGTTTGCGTTGGTCCGATCGTCGCGAAGACTTCCGCACCGAAGTGCTCGGTCTGATGAAAGCGCAGAACGTGAAGAACACGGTGATTGTCCCTGTGGGCGCCAAAGGCGGATTTGTTCCCAAACGTCTACCGATTGGGGGCACCAATGAAGATCGCCAACTTGAAGGTGTTGCATGCTATCGAACGTTTATTCGCGCGCTGCTCGACATCACCGATAACTCGGTGGCCGGAAAAGTCGTTCCACCGAAATCGGTCGTGCGTCGCGATCAAGACGATCCTTACTTGGTCGTCGCGGCAGACAAAGGCACCGCGACATTTTCCGATATCGCCAACGGCGTGGCGGCCGAGTACAACTTTTGGCTGGGCGATGCTTTCGCATCAGGCGGTTCGGCCGGATACGACCATAAGAAAATGGCGATCACTGCACGCGGCGCATGGGAATGCGTGAAACGGCACTTTCGCGAGATCGGCCTCGACACGCAATCGCAAGACTTCACCGTCATCGGCATCGGCGATATGGCCGGCGATGTGTTCGGCAACGGCCTGTTGCGTTCGAAGCAAATTCGACTGCAAGCTGCATTTAATCACCAACATATTTTTCTCGATCCCACTCCCGACGCGGCATCGAGCTTCGTCGAGCGCGAGCGGCTCTTCAATCTCGCCCGCTCTACATGGACGGACTACGACGCGAAATTAATTTCCAAAGGCGGCGGCGTCTTCGAACGCCGTGCTAAGTCGCTGAGCTTGTCGGCGCCCGTGAAAGCGATGCTTGGCGTCAACGACGATTCGCTCAGCCCACAGCAACTTATCAAAGCCATTTTGCGTATGCCGGTCGATCTTTTCTGGAACGGCGGCATCGGCACCTACGTCAAAGCCGGTAGCGAATCGCATGCCGATGTCGGCGATCGCAGCAATGATAGCGTGCGAGTCGACGGCAAAGAATTGCGCTGCAAAGTCGTCGGCGAAGGCGGCAATCTCGGTTGCACGCAACTCGGTCGTATCGAATATGCGATGGCAGGCGGACGCATCAACACCGACTTCATCGATAACTCCGCCGGAGTCGATTGCTCCGATCACGAAGTTAATATCAAGATTCTATTAAATGCCGCTACCGAGAAAGGATTGAAATCGGCGGATCGCAACAAATTATTGGCTCGCATGACGGAAGACATCGCCGCGCTTGTGCTGCGCGATAACTATCTGCAAAGCCAAGCGCTATCGATGACCGAACTGAGCGCGAAAGCTCGACTGCAAGAGCACGCGCACTTCATTCGTTCGCTGGAAGTCAGTAACGAACTGGACCGCACCGTTGAATATCTTCCGAACGTTGAAGAACTTGCCGAACGCAGTAAGTTAGGCGCCAGCCTGACACGTCCGGAACTGGCCGTGCTTCTTTCGTACAGCAAGATTGCGCTTGCCAATCGCTTAATCGTCACCGACGTTCCAGAGGATCCGTATCTCAGTCGCGAACTAGAACGCTACTTTCCGTCGATACTGCAAGAACGTTATCGAGCCCTCATGCGCAAGCATCGATTGCGTCGCGAGATCATTACCACTGCGATAACCAACAGCTTGGTCAACCGCATGGGACCAAGCTTTGCACTTCGGACGCAAGAAGAAACCGGCGCGGACGCCGCCGCTATCGCGCGCGCCTACACGATTGCGCGCGAAGTATTCGATGCGCGCGAACTGTGGATGCAGATCGAAGCGCTCGACACCAAAGTTCCAACCAGCACGCAGTACGAACTAATGAACGAGATCGCTCGGTTGTTGCGCTTCGTCACTTATTGGCTAGTGAGCCGCCATCGCGATCAATTGCAAATCGAACGGCTGGTCTCGCTATTGCGCCCCGGCATTCGTGAACTTCGTAAGAATATCGGATCGTTACTTGGCGGTCGCGCTTCGCAAAATCACGACGCTCGACAAGCGCGCATGATCGGAGAACGCATCCCGGCGACACTGGCCGCGCAACTCAGCATTCTCGACGCTCTCTACGCAGCGCCCGATATCGTCGAAGTCTCCGCCGACGCCGGCGAACCGATCGGTAAAACAGCCGCTGTCTATTTTGGACTCGACGAGTTGCTCTCGCTTAACTGGCTACGCGAACAAATCGTTGCGCTATCGGTGCACGATCGTTGGCAGGCCATAGCACGCACAACATTACGCGACAACATCTACGGCCTGCATCGCACTCTATGTCTCAACGTACTCGCGCGCGCTAAGAAAGACGGCGCAACGAGCGCTATCGACAAGTGGCGCAGTGCCGCCGGCCTCGAAGTGCAACTCGCTATCGACTCTTTAAAAGAAATGCGCACACTACCGCGCGCAGACTTCGCGACGTTATCGGTAGCGGTACAGGCGATTAGAAGATTGGTGTGACCACAGCGAAAAGGTCTACCGTACGCCGCATTCAAGAACCGCAGAGCCACGGAGCTTTGGAAACTCCAAAGGATCGATGCACGACAAATCCGCGATCCAATTTTCGCATTTACCGCGCAGACGCTCGCCGACAGCGATGAAGCGCCAATTCAACGATTTACTGGCAGCCATATCCCATTCGCCATCGCCTACGTAGATCGTTTCTTCGGTTGCGCGCAATTGCGATCGACAATGCTCCATGATCCGCGTTCTCGCAGTCGCATCATCTGCCGTGGCAATGGGTATATCTGCGATATCGCAACCAACATGTTGCAATTTCATTTTTGCAGTGTGACCCCAACCTCCAGTTGCAATTCCGATCTCTACATCGTGACGTCGGCCCAGCGCCTTGATTAACGCGATCGCACCTGGCGTGGCTGTACACGAACCGGCGATGGCAAGTCGTGCCGAAACTAATTTGCCGAATGCTTCGCGCACGCTTTGTTGAATTGTCACAACGTCGATTTGGTTATCGCCGCAAATCTCGCGAAGGATTCCCGAATCGGAAACGTGCTGGTAACTACTCCAGTCATCTC
>JAYTQU010000014.1:0-11560 GCA_043746555.1 Pseudomonadota bacterium | reverse complement strand
CCACCGACCCGTCGCCCAAAATGGTTGCGCCCGACACGCCGTCAACACGGCGATAGTTGGTTTCGAGCGATTTGATGACCACTTGCTGCTGTCCATGCAGATCGTCCACAAACAACCCCACCCGCCGCCCTTCTCCTTCGACGATCATCAACAATCCTTCTTCGAGCACGCGACTGCGCGGCTCGACACTGAAGAGATCGTGGAGTCGAACGATGGGGATATAGTCGCCGCGGAACGAAAATACTTCGCGACTGCCGACCACGCGGTTCACCATCGACGCGGTCAGTTGCAACGATTCGATAATGGCGGTGAGCGGCACGATGTAGGTTTCCGATCCGACCGATACCGACTGACCGTCGACAATCGCCAACGTGAGCGGCAGCGTGATAATAAAATGCGATCCTTTGCCGAACACCGAACGCACTTCGATTGTTCCACCCAACTCTTTGACGTTGCGTCGAACCACATCCATGCCGACGCCGCGCCCGGAAATATCGGTGGCATGATCGACCGTGGAAAATCCCGCGATAAAAATCATCTCGTGGATTTGTTCGTCGCTGGGCGTTTCGGTTTCGCCTAAAAGTCCGCGGGCACGCGCTTTGGCAAGGATGCGCTCCTTATCCATACCGCCGCCGTCGTCGCCGACTTCGATAGTGATGCTGCCGCCCTTGTGGTAGGCATCGAGAAATACCGTCCCGAGAGCGGTTTTTCCGGCGGCTTTGCGAACATCCGGCTGTTCGATGCCGTGATCGACGCAGTTACGCACCAAGTGCATGAGCGGATCGCCGATGCGTTCGAGCACGGTCTTGTCGAGTTCGGTTTGATCGCCGGTCACTTTCAACTCGATCTGCTTGCCGAGTCGCTGACTCAAATCGCGCACCATGCGCGGAAAGCGGCTGAACACAAAGCTCACCGGCAACATGCGCACACGCATGACGCTTTCTTGCAACTCGCGCACATTGCGTTCGAGTTGCGTCAATCCGGATTGAAAGCGACTACCGGCAGCCGTTGCCACTTGCGCACCGATTTGACTGAGCATCGACTGCGTAATCACCAATTCGCCCACCGTGTTCATCAACTCGTCGATCTTCTCGATGCTGACGCGTATTGAACTGGCGTCGCCGCTGTGACGCGCCGCTTCGGGAACGACTTCTATTTTGTCGGTCGCGCCGCCGGATGAGGAAACTGCCGACGACAACGCCGCTACATTCCACGACGTGGTAGCGGCGCCGTCCGGAGCGGGTGCGGCGAGATCGAGAATCTTCAGTTGACAATCGCCTTCCGCCCAATCGAATACTTGCTCAACTACGGGCTGGGTGACTTCGCTATGCAGACTCAATTGCCACGCGATGTAACAACTCTCCGGATCGAGCGCTTGCAGCGGCGGCATATTTTCGATGTCGATGGATACTTCCAGCGCGCCGAGCTCGCGCAGCTCGCGCAACATGCGTAGCGGATCGTTACCATGCAGAAACATTTGCGGCAACGGCTTGAAGTCGATCAACCACTGATGTTGCGTTTGGCTGCCGGCGGCGAGCATTGTCTCGCCTTGTTCGTCCGCCTTAGACTGCGGAACGGCCTTCACCTTGGCAATGGATGCAATCGGTTTTTCGACGCGCGCGTTACTTGGAGCTATCGGTGTTGTCGCCGCTGCCGTTGGCGCCGGCTTACTCGCTTGCTTGGCTAATTGTTTCGGTTGGGCAATCGCCAATTCCAAGTCGAGCTGCAGATCGGCGATGCGTTGCGCGTCAACGGGTGTCTTTTGTTGCGTGGCGCGCAACATCTCGCGCATCACATCGACGGATTTCAACAACAAATCGCAGATCGGTCCGGTGACTTCCAATTTTCCGCCGCGCAATTCATCGAGCAGAGTTTCCAAGGAATGCGTAAACGACGCAACTTCACCGAATCCAAAGGTCGCGGCACCGCCCTTAATCGAATGCGCAACGCGAAAGATCGTATTGACCAACTCTTTGTCCGCGGCGCCGACGGTAAGTTTAAGAAGCGCGCCTTCCATCGTATCGAGCGCCTCAAAGCTCTCTTCGAAGAAGGCGTCGTGAAACTGTGCGAGGTCGATACTCATGCCCGGTAACTCATGCTGTGTAATTCAACGCCGTGTAATTCAACGCCTGGGTGAGTCCAAGACTTTCCACCGCTTCGGTGAACACCGACGGGCTGCCGACCCACTGTGTGGTCAATCTCTTTGCCCGACGATCGCGAACCAACGCGCACAACAATTGCAATGCCGAGGTATCGATGCGTTCCACGCTGCTCACGTCGAGCAGTACAGGTTGCCGAATCGGCAACAGCTTCAACAGATCGGCTTTTAACATCGCGCCTTCGCGCATCGTGCAACTCGCGCCGAGCGAATACGCGGAGACCGTGGTTTGTTCGCCTTGCGTTCTCGCATCGCCATTCGACGACGCCACTTGAATCACACGCTCCGAAATAACAGAGGCCGTGACGACTGCCTCGCCGATTGATTCGCCGGGCGCTGTTGCAGTGGCGGCATGCGACAAGGTGTCGTCCGCAACCGGCGCTACGATCGGTGACGCCGCGATTTTGCGTTTGCGCTTGGTGGGTTTCATGCGTCGGCTTATAGGGAGTTGGCTTACGAGAAAACTTTTAGGAAACTGAACAAGTACGTGCAAGGTAAGTGACAAGTTAACTAACTGAGCAATCGTGACGAACCGCCTGTTCGCGGTACTTCACCGGTATCGGCCGTCCCCCGATGCTCTTTAGGCGGATTACGTTGTCCAGGCCACGGTTGTCGCTACGGGAATCCCCGCTACGTCGAGCGCAGCGAACAGAATCGGTGTCGGCAGCGCGTGAACGGCGGAAATCTATGACGACATATTCAAGTGCAAGCGGCGGTCTGCCGATAAAGCGAGGAGATCGATCACACTATCGCGCACACAATCGACAGCCATGCGACTCGAAGTCTCCTCACTCAACCCGCCTTCGTCAGCGGCGGCGTCGGCAACCGCTTCCGAAGGTCTCATGTCGCAATGGCGTGTCGGCGCGATCGTCGAAGCGATTGCGGTACGCAACATTGACGACGGACAATTGTGGCTCAACATCGGATCGCAACGGGTTCCGGCGCGTATCGCCTCCGGCGATGCGTCTGGACCGGCCAATGGCGAGCGACTGCAACTGCGTGTGTTACGCGATCGTCCCGTCGTTGCATTGGAATCGATACTTGCCGAGGATCCCGAAGCGACCGCGGTCAACGATGGACTGCGTCGCTTTCTACCGCGTCAATCGAGTTCGGCACCGCTGTTCGCGAATCTTGCACTGCTCAACGCGCGTGGCGCGGCGGCGCTCGGCAAACCAGTCGCCGACGCCGCGCAAAAACTTTGGAGTGCGTTGTCGAGCGACACAGAGCTTTCGACAGCCGACGGCCTTGCCGCCGCAGTCAAACGATCCGGGGCTTCGTTGGAGCAAACTCTCGCGACTGGCGACTCAAGCGAATTGCAACAAGCCGTCGCACGCGATATCAAAGCATTGCTGAGTTCGCTCAAGCAAGCGCTCACGCGCTCCGGCGCAACCACGCAGCTTGGCGATACACTCGAAACCGCGCCGTTACCGAGTCTACGCGGCTCGCTCGCACCGCTCGATCGCGCAGCGGCGACGCTCGTCAACATCGACACCGTAGCGCGTGCAATAAACGAACTCGCCGGTCAAACCGATGGCGCATTAGCGCGAATTAATACCTTGCAGTTAGTGAACGCCGAAGCCGGTAGCGCTGCTTCCGCGTGGTTGTTGGAGCTGCCATTTCGCCACGACGGCAATCCCGAAACGATTCGCTTTCGATTCGAGCGCGACAGGCGCGAGGGCGGTGACGGCGGCAACGACCAACAAAATTGGACCGTTGAAGCGGCGATGGACTTACGTGTCGGCGGTGCATTGCACGCGCGCGTGACATTGCACGGAACGCGCGTCGGCGTGCAACTTCGCGCGCAGTCGAATGAGCTGCTTGCGCAACTACAAACGCACTCGAAAGAATTGATCGCGGTGCTACAAGATGCCGGCTTGCAAGTCGATCGTGTGCAATGCCTGCACGGCATGCCGACCGAGGAGCGTGCACCGGGCGCTGCGCCGTTATTCGCGACTCCGCTGTTGGACATTCGCGTATGAACGAGCGGCAAACAACGGAATACAAACCACGCCCAGCGATGGCAGTGGCGCTGCATTACGGCGGTCGCGGCGCGCCGCGCGTCGTCGCCAAAGGCGGCGGCGATGTCGCCAAGAAGATCGTCGAGACCGCGCGCAAACATAATGTTCCGCTAGAAGAAGACGCCGCACTCGCAAGTGCATTAGCGCGCGTCGATCTCAATCGAGAAATTCCTCGCGAACTGTGGATCGCCGTCGCACACGTATTGGCGTTCGCGTGGAGCGTTGCGGGAAAGAAGAAACCGTAGCCGACCTCGAATTAGTCCTTTCCCCGCAGCCGATAAATAAAAGCGTACATCCTTTGACTCAAGGCGAGGCTTGATCTGCCGATAGCGAAGCTGTTGTGGTCACTAACTTTGACTTGCCGCTGCATCTGAGTTTGCCGAAGTCCAATGAGTCGTACCAAACAACTGCACCAATCAATCCTGGATAACTCCTGCGGCAAACAGTCCTACATGCGGTCAATCGGTCGGGTTCACGCTATGACATTCACCAAATTTGCGATTTCAATCGGCCTAGCGGCACAAATTGTCCTCGCGACTACGGCCTTCGCCGATTGCGTTTTGCCCAAGCCGCCCAGTCCGGTGCCGAACGGCGAATCTGCCTCCGCGGCCGATATGGAAACTGCTCGACTCACATTGGAGCGCTATCAAAAAGCGGCGAAAGATTACTTGGCTTGCACCGACCAAGATGTCAAAGCGCGCATTGCGAAGATGGGCGACAACGTCGACATGATCCGGCAAGTAAAGCTGATGGCCGACAAACGCAATCGAGGCATTGAGGAAGATATTCAAGCGCGCGCCGATGAATTCAACGACCAACTTCGTCTTTACAAGTTAACCAATCGTGAATGATCACGCTCGGCGCGATGCCGAATGATTGCGTCAAATCACTGGAGACTACGATGAGATTTCTCGCTAGACACACACTTCCGGCTTTGCCATTTACGCTTTTGATCCTGTTGACGAGCTGCATCGGCGCAAACGCCTATGCGGTAGACTCCGCGCCGCCCGGCGTCGATCGACGCGCGCCCGCAAAGCCGTTGCCGCCCGGTGGCGGCCCCGACGGCGGAAAAGTATTTGCCGATCACTGTGCATCGTGTCACGAGCCGAGCGTCGAACGAGCGCCAAGCAAATTGGATTTGGCACAGCGCTGGCCGGACCAAATTGTTGCGGCACTCACTTCCGGCGTGATGAAATTTCAAGGCAAGGACGCGGGACTCACCGAGGACGAAATCGACGCTGTCGCCACCTTTATCACCGGCCGGCGACCGCCAAAAGACATTCCCGCGCAAATCAATCCGCCCGCTTGCGAATCAAATCCTCGCTTCAGCTTGTCGGGTTCGAATTGGAATGGGTGGAGTCCCGATGCTAGTAATCATCGGTATCAGAGCAATCCCGGTTTACGCGCGGAAGATTTGTCGCGTCTACAAGTCAAGTGGTCGTTTACTTTTATCGGCGGACGCTATGGCCAACCTATCATCGCGGGCGGGCGCGTTTTCATTTCGAGTTCCGCGGGCAAGGTGTATTCGCTCGATGCGAAGACCGGTTGCGCGTACTGGCGCTTCGATTCGACATCCGGCGTGCGCACGACTTTAGTCATCGATAAGAATTCGAAATCGCCAAGCGGCTATGCGGCTTACTTCGGCAATTTTGATAAAGTCTTTTACGCAGTCGACGCAGCCACCGGCAAAAAACTGTGGGAAACCGTCGTTGAGACGCATCCGCGACAAGTTCTGACCGGTTCGCCGGTGGTGTACAAGAATTGGGTTGTCGTGCCGGTATCGACCTGGGAAGAAACCGGCGCAACGGCGCCGAACTATGAGTGCTGTACCGCGCGCGGATCGGTGGTCATGCTCAATAAATTAACCGGCCAGATCATTTGGAAAACCTACATGCTGCCCGAACCGCAACCGCTGGCAAAGAATGTGCTCGGCGTACAAACGTATGGCCCGGCCGGCGCCGCGATTTGGTCGACGCCGACCATCGATGCCAAGCGAAAGCAAATCTATGTCACGACCGGCGATTCATTCGTCGATGTTCCCGAAGATTCGAGCGAAGCCGTCATCGCGCTTGATCTCAAAACCGGCGCGTTTCGTTGGAAACGCCAACTGACCGTGGGCGATGTTTATTTGTCCGGTTGCCCAGCCGTGAAAAAACCGACGTCGCCGGCGAATTGCCCGGAGAAGAACGGCGTCGATTCCGACTTTGGCGCACCGGCATTTCTGATCAAAGGTGCCAAGGGCAAAGACGTTTTGATCGCGGGACAAAAATCTTCGCAGGTCTACGCTCTAAATCCGGTGAACGGCAAACTGATATGGCAGACACGCTTAGGTAAAGGCAGCGCCTTGGGTGGCATCGAATGGGGCATGGCCACCGACGGCAAACTCATCTATGCCGCGAACGCGGATATCGCGGGCGGTAGACCGGGTATTCACGCACTTAATCCCGTGAACGGCGAGATCGTTTGGTACACGCCCGCACCGAAAGTTCGCTGCGCGTGGCGCGACGAAGGCATGTCGGGCACGGTGTGCATCAATGCAAATTCGCAAGCGCCTTCCATGATTCCGGGCGCACTCATTGCCGGCACCATGGACGGTCACTTGCGCGCTTACGATCCCAAGACCGGGCAAATATCTTGGGACTTGGACACCGCGGCGGGAAAATACAACACGGTGAACGGCTATATCGATCAGCGCGGCGGTGCATTAGATGCCGGTGGAGCGGTGTTTGCCGACGGCATGATGGTCGTACTCTCCGGCTACAACGGCATGCTGGGTGGAACGCCCAACAACGTGATCCTCGCCTACTCGGTCGACGGTAAATAGCACGAAGTTCAACCAACGAAAAATTGCCCGGGGAGCAATTCGGCGCTCGCATCGACTAACGATTGCGTTCAGAGAATTCGACCGCCCCTACTCTATCGTTTAGGGGTGAATGACGAGCGCGCTTGTCCCTTGCGATTATCCTCAATAGAGTGCTATCAATTGTTTACTCAAATGCGCTCGTGGCTATCGCGGCATTTACAACGCACAAGGAAAACGCGATCCCCAGCAGGAAGAGTCGCCAACTTTCTTCAGGCTTGTCGTACAACGGCGTAATGAAAAGGCGTCGCCTCATAAGCTGCTTCCGATACCACCAACTCACACTGGAAATGAAACAATGAAGTGGGCATTCATTTACACGCTTGACGATCCGACAGCCGAACCGCGCATCGACACGATTGGTACGATGGTGTGTGTTGGAATTCCGAATGTCAAAGAGGCGGCTGAGATCGCACGAAACCTTGTCGCCGATGGCGTAGAGCTCATCGAGCTTTGCGGAGGATTTGGCGGCGCCGGTTTAGCGTCGGTAGTCACTGCCGTCGAAGGTCGCGTTCCGGTTGGCGCTGTTTTCTACGGCGTTGACGCCAGCGCCGGTCTGCAGCGCCTCTTCAGTTAACTCGAAACTCAACACGAACGACCGAACTTGCTCCTGAGCGATTGAGCATCGTGCGCGATGATGAAAATTTATCCCACCGCCACCAATCGCGAGCGTGGCATTTGCGGTGCGCGCGGCGGGGGGGATGCGGGTTGCGGTGCGCGGCGAATTTGTTTTCCCAATTCCGACAACTTATCGACCGGCTTGGTTGGTATCGACGGACGAATGGGGGTTTGCGTCAACGACGACGTGGAGTCGATCGCATTGGCGTTGCGTCCGTGCAATCGCACTAACAACTCCGCTTCGTGCAACGTGATGCCGCAGCTCTTGATTAACTCTTCCTTATGCGCACCGCTGCGCGCTAGACGCGCCGCGATTTCGTAGCCGCGACCGGCGCCGGCATTTTGTGTCGGTGCAAGTCGCACGTCGTGAGCGACTTGCTTCGCCGCGGAATCGACTCGTTGTGCGGCGGAGGACATCACTTCTTTCATGATGAGTAGATCGGCACGCACTAAATCCAGTTGTTCGAACACGCGCTGCGTATCTTTTTCCGCCGAACGCCGCCAGCGCATGAACCCCCACGCAAACAGGACAAATGCCAATAACAGCGCGACGGCGCGTCCGGTCAGCACCAACATTTCCAACGACGGAACACCTATCCAGTTCGACATGATCTCTCCTCGCGTGAATCGTTGCGCCAAACTTTCGACGCAACTTCGACTTGCCGGGATTAGGAGCAGGAAGCATGCCAATCAGGCCGAGAGGTGTAATCGGTGAGGAATGAAAAGCAAGATCTTAGACGTGGATTCGCCGGCGGTAATTCCGACCCACCACTGATCACCGTTCACGTATCACTTTGCATTGGCCGCTTTACTGGCGGCGTCCGCCGCTGGTCCGCTTTGTATGACGCCGGTCGCATCGGCGCTTGCCGGCGGCTCATCTTTGCCGCGCTCGTAGCCGCGTGCACCCGACGGCAAATTGTCGGTGCCGAGTATGGCGAGCACGACGCGCCGATTGGCGTTGCGTCCTTCGGCGGTGTCATTACTTTTAACCGGCTGTTGCTCGCCAAGCCCCACCACTGTCAATCGCTTGGGATCGATCCCGCGACGCGTAAACAGATTCACGACGGTCGCGGCACGCGCGGCGGAAAGCTCCCAGTTGGAAGGAAACATTGCCGTCTTGATCGGCACATTGTCGGTATACCCTTCGACGCGGACCGGATTGTCGAATGGCTTGATGGCATCAGCGAGTTTCACCAAAACACCGGTGGCAAGCGGCGACAATGTCGCTGCGCCGCTGCCGAACAAGATATCGGTTTGAATCTCGACTTCAACCCACAAACCGTGGCGCTTGACGGACAACAAATCGGCGTCGATCAATTTTTTCATCGAAGTTTCGACATCCTTCGCAACATGCTCAAGATTCGCCGCTCTCTCAGCCGCCGCGGCGGTTTCTTTTGCTTTAGTTTCATCGCGCGGTTGATCGCGAAACAATTCCTTTTGCGCAATACCGGTTTCGAAATCGCCGCCTAAACCGTTTTGTTTTTCGCCGACCTGTAAGGCATTCGGCGAACGCGGTTGGCCACGAAACTCGGCATGCAACGCATCCGATAGCACGCGATATTTTCCCTCGTTGACCGACGATACGGCATACATCACCACGAAGAACGCCAGTAACAACGTGATGAGATCGCCGTAGGGAATAGCCCAAGCTTCGTGACGATCGTGTTCTTCGATTCGGCGCCGGCGCATGGTAAAGGCTACTGACTTCTGGCTTCTGGCTTCTGGCATAAGTGTCGCGCCTAGTGCAAGAATCCCTGCAACTTCATTTCAATGTTGCGCGGATTTTCGCCTTGCGCGATCGACACCAGTCCTTCGATCATCATTTCGCGTAACTGCGCTTGAGTTTGCACCACGCCTTTTAGTTTATTAGCGACCGGTAGAAACACGAGATTGGCGAGGCCGATACCATAAACCGTCGCGACGAACGCGGCGGCGATGCCATGTCCCAACTTGGTGGGATCGGCAAGGTTTTGCAGCACCGACATCAATCCAAGCACCGCGCCAATGATGCCGAGCGTCGGCGCATACACACCCATGCCCTCGAATACCTTTGCGGCGCGCGTGTCGTTTTGTTCGCGGATCGTCAACTCCACTTCCATGATTCGCCGCACGAGCTCCGGCTCGCTACCGTCGACAACCAATTGCAAACCCTTGCGCAGAAAATCATCGAGCGTGGGATCTTGCAACGCATCTTCCAAACCGAGTAGTCCTTGTCGCCGCGCAGCGCTACTCCACTCGACCAGCGTGTTGATGATCTCGACGGCATCGAAGCGCGGCGGCTTCACAATCCACGGCACCATCGACAGCGCGCGCTTCATGGCCGTCAACGACGTTTGCACACACACGGCCGCGATCGTGCCGACCACCACTATAAAAAACGCCGCCAAAGACACGAGCGCTTGAATGCCCGCGCCCTTTAATGTCGCACCGACCACGACCGCGATTACCGCGAGTACTAAGCCGGCTAAACTCAAATAATCCACACTGACACTCCGTTACGCACAAGCTGGCGTAACGCTGTATCGGCAGGACAAAGGAAAGCTGAATGGACGCACGTGACGCGGGACGGGAGACGCGATGCACTCCGATCGCGTCACGCGTCTCGGGTCTCGCGTCTCTTCCGCTATAACCCTAGTCCCGACAACAACGAATCCACATCTTGCTGCCCGTTTACCACATTGCCGTGACCGACGCCGGGCACCGCCGGACCGAATACCTTCGCACCCACGGCTTCTTTGGAATCGCCGTCATTCCGGTGCGAATGCGATAAACGCACTAGCTCAACTAAAGACGATTCCAATTCGCCGACCAACTGAATCACGCCGCGAATAATTTGTCCGGTGAGGTCCTGATAACCTTGCGCCATCAACACCTCGTCGAGATTGCGACGCACGGTGTCTGAATCGCATTGCGCAGCGACCAAAAATTCTTCAGTGCGTTCGATCACAGCGCGTAAATCCGGCGCTCCGGCTTCCTGCCTTCGATAATGCTGCCATAGCTCGATCAAGGAGGTCGCGGCGCGACAGGCGCGATCCGCGATCGGTGCCGAGTGCTCGATCAAGTCCATGGTTTTATGAGCGGCTTCATCCGTCATTGTCAAAACATGGTCGAGGCGTTGCCGCGCATCGGGCATCTCTTTGACGGCCAAATTGGTAATACGAAAACGATCGAGCGCATCTTGCAAACTCACTGTCAGCTTGCTTAGTTCCTCGAACAAACTGCTGTCGCGCAACTGCACAATGGCATCGAGCGCTATCGTCGCGCGGGTTCCGTCGCCGCTCGCGAACGCAGCGGACAGTTCTTCAACTAGCGGTCCGTATTTAGTCTTAATCGGCGCCATCGAACTCATCGGTGGCTCACTTACTCGCCCGCGCGGCAAGTATTTTCTCGATCTTTTCTTGCAATGTTGTTGCGGTGAACGGTTTAATCACGTATCCGTTCACGCCGGCTTGCGCCGCTTCGGCGATCTGTTCGCGCTTGGATTCGGCGGTGAGCATCAACACCGGCAGCGCATTCAGACGTTCGTCGGCACGCACCGCTTTCAATAGGTCGAGGCCGGGCATGCCGGGCATGTTCCAATCGGTAATCAGAAAATCGAAATGCTGATGCTGCAACAACGGCCACGCTGTCGTGCCGTCATCGGCTTCGGTGATATCGGAGTAGCCAATATCGCTGAGCACATTTTTGATAATGCGGCGCATCGTGGAGAAATCGTCCACGATCAGAAATTTAATTTCTTTGCTCACGCTACTCACTCCTCGCTCCGTCGCCCGCGTTCATTGCTTAACCGCGCGCCTCGGTTTCACGTTTACGTCGCGTTCCGTCCACGCCGTCAGCCGCGCCTTCAGCCGCACCAACGCTTGTCCGTGCAACTGACACACTCGCGACTCGGTCACTTTAAGCACC
>JAYTQU010000013.1:0-4548 GCA_043746555.1 Pseudomonadota bacterium | reverse complement strand
CCAGAAACCCACTGGCATCGACGGCATGGGTTCGGTGATGACGAGTTCGCCGACTTCGTTCACGATGCGTTCGCCGCGTTCGTTGAACGCATAGGCGGCGACGCCGAGATGCGGTCCTTGAATTTCGCCCGCACGAATCGGAACCGTCGGCACTCCGCCGTTGAAGCCTGAACATACATCGGTGCCGCCACTGCCGGAATCGACGAACAGATCCGTTTTCACGTTGTCGTAAAACCACGCCATGCATTCGGCTGTAACGGGTGAGCCTGCGAGCATCACCGACTTGAGCTGCGACAGATTGAATTTATCCTTTGGCACGATTCCGGACTTCGCGAGAATTTGCTGATAGGTCGGACTCGCGCCAAAGAATGCCGTGCCGGATTGCTCTACCATTTTCCACAGCACATCGGATTCCGGGTAGGCAGGATTGCCGTCGTAGAGAACCGGAATCGCGCCGACGAGAATTGCGCCGGTAAGAAAATTCCACATCATCCAACCGGTGGTGGTGAAAAAAAAGATTTTGTCGCCGGGATGCAAATCCATGTGCAAGTGATCGGACTTCAATTGCTCAAGCAGCGTGCCGCCGTGACAATGCACGATAGGTTTCGGCAAACCAGTGGTGCCGGAAGAAAACAAAATCATGAGCGCGTGAGAAAACGGCACTTGCTCAAATTCAAATTGAGCGGCGGACACGGCGGGCCGATTGAGTAGCGAATCCCACAATACTGCGTTGCTGCTCGGCAACGTGCGATCGTCGTGATCGAGATAAGGCAGATAGACCACATGCCGGAGCGAGGGCAATTCGCTGAGAATTTCCTTTAACTCGGTTTTGCGACTGAACGGTTTGCCGCCATAGCGATAACCATCGACGCAGAACATCACGGTCGGTTCGAGTTGGCTGTACCGATCCAATGCGCCACGAATACCGAAGTCGGGACCGCAGCTCGCCCAAATTGCGCCGATGCTGGTGGTCGCAAGCATCGCGATCAATGCATGGGGCGTGTTCGGAAGATATGCAACCACGCGTTCGCCGGGTTTGACGCCCATCCTTCGCAACTCGGTGGCGAGAATTCGTACTTGACCCGCGAGATCCTCCCACTTCATGCCCTTCAGCGGTTGCGTCTCGCTCAAATGCAGTAACGCATCTTGACCCGCTCGCTCGCCGCGTAACATGTGTTCGGCAAAATTAAGACGCGCGCCCGGAAACCATTCCGCGCCGGGCATCACGCGCTTTTTCAGTACGCAGTCGTAAGGTGCCGATGATTTGATCGCAAAGTAATCCCACATCGCTTGCCAGAAATCTTCTAGCTTGTCGATGGACCACCGCCAGAGTTGCAGGTAGTTATCGAAGTGCAAACCGCGTTCGCGTTCCAACCACTGCATGAAGCGGGTTATGTTGGCGTCGGCAATACGTTCGGGCGTTGGCGTCCAAATAATGTCGCCGACTTTAAGTGAGTTGCGGTCAGAGTTCGTCATGCGTTCTTCATTTGCGCAACGCCGTGAGGCGTCGGCCGCAGCGTTGCTTGCCAATTAGGTTGCACTACGAACTAGTATAGCAACGCGTGTATAGCAATGCCCGTATGGCAATGCGTTGGGCGTCATCGAAACCGATCGGTCGCCAAAATTAGTTCGTGCGTGTTTCCCGCTTCGAATGCGGAGTGGCCGGCGTCGGGAACGACGCGAAAGTCCGCTTCGGGCCAGGCTTTGTGCAATTCCCACGCGGTTTGCATTGGGCACACCACATCGTAGCGTCCTTGCACAATCACTGCGGGAATGTGGCGAATCCGATCGATGTTGCGTAACAGTTGATCGTCGGATTCGAAGAAGCCCTTGTTGACGAAGTAGTGGCATTCGATACGCGCGATGGCAGTCGCGAAGTCTTCGCTGTCCCACTTGTCGATCATGTCGTTGTTCGAGTGAATGAAACTTGTGGCCGCTTCCCACACCGACCACGCGCGCGCGGCGTTAACCATTTCGGCGCGGTCGTTGCCGATGAGGCGCTGGTAGAATGCGGCAATGTAGTCGCGGCGTTCTTCGACTGGAATCGCACTGCTATAACGTTCGAAGCGATCCGGAAACAACGCGCTCGCGCCGTGTTGGTAAAACCAATGAAGTTCCCACTGTCGCAGCAAGAAGATGCCGCGCAAAACGATCTCGGTTACCTGTTCCGGATGCGTTTGTGTGTAAGCAAGCGCGAGTGTCGATCCCCACGAACCGCCAAACACTTGCCATCGCTCAATGCTCAAATGTTTGCGAAGCATTTCCATGTCGGCAACCAAATGCCAGGTAGTGTTATCGACCAAACTTGCGTGCGGCTTGCTGCGACCACAACCGCGTTGATCGAACAGAATGATTCGATACGCGTCTGGATCGAAAAAGCGTCGCGCACGGGCATCGCAGCCGGCGCCCGGTCCGCCATGAACGAACACCACCGGCTTACCGTTTGGATTACCGCATTCTTCGAAATAAATTTCGTGCGTGGACGATACGCGCAACATGCCGTGGTCGTACGGTTCGATTGCGGGATAAAGCGCGCGCAATCCCGCCGGCGCAATGGTTTTGCGCTTGCGCGGATTGGAGGTAATTCGGCGCGTCGAATGACGTTGCTTCTTGCCGCTGATTTTCGTCGATACCCCGCGACGAGCGGCTTTGCGTTTGCTGGCCATACCGATTCCCACCGTGCCGTGCTCGCGCGCGTAAGTTCACCGACTCAAAGCGGTGAGCATAGGCGATTTATGCGATTTTCGCGAGCCGTCAAACGCTATGGTTTGGCGGCGTGACGTTGCTCCAATTCCTTAATCGTCTGGGTAAGCGATAGGTTGCGGCTCTTTAATAACAATGCGAGATGGAAGATGAGATCGGCGGATTCGCTGACCAAGCGATCGTCTTCTTGCGTGGCCGCGGCCAATGCTACTTCAACGCCTTCTTCACCGACTTTCTGCGCGATGCGCGTTGAACCTTCCGACCAGATGCGCGCGGTGTAACTGCCCTCCGGTTTGTCGGCGATACGTTGGGCAATCACGTCTTCGAGCTTACCGAGAAACGAGAGTTGTTGAGCTTTAGTTGAGACAGTGTCGCCAAAGCAACTCTGTGTGCCTTCATGGCAGGTGTTGCCGATAGGGCGCGCCAAAATAAGTAGTGCGTCGTCGTCGCAGTCGGGAACGATGCTGGCCAACTTGAGAAAATGTCCCGACGATTCGCCCTTAGTCCAGAGTCTGCCTTTGCTGCGAGAATAAAAAGTGACGTTGCCGGTTTTCACAGTGGCTTGCAATGAATCGCGATTCATATAGCCGAGCATCAGGACTTGACCGGTCGAAACGTCTTGCACAATGGCGGGAATCAATCCATCGCCTTTGCCCCAGTCGAGTGGACGCTGCGTGATGTTGGTGAGTGAACCTGAAGTCATGGCCGCACCTCGATGTGCTCGGCGTGTAAGTAAGTCTTGAGATCGGGAATCGAAATCGCACCGCTGTGAAACACGCTGGCTGCGAGCGCGCCATCGACATCGGCGTCCTGAAATACCTTCGTGAAGTGTTCCATGGAACCCGCGCCCCCTGAAGCGATGAGCGGCACGCGACATACTTCGCGCAGCGCGCGCAATTGCGTGATGTCGTAGCCATTGCGCACGCCATCGCTCGCCATGCAGTTCAATACAATTTCTCCCGCGCCGCGATCCTGAACTTCCTTTGCCCATTCTACCGTGGCGCGCGCAGTATTGCGTGTGCGGGTGGGATCGCCGGTGAATTGATGAACGCAGTAGTTGCCATCCATCGTCTGACTGTCGATGCCGACAACGACGCATTGCGAGCCGAAACGTCGGCTTAAACGATTGACTAATTCCGGATCGGTAAGGGCTGGAGAGTTGACGGAAATTTTTTCGGCGCCTTCGCCCAGAATTTCTTCGGCGTCGGCAATGCTGCGAATGCCACCGGCCACGCAGAATGGGATATCGAGAATCTTGGCGATGCGGCTGATCCAACTGCGATCGACACGGCGATTGTCGGGGCTGGCGGTGATGTCGTAGAACACTAATTCATCCGCCCCTTCTTCTCGATAACGAGTGGCGAGCTCAATGATATCGCCCACGACTTTATGATCGCGGAACCGCACGCCCTTGACGACTTGACCGTCGCGAACGTCTAAGCAGGGGATGATGCGTTTGGCAAGAATGGCTGCAAATCCTCGTTCGATATTCGGTTCTCAAGCAATGCGCGACCGCTAATCACCGCCGCGACACCGCAGTCGCGCAGTGCATGCAAATCGGCTGCGGACGCAACACCGCCGGACGCTTGCCACTCAACTTGTGGAAAGCGGCGTACTGCTTCGCGATACAAAGTTTGATTGGGGCCGGTAAGCGCGCCATCGCGCGAGATGTCGGTACACAGAACGTGCAAAAAACCTTGGGTCACGTAATGCGCAACGGCATCCCATAACGATGTCGTGCTTTGATTCCGCCAACCATGAGTCGTGAGCCAAGGTGTTCCTTGCGCGTCGATGCGCACGTCGAACGCGAGCACCAGTCGATCAAAGCCGACCGATAGTCCCCAC
>JAYTQU010000012.1:0-60079 GCA_043746555.1 Pseudomonadota bacterium | reverse complement strand
ATGCACTTGGAAAACTACCCGAACCGAAACTCACCCACGAATTTTGGTGACGAGCCAAAAGTATTAAAGCAGGTCTCACCGAGGCCATTGCACACGCCAAGGGGAAATCCGTTAAGGCGCGCGTGCACTACCCACAGGCAATCGATGTAAAAGCCATTCGTGCCAAAGTGGGTATGTCGCAGGTAGAGTTTGCTTCATCGTTTGGTATTAGCGTCGGCACGCTACGGCACTGGGAGCGCGGCACGGCAACCGCACGGCCCTGCATGCGTGTAACTGCATGTCGTATCAAGATAACCGCGAGCTGTGTTGTCGGCGCTGGCAGCATGAAACGCTCTCCGCTAATGCGCCGCGCGTAAAACACGCGGCGCATTAGCGGAACGTTGACGGCCTACGAAAAAACCTCAATTGGTTTCGCGTGATGCGCGGTCAACGGCATCTCGCGCAGCGCAAAAAATAGGGCCGGTAGAACCGGCCCAAACACTCTCGGAGCGATCGAAAACTTGGTTTAGAACTTAAGGCGTACGGCGGATCGCTGCGCGGTCGGCTTTCCGTCAATCTCGGGTGGCTCGTATCGCCATTGGCGCACGGCGCGGAGTGCAGCATCGTCGAAAACGTCTTCAGGGCTCGACGCGCGAACTTTAGCGTCTTCCACAGTGCCTTTGGCGCTGACAGTGAACGCGATTTCAACCCAGCCGCTGATACCTTTGCGACGCGCCGAGTCGGGGAATATAGGTTCGACGAATCTCACGCGCTTAAGCGGTGTGGCAGCCACCGGCGCTGGAGCCGGAGCAGTCGTACTCGCCGCCACTTTGGCCGCGTTTGCAGCAGCGCGTTTCGCATCGATGTCGCGTTCGAGCGCAACGATCGCCGACTCGGCGCTACGCACGCCGACTTCGCGTGCCGCAGAAGCAAGACTCTTTGCGCGATCGAACTGTTGCCCGGTCAACGCCTGTTTTCCTTGATCGATGAGTTTGCTGGCGAGTTGCGTGTTGAGTTCCCCAATTTCCGAGCGCGTTGGGTCGGCAGTGCGCGCGGCCGCGATGTGATCTTTGGCGCTGTCGCCGGCGGGATCGATCAGTTGACCTTCGGAAATGCGTTTGCGCGCCAAGGCGATCTCACTTTCGGCGTTCGCGCGTTTACTTTGAGCATTACGCGCATCGCCGATTGCGCGATCGATGGATGCGAGGCTCGAACCGCCATAACCCATTTGTCGAGCGGCCGCCGCCAACGATTGCGCTTGTTCGAAATTGCCGGCGCTCACCGACTGTTTTGCGGAATCGATAATGCGACTGATCAAATCGCGATTCGCCTGCAACACGGCCGGATCGGTCGGATCCAAACGACGCGCCTCGGTTAGTACATCGCGCGCATTTTCGTTGGATGGCGAGATGAGTTTGTCCTGCTCCATCAAGCGAGAGGCTTGAGCCACCAATGAGCTGACTTTGGTGCCGACCTCGTTTGCTTGCGTGAGTTTTAGGCGTTCGCGTTCGCGCTTAATTTGTTCGTCCATGAACGCAAGACGCGGGTGATCGGGTTGAATGTCGCGCGCCAATTCGATTGCGGCCACCGCTTCTTCGAGTTTCTCTGAAATGAGCGCTTTTTCGCCGCGCTCCAAAATCTTGTCGGCCACTGCTTTGATGCCGTCGCGCGCTGCTTTGTTGCTCGGATCGATCGATAACGCGCTGCGATAAAGATCGAGTGCGCTCTCGCCGGCGGGTTCGACCAACTTACCCGCTTCGAGTGCCTTTGCAGCCAACGCCAATTCCGCCTCACCTGGATTTTTCTTGGTCCCTTCTGCAATTGTGGGGCGATCGCTCGGCTTACTTCCTGAAGCAAAGCGATTCATTACAAACCAAATGAGACCGATGACGACGAGCAATCCCAGGCCCGCGACAATACCGTTCTTTAAGAAATTAGCTTTAGACGCCTCTTCCACATTGCCGGATGCAAGTCGTTTTGCCGTGGAACCCAGCTCTTGGTTGCGATTGACCGCGGCTTCCAGCGTGAGCCGTGTTTGGCCTTGCGATAATGGCTGCAACAGAAACCGATAAATCTGACCGGATGCGGTTAAGCGCATCAGCGATTGGCTGTCTTCAGACTTGCCTGCGACCACGACCACCATATCGGGGAAGTGTTGCGCGAGTTGCGCCACCATGCCGGCGATGTCGGCGGCCGATGCCGTGTCGATGAGCAACACACCGGGCTGCAAGCTCGGCAGTTGGCTGGCGATTTGATCGATGCTCGGCGTCGTGACGACTCGCGTGCCACGCGGGGTGGATTTGCGAACTGTGTCGATGAGCGCGGTATCGCGACTTAGAACGAGTAGCGGCGAGTGTGCGCCGGCGGCACTAACGGTTTCTTGTGTAGAGGACATGTCTGAGAGCTCTATGTCGACAACATTTTCATTGTCGTTGGTTTGGCGTGCTGAATAGTTGGCCATTGCCCGCTCCTAATACGGGTTATCTCTGGATGGCGACATACTACTTATGAAAAGTAAGGAGACTGCGAACTGGATCGGTCTTTATCCGAGGCCAGACGTGAACTGTGCCCCATTTTGGCAAAGATGGACAATTTGGGCGACTACTCATCGGGGAAATCCCGCTGATTTTGCAAGAAAGGCCACAATTCGATCCCCCTTGGCTTCGTTAGCGCATCTCTAGCGGCATCGGCTTCCGATCCGTTTATGGCCCCGCAGTTTACGCGTATTTACGCGTCGAGATTTTGGCCGTAAGGGACGTTGGCCAACGTCAGAACGATATACTTACGGAATGCGAAGCCGCTACACCGTTCTCGTCGCCGTCCTTCTCGCGTGCCTACTGCCGTGCCTACTGCAAGGTTGCGGCCTCAAAGGCCCACTGAAGAAGCCCGATCGTCCATCACTCAGCGCGCAAATTTCTTCGCCATTCTAGAGAAATGGAAAGTCCATTGCGCAAACTGGTATTGATCGATGGCTCGGGCTTTTTGTATCGGGCTTTCCACGCATTGCCGCCGCTGATGAGTTCTAAGGGCGAACCGACCGGCGCGTTGTTGGGCGTGGTCAATATGCTCAATAAAGCATTGAAGGACGAGCAGCCGGATTTCATCGCGGTGGTGTTCGACGCGCCGGGTCGAACTTTTCGCGACGATCTATTCGATCAATACAAAGCGCATCGTCCACCGATGCCCGACGAGTTGCGTTCGCAAATTCAGCCGTTGCTCGATAACGTCGAAGCGATGGGGCTGCCACTCATTCGCGTTCCCGGCGTCGAAGCAGATGATGTGATCGGTACGCTCGCGACGCGCGCGGCCGAGCAAGGCATGCAAGTCGTCATTTCCACCGGCGACAAAGATATGGCGCAATTGGTGAACCAGCGCATTACGCTCAGTAACACAATGACCGGCAGCAGGCTCGATCGCAATGGGGTTAAAGCGAAATTCGATGTGTATCCCGAGCAAATCATCGACTACCTCGCGCTGGTCGGCGACAGCTCAGACAACATCCCCGGCGTACCGAAAGTCGGCCCGAAGACGGCAGCGAAGTGGCTCAACGATTTCGGCACCGCGGATGCATTGGTGAAAAATGCCCAGAGCATTACCGGAAAAGTCGGCGAGAGTCTGCGTGCAAGCTTTCCGGAGCTGGAGTTATCGAAACGATTGGCGACGATCGACCGCAACGTGCAACTTGAGTTGCAGCCCGAGCAACTGGTTTGCACATCGCCCAATGTTGCGCGCTTGCACGAATTGTATTCGCGATTGGAACTACGTTCGCTCCTCAAACAGTTGGATGCGGGAACTACGCCGGTCGCTACCGAATCTCCCGCTGAGCAATCGATCGCAACCACGCCTGCTAGAGAAAAGCACTACGACTGCGTTTTTACGCAAGCAGCGTTGGACAAATGGTTACAACTTCTTGCGGAAGCAAAGCTGATCGCTTTCGATACCGAAACCACGTCGCTCGACTACATGAGCGCGGAAATTGTCGGCGTGTCGTTTGCAACGCAGGCGGGACATGCGGCGTACGTGCCGCTTGCCCATCGATATGCGGGCGCGCCCGAGCAATTGAATCGCGAACGGGTTTTGCAGCAACTGAAACCACTACTGGAAAATCCACACGTTGCGAAACTGGGGCATCATCTCAAATACGACGCTCATGTTCTCGCGCGCTACGACATTGCGCTCGCGGGCATGAAGTACGATTCGATGTTGGAATCGTATGTGCTCAACAGTACGGCGACTCGGCACGACATGGATTCTGTAGCGCTGAAATATCTCGGTATTCAAACCACTCACTATGAAGACGTGACCGGGAAAGGTGCCAAGCAAATCGGCTTCGAACAAGTGGCCGTCGATCTAGCTGCAAATTACTCGGCGGAAGACGCCGATATCACGTTGCAATTGCATCAGGCGTTGTGGCCGCAATTGGTTGCGATTCCATCGCTGCAAAACGTATACGAAACCATCGAACAACCGCTGGTGCCCGTGTTACTTCGAATCGAAGAAACCGGTGTGTTGTTGGATGTCCAATTGTTGAAACGTCAAAGTACCGAGCTTGCTAAACGAATGTTGGAAGTGCAGAGCGCGTGTCATGCGGCCGCGGGCGCGCCGTTCAATGTCGATTCTCCCAAGCAACTTCAAGACGTGTTGTTCGGCAAGTTGGGCATTCCGCCACTGCGTAAAACGCCGACGGGCCAACCGTCCACGGCGGAAGATGTGCTCGAAGAACTGGCGGAGCAGCACGAACTGCCGAAACTCATCTTGGAGTATCGCGGTCTCGCGAAACTCAAATCGACTTACACCGACAAGTTGCCGCTGCAAGTCAATGCGAAGACGGGACGCGTACACACGTCGTATCATCAAGCAGTCGCGGCGACCGGGAGATTGTCGTCAACCGATCCGAATCTGCAAAACATTCCCATTCGAAGTGCGGAAGGTCGTCGTATTCGTCAGGCGTTTATTGCACCGCGTGGCTATCGCTTGCTGGCCGCCGATTACTCGCAGATTGAATTGCGCATCATGGCGCATCTTTCCGGCGACGAAAGTCTGTTGAAAGCCTTTGCCGACGATCGCGATATTCATCAAGCGACCGCGGCGGAAGTGCTCGGTGTGCCGCTGAGTGAGGTCACCTCGGAACAGCGTCGCTCCGCGAAGGCGATCAACTTCGGTTTGATTTACGGTATGAGCGCATTCGGACTCGCGCGACAGTTGGGAATCGGGCGCGGCGAAGCGCAAAAATATGTGGACTTGTATTTCGAGCGATATCCCGGCGTGAAGCGTTACATGGACAATACACGCGCACAAGCGCGCGAGCAGGGTTACGTCGAAACGGTATTCGGTCGGCGCTTGTATTTGCAGGAAATCAACTCGCGCAATCAAGCGCTACGTCAGTACGCGGAACGCAGCGCGATTAATGCGCCGATGCAAGGCACTGCGGCCGATATCATCAAACGCGCGATGCTCCAAGTGGATGCGTGGCTGCAATCGTCGCAGATCGATGCGCGCATGATCATGCAAGTGCATGACGAACTGGTGCTTGAAGTGCGCCAGGAACTCATCGGCGCTGTCACCGACAAAATTCGCGAGTACATGTCGCAAGCGGCAAAGTTATCGGTGCCGCTCAAAGTCGACATCGGCGTGGGCGATAACTGGGATGAGGCTCATTGAGCAAACTCAAGCGAGCGAGCGGTTTGTCAACCATGTCTTCAACACGTCTCGCGCCTCGTCCACGCCGGTTTTTGCCGTAGCGGAAAACAATTGCACGGTCGCGCCGCCTGCAAGCGCTTTGCGGACTTCGGCCAGTGTTTTCAACGCGACCGATCGACTCAGTTTGTCGGACTTGGTGAGCAGCACGTGCAGCGGCAATAAACGAGTCGCGGCGAGTTCGATCATTTCCGAATCGATATTCGTGAGCGGGTGTCGCGCATCCATCACCACGATTACGCCTTTCAGACTTTGCCGTTGCCCAAAATAGCTCAACAACAGTTCGCCCCAATGACGGCGCACATTCACGGGCACTTTGGCAAAACCATAGCCAGGTAGATCGACCAGGCGTTGACCGGGAACCAATTCGAAGAAATTGATTTGTTGCGTTCTTCCCGGTGTTTTACTGCTACGCGCGAGATTTTGCCGAGCGATCATGGCGTTAATGGCGCTCGATTTACCGGCGTTCGACCGTCCGGCAATCGCAACTTCTGCGCCGTCGTCAGTGGGAAATTGCTTGGGCTGATGTGCGCCCAGCAGGAATTTTACGTGGGGAAAAAGGGACATGCCGGGAAGTCGTGCCTCGGGATTGCAGTTCGCTAGTGTACAATTCTGCGCCGCGCGCGGACGCTCCCAGCGACGCGATGCTGCCAAGTTTTTTTCTTTTGGATCTCTATCGGAGTCGTGACGATGAATGCCAAGTCGATTGCCACCATGGCGGCCCTATCCCTGCTGAGCTTTGCGGGCCTCGCAAGCACAGCGCTGGCCGAAGGCAACGCAGCCGCTGGCCAAACCAAAGCGGTGGCTTGCGGGGCGTGTCACGGCGTCGATGGCAACAGCGTTAATCCCGAATGGCCGTCGCTGGCGGGTCAACATGCGTCGTACATCGTTAAGCAATTGAAGGCGTTTAAGGGCGGCCTTCGCAAGAACGACATGATGTCGCCGATGGCGACGGGCCTCTCTCCCGAAGATATGAACGACGTTGCGGCCTATTTTTCTTCGCAAACAATTCATGGCCTGGAGGCCGACAAGGATAAATTCGAACTCGGACAAAAGGTATATCGGGGCGGCAACATAAAGACGCAAACACCGGCGTGTCTGGCATGCCATGGCCCAACGGGTCGCGGCAATCCGCCGGCCGTGTATCCTTCGATTCAAAGCCAACATTCCAACTACGTTGTCGCGCAGTTGAACGCTTTTAAGAGCGGTACGCGCAATACCGACGCGTCCAAGGCGATGAACGATATCGCGTCGAAACTGTCCGACGACGAAATAAAAGCGGTGGCCTCGTACATTCAAGGATTGCGTTAGCAGACGTGCTATTCGTCTGCCCGAATAGCCGCATCGATTGAGCGTCGCTTTCCAAACCACCCACGGCGGATGTTATGAAACAGGCAATCTTCGCATTGGTATTGACGACGTTTCTGGCGGCATTAGTTGGCTGCAATCAGAACGAACCCGCGAAGTCTGCTGGAACCTCTGTGGCGCCAAGCGAAACGCCAGTTGCTGCGGTCGCTACGCCAGCCGCCAAGACGGCGTCGCCGGCAGCGAACGGACAGGCGGCGGGGATACAGACTCCCACTGAAGAAGTGACTGAGGACACCAACGAAACCGACGAGAATGTGGAATCGGGCAATGCGCTGGCTGCAAAAGACGTTGTCGCGCCATTAAAGCTTGCGCAACTTCCGCCGCGGTCGTCTGCCGCGTCGCGATTCAAGGAAGGAGTAAATTACACGCGTCTCTCGCCCACGCAACCCGTCGATGTCTCACCGGACCAAGTGGAGATCGTCGAGTTTTTTTGGTACGGCTGTCCGCATTGCAATGCGCTTGATCCGAAAGTCGAAGCGTGGCGTAAGAGCAAACCACCAGGCGGCAAAGCCGATTATGTGGTCTTTAGACGTCTGCCGGCGACGTGGAACGATATCACGCGTTTCCATGGCCGTTTCTATTTCGCCGCCGAATCTCTCGGTAGGCTCGACGAATTGCATCCGTTGATCTTTAACGAGATTCACGTCAACGGTAATCCGCTTAATACCGTGGATAAGGCGCGCGAATTTTTTGCCGCGCATGGCGTCGATGCTCAGGCGTTCCAAAAAAGCTTCGGCGCGATGTCCGTGGAAAGAAGTTTGGACAATGCAAACACTTTGGCGCAACGCTATCGCATCACCGGCGTGCCGACCTTCGTGATCAATGGGAAATTCACCGCCGACGTCGGGACCGCTGGCGGCGAGGAACAGCTATTTGCGCTCTTGAACGAATTGGCCGCGCGCGAACACGCTAGGGAATAGGAAATCGGCCGTCAGCGGCGATCAGTTATGCGTAAGCCGACGCGAGTCGTTGCGGACGCTGAGCCGCACGAGCACGGCCGCCGTAATACAGCTCGAAATGCCGCACGCCCTTGATACGCCGACTCGATCGGCGTAGTTCCCGCAGCAGCCGCAACAGCAATTGTTCGCGTGCTCGCACACCGCCACTGGCGAATTCCGCAGCGACACCGAGGTGTACGACCGTGATGTGTTGCAGATCCGGACGCGCGTAAACGGCAATGCCCACCGGCCTTCCCGATGCCGTTTCGACGGCAAACAGCGATTGCGCTTCCGCCAAACCACTGACGCGCACTCGCAGGCGCTCGTCTTTCTCGATGATTTCAAGCGGGCCGAATTTTTCGACCGCGTCGACAATGCTGTCGCTCACGCGACTTTGACAAGAATTGAAGTACACAAGCGATTCCAGCGAACCGAGTTGATTGGCGGCAACATGAGAAGCAAATTCGATTTTTGTCGTCATAGGTTTCGTCCTCGAATCGTCAACTACTTCCGGCACACAACGGGTCGCTCAGCAATGCTCTATTGTTTTTGAGTTCCGACAGGTGTTTTTGAGTTCCAACAGGCCCTTTAACGCAGACGTGAATCGAGTGACTGCTCTACGAAAGGTCGCCGGATCATGACCTTGAGCGTCGAGGGTGTCGAGCCTGCATTCCCCTACGACCGTTCAGGGTTCGGCGCTGACGACCATGGTCGAACCGAGTGTGGTGTGGATACCGCATTGCTGCCACGCGGAAAGCGATTCCCGCGCCGCTTGGCTGCAAACAGCGACATCCCGAATCTTCAGGTCGTTGTGAATACGCCACGAATGGCCGGTCGTCAGCGGGTTGCATTAAAGATGCGCAATGTTGCGGGAAAACGCAATGCGTCGTGCGGCCGGCACAGCCGGATTGCGCAGAAGCGCGGAATATTGGGCGGCTGGCTGGCTCGGGTCTATACAGCCAAACACAATTCTTTGAACTAGTGCGTATTCCCAAACGCGAAAACCGGGAACTGGTTCGCCCTCACCAGACCCACATATTGTCAAAAATACGACCGCGGTAACTTGTCATTGGATCGTCCCCATTAGCCTGCGATGCAAACGCGCGCTCAGGTCACACGATCGGCAAGCACCGTATGGCGAATTGAGGCGATTTGGTAATTGCATCAGGCCATCCACCGGAATTGCAGGGGAAATGTAAATGGGTATTTTCGATTTCGGCAAGTTCAATGGAATTGTCAGAGCACTGGCAGGCTTCGTGCTGCTGATCGCCACCGTACTGGCGTTTAACTTCTCAAGCGCAAACCGCTTCGCGAACAACGCGCCAGCTATCAAGCAGGTTGCCTCGCAGCTCGCGATGCCGGGCTATATCGATGCGGCAGGCCATGCGCTTGCTGCGCACCTCGATAAAGGCGAAGACATCAAGTCCAGTCTTGAGGACTTGAGTAATGCCCGACGTACATTGGACGAGACCATCGCCGCGCTGACCAGCGGCGACTCGATGAAGACCGCCGGTGGCAAGACCGTCGTGCTTTCACCAAACGGCGACGAAGCGAAAGCCGCGTTGGCGGCAGCTGCGAAGCTTTGGTCCGATTACAAAATCAAACTGGATCCGGTGGTGCGATTCTCCGGTTCGCCGTATGCGCGCGATGACAACAATGCTGTTGTGTTGAATTCCCGCGGCGAGACTCTGAAGAGCCAGCTTGCTGAATTGAAAGTAACGAGCGCCAAGATACACGAAGAACTGTCGCGCAAACTCGGCGTGGTAAGTTCGGATATCGAATCGACCAGCGCTGAACTAGCTACGACTCAACGAATCGTGCTGGGCGTCGGCATTGTCGCCGCTTTGTTGGTATTGCTCTCGATTCAGTTTATTTTCGTCCGCAATCTGCAAAAGGAAGAAGCGTCGGCAAACCGGGCACGCAAAGAAACAGCCGACATCTTGCGCACGGTGAACGAAGGGTTGTTCCTGCTCGATCGAAACATGAAAATCGGTACGGAAAAGTCCATGGCGTTGGCCGGAATTTTCCGCCGCGAACAATTTAACGATATGACTTTCGACGATCTTCTGCGCGGCATTGTGCCCGAGAAAACGTTGCGTACCGCGCAGGACTATGTGTCTTTGCTCTGGGGCGATCGCGTCAATGAGAAATTGATCAAGTCGATCAATCCGCTTGGCGAAGTGGAGGTTCACTTCGACAATCCGGCCGGTGGATTCGAAACTCACTTCATGGAATTCGACTTCAACCGCGTAAAAGCGGCCGAAGGCACCATGTCGCATTTGCTGGTGACGGTGAACGATTGCACCAAGCGCGTGTTGCTATCGCGCGAATTGCAAGAATCGCAAGAGAAGGCGCAACAGCAGCTCGATATGTTGCTCCGCATTCTCCACGTCGATCCGGAAAGCTTGACCGGCTTCCTCACCGACGCCGAAGTGTCGTTGAAGATGGTGAACTCGATCTTGAAGGAACCGGCTCGCGAAGAGGCGGCGTTCCGTACCAAGATCGACAGCATCTATCGACAAGTGCATGCAGTGAAAGGCGAAGCGGCCGCGCTCGGCCTCAAGACGGTCGAACAGCGGGCCCATACCTTCGAAGAATCGCTCAACGATCTTAAGTCTCGGCAGAATCTGTCGGGTTCGGATTTCCTACCGCTGGTTGTCAAACTAGACGACTTGTTCAATCACTTGGCGCAAGTGCGCGAAATGTTGGGTCGCTTGGTCGATCTGCATCACGCGATTGCGAGTCGTCGCGTCAGCGCGCCCACTAATGCCGACACCGACAAGAAGGTGGGCGAGTGGCTCACCGGTCAAGGCAACACCGATTCGCTGGAGAGCACGGGTCTGCTGTCGAAGAACAAGGATGGCGCTGCAGCGTCAGCCTTGGAATCGACCCTCGACAAACTCGCCAAGCGGGTCTCCGAAGCGCAGAACAAGCGGGTCGCTTTAAAATTCCATGGCTTGGATCGGGTGCCCGAGAACTATCGTCGCGCGGTAAAGGACATTACGATTCAGCTTGTGCGCAACTCGGTTGTACACGGCATCGAATTACCGCAAGATCGCCTCATGATGCAAAAGCCCGAGTCCGGCGTTTTGAATATCGACTTTGTCGATCGCGGCAGCGAGGGTTACGAATTGGTGGTGCGCGACGACGGTCGCGGATTACAACTCGATCGCATCAAGGAAGTGGCGATCGAGCGCGGCTTGATCACCCCGGCTCAGGCAGCGTTGCTCGATGCGCGGCAAGCGATGGCTTTGATTTTCCGACCGGGATTCTCGACGTCGGAAGAGGTCACGACCGATGCGGGTCGCGGCGCGGGCATGGACCTCGTGCGAGTATTGGTCGCCGAGATGGGCGGTCGTATCGGACTGGCCTCGGCAGGCGGTCGCTTTGCGAAGTTCAAGATTTGGTTGCCCGCCGCGGCGCGAGCTGTTGCGGCCTGATTCAAGCCCAGTTCAAAATTTTAATCTATATTTGAATTCATAGACGAGGGATACCAATGGCAACTGCAACTGCCCAGGCCAAACAGCAACTATCGGCCGGCAAACTCAAGTTACTAATCTGCGACGACTCGAACATCATTCGTCGCAAGATCGAACGCGAGTTGAAGATTGAGCGCTTACAAGTGGTCGCCACTGCTTCCAACGGCCGCCTGGCGGTCGAGGCGTTTCGCAAAGATCCTTGCGATGTGGTCACGATGGACATTACGATGCCCGAAATGGATGGTATCGAGTGCATTGAAAAGCTCATCGCGATCAAGTCCGACGTGCTTATTCTGATCATCTCGGCGTTGTCCGATAAGGCGACGGCCATCGAAGGGTTGAAACGCGGCGCGAATGGCTTTCTTTGCAAGCCGTTCACCGATCGTCAATTGACCGATGCGATCGACGAATTGTTGCGGGGTGCCCCATGACGAAAGTTGAACTCGAAACGTTCGTCGAAGGTACGACGCACTACTTCGAGGCCGCTGCCAACCAACCGGCATCGGTGGGATCGCCTTATATCGTTCAGGACGGCAAGCCGTCGGTACAGGAGTTCACCGGCGTGATCAGTATTGCGGGCAAGCGTCGCGGCATCGTTTACTTCACGGCGTCGCGTCCCATGCTCACCGTCATGCTGATGCGCATGGGTGAAACCGAGCTGACGCAAGAGAACATGTGCGACTTGGTTGGCGAAGTCGCCAACACGATCTCCGGCAATGCACGCAAGGATTTCGGCAAGGACTTTATGATTTCGGTGCCGCAAATCGTTGCCGGCGAACCCGAGAAAGTGACGCCGCCGGAAAATCTGCGTGCCTTCGTGATCCCCATCAACTGGCGCAGTCACTCCGCGCAGTTGGTCGTCTGCCTCGAATAGATTTCATCGTTAGTATCCGCCCTTAACGATCCCGCGTCTCGCAAGAGCCGCGGGGTTTGCATTTTTGTTAAAGACCGATTCAAGTACGGCTACGTTTTTGGGTTAAGCTCGGATGTTCACAGTAGAATATGCGCATGAGCGACCCGCGACGCGACACTTTGAAATGGCTACGAGCGCTGGCAATATCGGCGTGTGTCGCCCTGATCGCCCTGGTCGCGATGCCCGCAGTTGGCGAACCTGTTCAGAGCGCGCCGCACAAATACCAACCCCCGCGTGGACCGGACGGCAAGCCTGACTTTCAAGGCGTGTGGACCAATGCCTCGATTACCACGTTGGAACGACCGGCGCGCTACAAGGGTCTCGTCATTCCGCCCGATCAGGTTAAGGCGGCGACCGCCACGCATCCGCAAGTCGTAAGACAACAAACCGATGACGCGGCCGACGAAGGGACACAACGACTAGACGGTTCCGATCTGGCGCGCGGTCGCGGCTACAACGCGTTTTGGATCGATCCCGGCGTGGAGTTTGGATTGGTGAAGGGCGAGCGTCGCACGTCGTGGATTATCGATCCGTTAAACGGAAAAATTCCTTACTCAGCGCATGGCAGAGAAGTCGTGGCGCACTTCGAAGCGCAAAGAGACAACTTCGACGGACCGGAAGTCCGTCCGCCCGCCGATCGATGTCTTTACACCGGCGGACGCATCGGTCCACCGATGCTCAATGGTCTTTACAACAATAATTATCAAATCGTTCAAACACACGACTATGTTGTGATTCTCGTGGAGATGGTGCAACACGCGCGCGTGATTCCGATTGAACATTCGCTCGCGGACCGTCATCACATCGTCGCGACCCTACATCCGCTGTTCGGCGACTCCATTGCTTGGTGGGACGGCGATACTTTAGTGGTCGAGACAACGCAGTTTCATCCGATACAACTCGATAGCATGGTGAGTGTGAGTCCGAACGCGCGCGTTACCGAGCGCTTCACACGCGTTTCAAATCGGCAAATACTTTACGAGTTCGAGGTCGAGGATCCATCTCTCTACACGCAGAGTTGGCGTGGCGAAATGAGTTTGAATTCGAGCAACCAGCGACTCTACGAATACGCCTGTCACGAAGGCAATTACGCCATGACCGGCATTCTTGCGGGCGCGCGCGAGCAGGAAAAACGCAAAGCAAAATGATCTCCGTCGATTTGCAGTTTCGCAAAGCGCTGCCCGAGGACGCGCCGGCGATTGTCGACCTGGTAAATTCCGGCTATCGCGGCGATGCCAGTCGCGTGGGCTGGACCACGGAAGCGGACTACTTAGTGGGCATTCGTACCGACGTGAATGAAGTACGCAGCCTCATTGCGGCTGCCGATACGATGCTTTTGCTTTGCTTGCAAGACAATGAATCGATCGGATCGGTGCTACTGCAACGAACGGGCGACGCGGCCTACCTCGGCATGTTCGTCGTAAAGCCGACGTTGCAAGGACAAGGCATTGGCAAAGCATTTCTGTGCGCAACCGAGCAAGCCATCGCCCAACAGTGGCGCGCGAAAAAAGTTCAGATGACGGTGATCACATTGCGCCGCGAACTCATCGCGTACTACGAACGACGCGGTTATCGCCGGACCGGCGTCTACAAGCCGTTCCCAATCGAAGATCGTCGCAGCACGGCAATCGTGGATGAGCTACGTTTCGAAGTGTTGGAAAAAGAATTGGTTGGATCTGCGTAGTCGCGACAGCGATTGTTATAGGGGAAGCGAGAATCCCTGTTCGCGGAAAAGCCGCACGCAAGCGCCGACTGCTTTCGCGTCGTAGAGGATATTCACACCACTCTCGAGTTCGGTCAGTGCGGCGGCGATGGTCATCGCCGATCCCGGTTTGCCCGACGGCGCGACAACCGCGACCGCAATGGCAAGAACGCGAGCTTCGAACAAAATTCGATCGCCACTCAAACCGCGCGGATAGCCGCTGCCGTCCAAACGTTCTTGATGTTGATAAACGATTTCCGCGACCGGCGCACCGAATTCGATTTCCGACAGTATTCTGTGACTTTCTTCTACATGAGTGCGCACCAGCGCCAATTCGACCGGCGAAAGTTCGCCCGGCCTATTCAGTAGTGCGGATGGAATGGCGATGCTGCCGACGCGATGCAATAGCGCGGCCGTGCGCAAGGTATTTTGTTCGCGTTGAGATAAACCAAGTTCTCTAGCCATCGCAACGGACAGCGCGGCGACGCGTCGCGCACTGCCGCTCGCATGCGGATCATGGCGTTCGATCAAGCGGCTAATGGATTCGATGGTGCCTTGCAAGGCAACTTCGGCGCGCTGCGACGACATTAGAGTTTGGATATGCGCGCTCTTCGAACGCAGCGCCGTGCCGCAGGCGTTGACTAGCGGTGCCAACGATGCGCAGTCGTTCTCTATATACGCAACACGTCGATTCGCCACGGCGATGATCGCCACAATGCCATCGCCGATCGCGACCGGCATGAATATCGCTCGCTGTTGTTCCGGCAAAATCGATGCGCGACCGATCCGCGTCATATCTTCAATCAACTGCGGCTTGAGCGCGCGCGCGCAGTCTATCCACGGGCCGACAATCGGTAGCGTTCGTTGATCGCCGCTTATTGCGCTCGCGGTGTTGCTACTCGAATCGAACATGGCCGTTAGAAGGGCTACTTCATGCTTGATGTCGAATAGGCACAGATATGCCAGCGGACTTTCGGTGAGCGAGGCGGCCAACTCAGTGGCCCGACGCGAGAGACCGGATTCATCCAACGATTCGGCGCCGGCGAAGATTTCCAATGCCGCATCTTTGGCGCGCTCAAGGCGGCGAGTGACTTCGTTGCGTCGAACTCGCGCCGAAACGTCGCGAATAATGACGATGCGACGCGCTTGCGTTCCCGTAAGCGAGCCGACGCTCAATTCAACATCGAATAGCGACCCGTCCTTGCGACGATGCTGTGTTTGATACCGAATTTGTCCTTCATCGCGCAGCACTTCCAAATGTGTCGTCGCATCGTCGCGCCAGCGAGTATCTAAATCGGATGCCTTCAACTTGACGAGTTCATCTTTGCCGTAGTCCGACAGCCGACAATACGCTTGATTGGTGTCGCGAATACGATCGTCTTCGTCGAGCAACCAAAAGCCGTCGGCCGCGGCAACCTGTAACGCACCGTAGGTATCGGTGATATGCGCAGCAGTGCGCATTTGAGTATCGAGCGACTCGCGTAATCGATGCTCGCCGGTTTGCAGTTGCTTGTTTTCCGCATCTAGCTCGGCAACTCGGACAAGCAAACGCGCCTCGCGCGCCAAACTCCGATCTTCGTTGTTGGCGACAGCGCTGTCGGCGCCATTTACCCGTTGCACCGTCGTATTCACAATCGTGGTTGCCGGCTGCGACTGCGTGCTCGAATGCCTGCCGGTTGTTAAGAACGCTCCGGTGGTCAGCGCTTGTAGGCGCATTGTGTCCGCTTTACGTGCGAAAGCGCCATCGGCCAGCACGCCATCGAGTGCATTGAGAAACGCGGTGTGATCGGTGGTACGTTCGATAAAGCGATCAACGCCTAATTCCAAAGCGAAGCGTTCGTACTTGGGGTCGTTGTGGCGGCGCGTGTAGAACATGAACGGCACGGCTTGCAGATGCTCATCCTGTTTCCACTTCTTGCACAGCGAGAAGCCGTCCATCTTCGGCAGAGAAATATCGCTAATAATGAGATTGGGCGATTCGCGTCGCGCGGCTTCCAATGCATCGACGCCATTGTTGGAACGAATAACCTTATGGCCGCGCTCGGCGAGCAGCTTCTCCAGCGCGTTTTGTTCCATCTCGCGTTCGTAGGCGATCAGAATCGTACTCATCCACTCACTCTCCAACACCTCGTTGCATCGGCTGGGCATTAGGTTATAGAAACCGCCAAGCTAGCAATTCGACACTGTAATGATGTGCTCTTTGAGGAAGTGAGACGCAGCGCACATTCGCGGCGGGAACTATGGCGAGTTCCGATTGGAGGTCGGTTTGGACGAATGGAAGGCTGTTATCGAAGCGGCCGCGAGTACAGCGCATCCCAAGCGGCGAGCGCAGGTTTGGCGTTGAAGTCGCTATCGGTCAATCCTATGCTCGCAAATAAGGCCAAATTTGGCGCTATCGGTTGTGGGAATGTCGAAAGATCGGGATCGGCAAAATTCAAATGCAAGAACGAGCGTGCGTCGATGCTATCGAGGAGTTGCGGCACGCGAGCGTAGTAACGCGCTTGTTTGTCGGGTGTCGATGTAATCGAGCTCGCGCTGGCACTCGCCCATCCGCCTTCGGTCACCATGCCGGGCATCGCGCGGTTAGGCAGCAAGCGCGAGTAGTAGTCGCTCGGGATATCCTCAGGCTGCGCATACCCGAAATAGGGGTACGACGACAAGCCCATAATTTGCACGAAGGGAAAATCCGAGCGATCTGTGTCGATGCCAACGAATGGACCCATCGTGCCGAGTACACCCCATGCGGTTTCGACTTGCACGCTTATTATCAGCGGCATCGCGCCGCCCATCGCGCGAATGTCGTTAGCAGCATCGTTTGCCGTGCGTACTACCGCCGCGTAGACTGCCGCAGATGCCGCCGCGCGAATTAAGTTGGTTTCTGCTGCTAGTCCGACATACTGCGGATTGAGTTTGCGAACCACCGCGGTCATGTAGTTGCGATAAAGCAATTGCACGGCAGGCTCGGTAATGCTTCGACCGAGCGCACGCAGTTGCGGCGCTTCGTCCTTACGCGATAATCCATCGGTGAGATCGCCCATATACATGAGCTGCATGCCTTTGCCGCGCATATAGTTCACCAACCCCACTTTACCCGCATCGATGATTGCGTCCGGCGTCATACCGCCGAGCAATTTTGTCCACGGCATTTCCTCGTGAATGATGGCGAGCTCCGCACGCAAACTCCAAAGATCGATGCCTTGAGTAATCGACGCCGACGTTGGACGAGCCGGATTCGGAGAAAAGCCGAGTTTCCAAGATCGTGTTGTCGCCGGCGTAGGAGTCGGTCCTGGCGTCGATGAACTGCCTGACGAACCGCCGCCACAGGCACTTAGACCCGCAGCAAACGGTAGCGTGGCCAATGTTCGCAATGCGCTGCGTCGTGTCTTGTCAATGCGTTCGTCGTTCGCCATCGAACACCTCGTGAGATTTCTGGTCGCGATGCTAGCACGCGGCACTTAACGGCAGATGAAGCGCAATCCGCGATTGCTTCGTTGTCATCACAAAATGAGACGCCGTCATCGCCAATTGCTCATTCACCGAATCGCCAGGATGTGGCATCGTTCGCGCATGTCGGTCGTTCTCCAGTATTTTGTTCTGTCGGCCCCGCTGTTCGCGATCGTACTCGCCGGATATCTCGTTGCCCGTTGGCCGAAATGGCGAACGGAGTGGACGGCGTGGGCGTCCAAGTTTGTCTTTAATGTCGCGCTGCCCGCGATGCTGTTTCACTTGATGAGCAATATGGATTCCATGCCGCCGGTGAAGCCCAGCCTGTTACTGGCTTTTTTCGGCGGCTGTTTGATCGTCTTTGCGATGGGTCGATTCGTAGCGGCCCGTATTTTCCAGCTCGATGGCGTTGCGCAATCGGTATTCGCGATGGGCGGTATTTTTTCCAATAACGTCTTGCTCGGTTTACCTTTGGTCAAAATCACGCTGGGACCATCAGCGCTACCATCGGCCGCGTTAATCATCGTATTCAATGCATTCACGTTGTGGACACTGGTGTCGATTTCCATAGAGTGGGCGCGACATGGCTCGTTTACGATCAAAGGCGTTGGCAAGATGGCGTTTGGTGTCATCACCAGTCCCTTGGTGGCGGGCATTGTCTTCGGCACATTGTTTGGATTGACGGGATTGCGATTGCCGCACTTTGCCGATCAAGCGCTTGCGCTGCTGAGTGATGTTGCGGGTCCGAGCGCATTGCTGATTTTGGGGATGGGGCTGGTGCAATACGGCGTGCGCAGCGGATGGCGACAAAGCGCGGGGATTTGTGCCTTCAAACTCGTGATATTTCCCGGCGTCGTTTGGCTGCTGGCTGCATTGCTCAAGTTAGCGCCGATTGAAACCAAGGCGATTGTGCTGCTCGCGTCGATGTCGGTGGGCACCAATGTCTACTTGATGTCGATGCAATTTCGATCCATGCAAAGCGCTGTCGCGAGCGCCATGGTTTTGTCGACAGCGATCGCCTCGATCACCACGCCGCTATTCTTGGCTGCGATGGCGTGGCTGTTGTAAGTGAACGGTCGGCCACCATCAAAGATGCACAGCATTTTTAAGCTGGCGTTACTGGAGAAACGTCGTCGCCAACTCGCGAAACCACCGATGCGCTGGATCGCCATCGACATTAACGCGCCAGTACAGAAATAATTCCAGCATCGGCGTCTCGATGGGAAACGGTAGAACTTGATTACCGATTTGTCGATTCACGTGCTGTGCATAGCTTTGCGGCATCGTGGTGAGCAAGTCGGAGCGGCTGACGACTTCATTCGCGGCGACCTGATCGATCAAGCTCGGCTCATGGTGTTGCAAGCGGCGCACATGATGGACACCGTGGGAAATCGAATAGCGCGCAAGGAAATCGCCATGATCAAAGTGATCGTTCCCAACATGGCCGCCAAGATTATCGATTGGGCGATTCAAGCGCATGGCGCAGCGGGCGTATCGCAGGATTTTGTGCTCGCACAAATGTATGCCGGACAACGCACGTTACGTTTGGCCGACGGTCCGGATGAAGTGCATCGACACACCATCGCGAAGTTGGAGTTAGGGCAGCAATTGGGTAAGTCAATCGACAAGATCAACGGAGCAATCACGCGCGGCAGTTAGTGTTGAGAATTTGCGCCGATAAAGACTTCCCATTCACATTTGCGAAGCGACGTGCGACAGTAGCGCATGACTAAACCCCACGCCCCGTCCTGCGACCGCAATCGCGATCCCATTCTCGACGTTCTTCGCGGGCAGTTTGCCGATCGAAAACAGGTGTTGGAGATCGGTAGCGGCACGGGACAGCATGCCGTGTATTTCGCTCCAGCGTTGCCGCACTTGATCTGGCAAACTTCCGAAACGAACGAAAATCTTCCCGGCATTCGTCTGTGGCTCGACGAAGCGCAGTTACCCAATACGCCGCCGCCGTTGTTGTTGGACGTTGGCGGCGAATGGCCGTCGACAAAATTCGACGCGGTGTTCTCCGCCAACACGCTGCACATCATGAGTTGGGCCGAGGATGAAAAGCTTTTTCGAAACTTGGATGCCGCGCTCGCTGCCGACGCGATAGTCGCAATCTATGGCCCGTTCAACTACCACGGAAAGTTCACCAGCGAAAGCAATTCAAAGTTTAACGATTGGTTGCAAGCGCGCGGTGCGCACATGGCAATTCGCGATTTCGAGGCGGTCAACGCACTGGCTAGTAGCATCGGGCTTCTACTAATTGCAGACATTGCGATGCCAGCTAATAATCGGACGCTGGTGTGGCGACGAAGAAATACCTTGGCCGATAGGATTTAGCATGAATTCTCTCCTCAAAGACATTACCGTGCTCGACTTCTCCGAGTACATAGCCGGTCCGTATTGCGGTTTCCTGCTCGCCGATATGGGCGCGCGAGTGATCAAGATCGAACCGCCGGACGGCGCGGAAGAGCGGCGGTTGGGCGGATCGGTACGCTATCGCGGCAGTACGCGCATGTCGCTGGCGTTCAATCGCGGCAAAGAAAGTTTGAGTGTCGATCTGCAAAACCCGGCGGGTCGCGACATTGTGTACAAGTTGGTTAAGAGCGTCGATGTTGTCGTACAGAATTTCGCGCCGGGCATCGCGCAAAAAATCGGCGTCGATTACGAAACGCTGTCGAAGCTCAATCCAACATTGATTTTTCTCTCAAGCACGGCATTCGGAGAAGTGGGTCCGTACAGTAAACGCAAGGGTTTCGACATCATTGCGCATGCCGCTTCGGGTGTGATGTCCAACTACGCCGACGAAGAAGGTGCACCACGCGGACCGGGCGGCATTCCGTATATCGATATCGGCACGGGAATGCTAAACGCATTGGCGATAGCGGCAGCGCTCTTTCATCGCAACAGGAGTGGCGTCGGTCAGAAAATCGAAACGTCGCTCTTTAGCACCGGCATGGCGCTGCAAGCAATGCAGATGGTTAAGATCGATTCGCTCGACGCCAAACAACATGCGGAAGAAGTGAGCATCCTTGAAGCCGCACATAAGCAGGGATTGAAGCACACGCAAATCATCGATCGTTTCGCCGAGATGCGCCTGCGCGCCGATTTGCCCGATACCGCGCGCCCAATTGAAGTACCCGATTGTTTGCATCGCCCGACCGATCGACAGACGTCTCCGTACTATCGCGTTTACGAAACCGGCGATGGCTACGTCAGCATCGCAGCACTAAACAAAGGCTTGCGCGAGAAAGTGGGCGCGATGCTCGGAATTGTCGATGAATATGTCGCCATGAACAGTGGTGAAATTTCCGATGTCGCGTACGTGAGACAAAAGGAAATCATGCGCGAGATCGAGGTGCGATTCAAAACCCAATCGAGCGAGCACTGGCTGCAACAACTTGAAGCCGCGGGCGTGCCGTGCACTCGCGTGAACTATCGCTCGGATATGTATACCGACGCGCAAGCTCAGGCCTTACATCTTGTGTGGGAGTTGGAGAATCGCGATCTTGGCAAGTATCAAGCGTCGGGTCATCCGATACGGTTTTCCAAAACGCCGGTGCTGCCGACCAAAGGAGCGCCCGCGTTAGGCGAAGATAGCGAACGTGTCCTGCGGGAATTCGGGTTCGACGAATCCGAGATCGTCGCGTTAAAGGCTAACGGGGTTGTGAAGTGATCAGCTTTTAGCGAGCGCTTGGTCGATTTCTTGTTCGAAATGCATTGCGCGCCGTTCGCCGACATGCAGTTCGCCGAATACTCGCGCTCGCACGCGAGTTCTGGTGTGTGCACAGCGACAATTGCCAATCCACCAGGCGCTACCGAAATTCGAAAGTTCATCGTTGACTCCCGACGGTCGACACATGCCGCTACACAAGACGCGCACTTTCGACGAACTATTACCGCTACTTCGTTGCGCCGTCCTTCGAAGTTGGCAACGTTGTTTCGACCAGTTGCTTGCGAAGTTCTGCGCCCGGATCGATTTCGACTCTGCTAAGCGCATTAAAAATCACTACTGCCTTGTTGTTCGCCGTGTACGCCGGCCAAATCGGCAGCAGCTTATGAACGGGATTGCCGGTACGCGCCAGCGCGGACCACGCGCCGGCGATTTGCCATTCGAGAAACTTCATAGTCTTGCCGATCGGCCCGGTCATGCTTTGGCAGTCGTCGATATGATGAAAGACAAAGGGAATTTCCATCGTGTGCGGCGCGAGTAGATTCATCACCGGCGTTTCCCAATCCCAGCGATAAAGATAGGTTGGCGCTTTACCGAGTTTGTTGCGCGCTTCGGCGAACAATGTATTGCGATTGGTTGCGGCATCGTCGGCGATATAATGACTCAATGCGAAACTCGTCGCGTTCGGATAGCGAGCGCGGTAACTCGCAATGACGTCTTTTGCGTTTGCACCCACCAACACTTGCGCGCCGGCGAGCAATTCCTGATCCGTAGTGAGACCATAGTTGTCCTTATCGATTTCGTAAACGGTTCGCTCGGTCCGGGTCGAACCGACGATCACCGGTACGTTTTCCGAAATGGCGCTGCCGACGGCATTGGCGGGCAGAATTTTGCCGTCGATCACCGGGCCTCCGTAAGAATACGCGGCAATCAATTTATCCAGCGCTATGGTTTGCAACTTTCGAGCGTTACTCTTGCCGATGCCAAGCGTGTTCAGTGTTTTCTCGGTGTTGTGCGATGCGACTTCTCGCAACATGCCGCCGCCGCCGCCGCTTTGCATCGCGGCCGCATGAAACAAACTTTTCGCGGCGGGCGTACCGAGTAGAGCCGATACTTTGCCCGCGCCGCCCGATTGACCGAAGATCATCACGCGATTGGGATCGCCGCCGAAGGTTTCGATGTTGTCGCGCACCCACTTCAGCGCGAGCACGATATCTTGTTGTCCGGCGTTGGCACCGTTCGCAAACTCGCCACCCAAAATCTCGCCGAGATACAAATAGCCGAGCACATTGAGACGGTGATTCAAACTCACAACGACGACATCGTGATACTTCGCGAGCGCGATCCCGTCGTATCCCACCGCGCAACTACCTCCTTGATCGTAACCGCCACCATGCAACCACACCATCACCGGACGCTTCGCGTCATCGTTCAAGCCCCGCGTCCAGACGTTGAGATTGAGGCAATCCTCGCTGATGTTTTGCGTGGCCGGACTCAGCACGCTAAAAAATTCCGTTTGCTTCGGGCCGCGACGTCGATTCGACTGTGGCGCATAAGCGCCCCATTCAAACGCATCGCGCACTCCGCTCCAAGGTTGTGCGGGCAATGGCGCAAGGAATCGGCGCGCACCGCCGGTTGGCGCGCCATAAGGAATACCTTTGAACGAATGAACGCTTTGAATCGTTAGTCCGCGAAGTTTTCCGGTTCGAATCGCGATGGGATCGGTAACGATCGCATCGTCAGCGCTTGAATGAACGCTGGGATCGAGCGCGAAGCTATTGGAAACGAACAACGAACTCGAAACCAGTGAGCCCAGCGTTACCCCACCGGCAACGCGCGCGCTTCGTGCTAAAAATTGGCGTCGCGTAGTCACCGCGTTATCCTGGGTCTTCGGTACAATTGGTTGAAGGTACAAAGCTTACTCGGATGAGTCTCGATCACAAGCGTTCGAATGTGAGGAAACATTAGCATCCGTCAACACAATGAAAGATGCGCCGCGTGCTCGGCGACAACGATCGCACGAACGATCTTAGGAACATGGGGAATATCGATCGGCGTCACAATTCGGCGCGGATAGTTTATGCCTCTCGTTGCATTTATCGCCGTACTCTGCGCTGCCGCGACGCACGCCACGTGGAATGTGCATGCAAAGCGTGCAGCGAACTCCAAACACTTCGTCTGGATGTACTCGGCGTTGTCGGTGGCGCTCTATACGCCGGTCATTGGTTGGATCGTTCTCACGACTCGTCCGCGGTTCGCACTGATTCACTGGCTCGCTTTGGCGGCGACGGCGGTTCTACACATCGGCTACTCGCTGATGTTGCAAGCGGGTTATCGCGCGTCCGATCTATCGTTGGTATATCCGCTGGCGCGGGGGTCCGGGCCGTTGCTATCGTTCTTTCTGGCGGTAGCGATTTTAGGCGAACACATCACATGGCCGTCAGTGTTGGGAGTGATGCTCGTGGTGACCGGGATTGTCCTGGTGTCGGGTATGTTTAATGAAGCACACAAAGCGCCGCGCGCCGGAATGGTCTTTGGACTGGGCACCGGTGTTTTTATTGCTGCGTACACTATCAACGATGGTTGGGCCGTCAAGATTTTGCTGATCTCGCCGTTTATCGTCGACTACTCCGGCAACTTCATGCGCATGCTGGTGTTGAGTCCGCAGGCATGGCTCGATCGCGTTCGAGTTCGCGAAGAGATGCGCGAGTTCGCGCGCCCCGTCGTTGTCGTCAGTGTGCTCGGACCGCTTGGCTATATCCTGGTGTTGTTCGCCATGCAGATCGCGCCAATCAGCCACGTCGCTCCAGCGCGAGAGTTGGCGACGCTAATCGGCACATACTTTGGCGCGCGCCTGCTGAAAGAAAAAGCGGCGCCTATGCGACTTGCCGGCGCCGTGTGTATTGTTCTCGGCGTTGCTAGTCTGGCGTTCGCGGATGCCGGCTAATTCTACTTTGTCAGGTTGCGCTAAAGCGTGCGGTGCGCCTTGCCCCGCATCGCTTGATCCCAACCTGACAAAGTAGAACTAATGGGTTCGCGCAAGAATCGGGTATTACCGAGCTTGTTATTTTGGCATCTTAGCGTTGAGTAACGAAAGAGGTGCGCCATGAATGATGACCAACGTTGGCAAGCAGTGTGCGATCGCGACGCCGGCTATGACGAAACATTCTGGTATGGCGTGACGACCACGGGCGTGTATTGCATTCCGTCATGCGCGTCGCGCCGCTCCAAGCGTGAGAACGTTCGCTTTTACTCGACGATCGAAGCCGCAATGCGCGATGGAATGCGCGCGTGCAAGCGCTGCAAACCCGATATTTCGACCGCGTCGACGCCGTCGCTCGCGAAGTTGCTGGAAGTTTGTCGATATGTCGAGCGTAACCCGACTGTTTCTCACAGTCTCAGTGCGCTGAGCAAACGTGCAAATTTGAGTCAGTTTCAAGTGCATCGACTGTTCAAATCGTTTTTGCAAGTTACGCCGAAAGAATACATCCAACAAGTTCGAGTCACCGCGCTCAAGTGCCGTCTGCGTGACGCTTGGTCCGTCACCGACGCAATCTATGACGCGGGATTCGAATCGAGTAGCGCGGTGTACGGGCGGTTAGACGCATATCTTGGTATGACGCCGCGCAATTATCGGCAGGGAGGCAAAGGCATCGATATCTCTTTTGCTTTCGGTACGACAACATTAGGAAAAGTGTTGATTGGCGCAACCGATCGCGGCATTTGCTATTTGCAGTTCGGCGATTCACAGCGCGAGTTGCTGGAACAATTGTCGAGCGAGTACCCGAACGCAATCGTTACACCGTCGACCTCGACTAAGAGCGAGCAATTCGAAGCATGGATGAATGCGTTGAATCGAAACCTTGAAGGTAAGCGATCGAAGGCCGAGTTACCGCTCGATATTAAGGGAACCGCATTTCAAAAACGCGTCTGGGAATTTCTGCGCACGATTCCAAGCGGGGAAGTGGTTTCGTATTCAGAAGTCGCTGCGGGCATTGGCGCACCGAAGGCAATTCGAGCGGCGGCAAGCGCGTGTGCGAACAATCGAATCGGCGTACTCATTCCATGTCATCGCGTGATTCGCGGCACGGGCGAGTTGGGCGGTTATCGTTGGGGGCTGCCGCGCAAACGCGCGCTGATCGACGTGGAGCGTCGTGAAAACAAAAAAGACAAATCACAATAGTTTCCGGAACGACGACCATGCACATTACCAGTGAACCTGCAATTCTCTACTTCGGTACGCCCGTAGTGTTGATCAGCACACTCAACGAAGACGGATCCGCTAATCTCGCGCCAATGTCATCGGCTTTTTGGTTGGGATGGAGATGCATGTTAGGACTCGCGGCCGGTTCGAAGACCACGCAAAATATTTTGCGGACACGCGAATGCGTACTCAATCTGCCGTCGGTCGAGCAAGTGGAGGCGGTCAATCGTCTCGCATTAACTACCGGATCGAATCCGCCGCCAACTTACAAGACTGCTCGCGGCTATCGATATGAGCCCGACAAATTCGATGTGGCGGGATTAACGTCGGACGTATCGGAGACCGTCACGCCACCGAGAGTTCATGAATGCCCTGTGCAGATGGAAGCCGTTCTCGAAGCGACTCACATCGTCGGGGAAGCCGATGAACTGGTGCGCGGTCGCGTCGTGACCTTCGAAGTGCGCGTGCAACGCATTCACTTGGAGGAATCCATTCTCATGAACGGCGATCGTAACCGCGTCGATCCGGACAAATGGCGGCCGTTGATTATGAGTTTTCAGAAATTCTACGGACTGGAATCTCAGCAAGCGCATGAGTCTACGTTGTCGCGCATTCCTGAATCGGTATATCGGAGTCCTGATGTCGACCGATCTCGAAGAGCTGCGATGGGCCGGCGTGAAACCGGCGATGTTATTTGACCGAATCGAGCAATGCGATGCCGGTAAGCGTTCCTTGCTTGGATAAAAGCGTACGTGCATCTTTGCCGTTGAGCTTTGCAGTGCCTAGATCGCCATGCAGTGCGGTGTAATACATTTGGTTGTGACGCAAGTCGAGCGCAATGCCGATCGCCTCATGCAATCCGGTGACCAGAATTTCGCGATCGGTCCGCTTGTTCGGATCGATGTTGGCTTTATTGTCCATCGGAGCGCGTGACACGGTGTTGTCGCCGCGATCGGTCCAATACATTACGCGCTTTTTCAAATCGAGATCCATGTCGATCGGTTCCGGTAAACCCGCAAACAATACTTCGACGTCGGAGCGATGTGCGGCGTCTTCGCCTTTCGGTATATCGAGATTCGCGCGTTTAATGGTTCCCCTGTGCGCGTTGTCGCCGCCTTTTTGCGTCCAATATATTTTTCCCGCTGCAATATCGAGCGCAATGCCGACACACCAATTTGCTTGATTCTTACGATCCGCTTCGCCGGTTCCCGTCACGATCAACGCCTCGACATCCGAGCCATCCATATTCGCGCGCATCACGCGCATACCTTCGCGATCCGACCAATAGAGTTTGCGATTCGCAAGATCGATCTTGAGTTGTTTCGGTGTAAACGTGCCACCTGCCGGCACAATCGTCGTGAGATGCGTGCCGTCGAAATCGATGCGAGAAATTTTACCGTCGTTGGCGCTCGCCTTGCCCATGCTGGTCCAATAGAGATGACGATTGGCGCCATCGATGACGATACCGTCGGGGCCGCTGCCTAAATCTTTTGCCACCACCGCTACATGGGTTCCATCGCTGCTAGCCGTGAGTATCCTTCCGGAGATATCCAGGTAATAAAGGGTTGGCTGTGGCCTGGCGACGGCAATCAACGGCAGGGCAAGCAGCACGACCAGAGTTGCAATGTTGAGAAATTGTCGTCGCAAATGTTGCATGGTGGAGCATCCCGTTTACGTGCACGTTAGAGAATAGGCTTGATGGTTGTACAGCGAAAGTGAAGAAATATCGTGATGCAAGTCCGCGATCGCGAGCCTTTCCGTGTCTATTGCGGCCTTCATTCTTGTGTCTTGCTTATCACGCCATTTTGTCTTACATTCGGCGCATGCAGATTGCAACTCTCTCTCTCAGGATTTCCAAAGCCGAAGCTAAGGCGCTGCGCAGTCGCGCGCGAAAGGAAGGTGTTTCCCAAGGCAGCGTCGTTAGGCGAGCACTGCGTGCCTATGGCGTGACACCCGAGGCCGAGCCGAACAAAACCGGATTCGACGTCATTAAGCACATCATTGGCGGAAATAAAGGCGGTCCGAATGATCTGTCGACGAATAGCAAGCATCTGGTCGGATACGGAGAATGACGACGTGGCTGATCGATACGGGTCCGCTGGTGGCGTTGTTATGCGCCGATGATAGCCGGCATTCATGGGCCGTGGAGGAAAGCCAATCTGCTCCAGCGACCGTGTTGGCCTGCGACGCGGTGATCGCCGAAGCGCTGTTCCTATTGAAGCGGGGCGGTCACGACACGGATCATTTATTTGCTCTCGTCGATGCCGGTTTTCTGCGCAGCGAGTTCGATTTCCATGCCGAGTATCGGCGCATCCGTGACTTGATGAAGCGCTATCGAGATCGCCCGATGGCGTTTGCCGACGCGTGTTTGGTGCGCATGTCCGAGCTGATTTCCGACAGTTGTATTTGGACTTTGGATCGCGACTTCCAGGTCTATCGAAAACTGGGGCGGCGCTCGATTTCGTTGGTCGCGCCATGGTAAGTCATCGGGTAAGTCATCGGGTAAGCCGTCGCGCATCGATGTGCGTCGCGTGAATATGACCCAAACGTTGGCGGACGTCGCTCACTTCATCGCAACAAGTTCCGTTCACGATCACGTCGTGCATTGGTTACGGACTGTGCCCGGATTGCCTCCGATCGTGCAATCGCTGCACATTCTCAGCGTCGCGTGCGTCATGGGATCGATTGCAATGATCGATTTGCGAATGCTGGGTCTTGCCGTGCCGAGTCAGAATCCTAGTGAGATGATGCGACGACTAATGCCGTGGATGTGGACTGCATTAGTCTTGCTGTTGTTGTCCGGGTCGATGTTTGTCGTCGCGCGACCGCGGCGCTATTTTTTCAATCCCATTTTTGGTATCAAGTTTGCGCTGCTCTTACTGGCGATTTTGCTGAGCGCCATATTAGTGTCGATGTATCGACGCACGAATAAATCGTCCGCAGCAATCAAAGTGCTCGCGGCGTTGTCGCTTGTGTTGTGGATTGGCGTGATGCTCGCAGGGCGCTGGATCGCCTACGCCGACTACCTCTTTCCAACCGAGTAGCCGTCGTGTCGCTCACCGAATTCTGGTCGTGGTTGGAAAACACCGAGTTGGCAATGCGCATCGGCGAATCTTGGTGGTACCCGCTGCTTGAATCCATCCACGTGATCGCAATTGTGCTGGTGGTGGGTTCGCTATTGATGTTGGACCTACGACTCATCGGAATCGCAGCGCGCAGCTATTCGGTTCGCTCTCTATCGAAAGAATTGGTGCCGTGGACGTGGTTTGCCTTTGTCTTGTCGGTCGTAACAGGTAGTGGTTTGTTTATCACACGCGCCAGTCACTACATCGAAAATCCGGCGTTTCAAATTAAATTACTGCTGATGGCCCTCGCCGGAGTCAATATGGTTTGGTTTCATTTTGGCGTATTTAGAAACGTCGCCATATGGGACAAATCGACATCGCCTCGCAGTGCAAAAGCGTCGGCGGCGCTTTCGCTACTTTTGTGGGCAGGCGTCGTCTTAGCGGGACGATGGGTGGGGCATTTGTCGTAGCGCTTGCGACAGCGACCTTTACAATGGAAATCTCCGCGCGCAAAGTCAACTCGTTCATTCGTTTTACCGTCCAATTCGCAGGTTGCTATGTCTACTACCGTGACTCTGAGCAGCAAGTATCAGGTTGTCATCCCGCAACTCGCTCGCGAGGCTCTCGCCCTGTCGGTTGGAGATGAATTGCTGGTTCTTTGCAAATCGGATCGAGTCGTTATGATCCCTAAGCCCAAGAATTTTACGCGCCGTACTACTGGCCTTCATCGCGAAGTTTGGCAGGGTGCAAAAGCCTACTTGCAAGGCGAGAGAAAAGACTGGTAATTCCTGGAAGGCGTATGGATTCGCTTCGTGGACATAAAAAAATATTGATCGATTCGACTGTCTGGCTCCAATGGCATTCCATTACTTAAATAAGGACCATTGAGAACTGATCCCTATCAAGCGCGACATTCTGCTCGATGCAGCGAGTTTGCGCACACGCTTCAATATTAGTACGCCGGATGCGATCTTGCTGGCCACCGGGCTGCATGCCGGAGCGACTGCAGCGATTACCAATGACTCAACTTGGCAAAGAATGCCGTTGCTAAAAACCGTATTGCATACGGAGCTGGCACCGTCACGACACAATGTGCTGTCGCAAGTCATTGACCATTACTACACGATCACACACTGATCAAAATTGCACGCCAACCGACTTGCTCATCGGCACAAATTCGATAGTCAATCCTTCTCCCAATTCGTAATGAATCGGCGTTCCTGGTACGTAACCGAAGGCGCTATAGAGTCGCACGCCCGGCAATGTCGCCATCAATTCGCATCGTGAGAACCCGTGAGTTCGCGCTTCTGATTCGCATCGCTCCAATAGTGCGCGTCCGATACCTTTGCGAGCGTGCGCGGGATCGACAAAGAAGGCCCGTATCTTTGCTGCATCGATACGCGAATCGAGTAAAGAATAATTGCGATCGGCGCCGGCGTCACCGCCGAATAGGGTTCGACGTTTGCTCCATCCACCACAGCCAATGATGGAGCCGTCTTCCTCGGCGACAAAGTAGGTGCCGTCTGCGATGAGTTGTGTATCGACTGCGAACGCGCCTCGAAGCGCACCGTCGATTTGTTGTTGCGAATAATCTCGCGCGCCAAGTTCGCGAGCCGATCGATCGATCAATTCTCGCAGATCGGTTTGATCGTCGAGCGTTGCGTTGCGTAGTCGATACGGCACGATCCAAACTTAGCGTTGATCGAGCCGGCTTTTTAGCGATTCGATTTCCCGACACAGACTTTCTACCAATAGTTCCAATCGCGATAGTCGATCCTCATCGATGGGTGGCGGAATGGGATCGAGCGCAGAGTCCCGCGACGGCGTTTTTTCGCCTGAATAGTCGGATGCTTCGTCTATTGCGGCTTCAACCGGACCTGTGAACAGTTGAATGTATCGACTGTCGCGTCGTCCTGGCTCGCGGGCGAGTCGCACGACGAAAGGACCTTCCTGACGACTCGTTAACGCTTGCAGAGCCGATTCTATTTGCGACACATCGGTGACTTCGCTCATGCGATTGGCGCGTCCGCGCAGTTCGCCGGGCGTTTGTGGACCGCGTACGAGTAACTCGCAGATGATGGCGGTTTCGATTGGCGTAAATTTCAGCGAACCAAACTCCGTATTGCAGAACACGTGTTGGTACTTCGGTACCCGGCTGCCGAAACCTGATCGTTCGATCACCAAATGCTTTCTGACTAACCCATCGACGACTTGTTGTACCGCGCGCTCGTCGAGGTCCAACACCGGATCGCGATTGCTTTTTTGATTGCAGGCATTGGTTAGTGCGTTGAGCGACAGCGGGTATTGATCGGGCGTCGTGATTTGCTTTTCGATTAAGCAACCGATCGCGCGCGCTTCAAGCGCATTGAGTTCGATATTCATTGTGCCAACAATGCCATGTATCGGTTGCCTCGTGCAATTGCGTCAGGTTTCGATATCGATAATCTGACGATCGATTCGTCGCCGACTCGCGACAGTAAAGTGAGATTGTTCAAGTCGTCGGGAACAATTTGCAATAAGGCGCGTCAACCTTCACGAGTTCCGAGCGTTGCTGATCGAGAGAATTTTACAATTAGCCGGAGACCAATTTTATGAACCCTCTTAAACGTGTGCGTAGATGCCTGGGCATTTGCTCGTCGCTGCTGTTGACGATGTCAGGTTGCGGTGGCGGATCGGGAGGCGTTGCAGGGATGGCGTCGCAGCCGCCGAGTCCCCAGTCGTGCGGCGGATCGAGTTGCGGCGGCGCCATGCTTACCATGACCGACGCCCAAGGCGATTTCACCAACTATGCGGTGACGGTCACTTCGATACAACTCAAGAAAGCCAACGGTGCCGCCGTCGAGACTCTGCCCAAGTCAACGACGATCGACTTCGCGCAGCTGGTCGATTTATCCGAAGTGTTGAGTGTCGGGCAGATTCCGGCCGGCGAATATGTCGGCGCTAGCATTGCTGTCGATTATACGAGCGCGACGCTCATCGTCGATGACGGCAGTGCGACCGGATTGAAAGTATTGCCAGTCGACAAAGACGGAAATCCCATTTCTCAGTTGACGCTCGATGTGCAGCTCGATAATAAAAATCACCTAGTGATCGCGCCAAATAGAATTTCGCGTTTGGCGTTCGACTTCAATTTGCTTGCCTCGAATACGGTGGATACAACGACAGCGAAGGTTACGGTGCAACCTTTTGTGGTCGCCAGCGTCATGCCGACCGACTCTAAAAAGACTCGCGTTCGTGGCGCGTTAACAAGCGTCGACGAGGCGAATAGCGACTATGTTGTCAACGTTGCGCCATTCCATATGGCGTCGAGTGCGACCAATGGCCAAGTCACCGTGCACACCACAGCCGACACGACCTATGAAATCAATGGCAAGGCGTACCAGGGCACGGCGGGCTTGACCGCATTGGCGGCGTTGCCCACCGGTGCGATGACGGCGGCATTCGGCTCGTTGCAGATTTCGGATATGACCTTTACAGCCGCAAACATTTTGGCGGGCACGAGTCTAGAAAACGAGAATATCGACCACTTGACCGGCAACGTCGTAGGGAGAAGCGGAAACACGCTGACTATTCGCGGCGTTGAAATCGGTCGGCATGATGGCGCGTTCGAGTTTGGCGGCGGCAATGTCAGTGTGACAGTCGGCTCGAATACCATCGTGACGGAAGAAGGTCAGAGCGGTTCGTTCGATATAAGCGCCATATCGGTCGGCCAGCGAATCGATGTCTTTGGGGTCGAGTCAATCAACTCGATGAACCAAAGCACTGTGAATGGCAAAGGCACAACGTTCGATGCGACGGCAGGGCGCGTGCGATTGGTCATCACACCGATCTGGGGCGTCGTAAAAAACACCACGGCTGCAACTTCAACCGGATCGGGTAGCGTCGCGCTGAACTTGATGGCGATCGACACTCGACCGGCGAGCGCTTACGATTTCACCGGCACCGGAAAGACAACAGCAGACGATGCGCAGTCGAGCAACTATGTGGTCAATACACAGTCGCTGCCGCTTGCGGGGCTCGCGCTCAATGCGCCGACGCGAATGTTCGGTTTCGTGACATCATTTGGTTCTGCACCGCCCGATTTCAACGCGATGACACTGGTTGATTTCTCCGCCGTCAGAGCGGAACTCGATATCGGTTGGGGCCTTAAAGGTACGACCGCACCGTTCACGACCGAAAGCAACGCGCAGTTGGTGCTCGATCTTTCGAATCCAAACATCGGCGTCGAGCATGTGATCGAAGTGGGACCGATGCGTATCGACCTTAAAAGCTTGACCTCCAGCCCGATGATCGTCCCGGATGCGACTTCGAGCATGCAGTTGTATTCGATCGGTCACGTGGCAACGCATAAGATCGAAAACTTCAATACCTTTGCCGATTTCGCGACTGCGCTGTCGTCCGCGTTGAACGGTTCGACGCTTGTTGATCGATTGGCGGCAAGCGGCAGTTTCAATAGCGTCACCAACACCTTCACCGCCGATCACTTGATTGTCGTAGTAAACAATTAGTCGAATTCGATCCCCCTCCAAGAAGCCCGCGCGCATGCGTGGGCTTTTTTATTGGTGCGCCTGATCGGGTGCCGTTTCCAAATCGTTTCCATTTGCACATCTTCGACGTCCGCGATAGGGGCGATGCGCAAGCACAGCGATGCTGCATGGCGACGAAACGACCGCATTGCTGCGAGAATCGTCGTTTGCGGCCCGCGCTTCATATTTCATTCATCTCCATTCTTGCAAGCTATCTCCAAGCGATCACCGTTGTTCGCCGAGCAGCAAAAGCCATCAATCAATTTCTTAGTAGGAGATTCCTCATGAGTATTGCCAACATTTCTTTCGCCATTCTTGCCAGCAGCGTTTTCGCATCCGCCTCGATGGCCCAGACTGCCGCGACTGTGAAACCAGTACATAAAGCGATGACGCATACCGTTCCAGCCAAGTCGGAACAAGTCGTCGCGACATCGAAGACGCCAGGATCGACAGGTAGCAAAAAGGCAACAGTCGCTTCAGTATCCAAGGATATGAAAAACACGACGAAAAAACACACCCACAAGATCAAGGTCGACGCCAAAACTCAGGCACGCGCCGTCAACGAAACAAAGCAGGACGAGACTAAGCAGGGTGGTTTAGTGTCGAAAAAAACCGCCAACACGACAACTAAGGAAACCATTGTTAAAACCGCGGCGGTTGCGAAGACAGCGAAATAATCGGCTCATCGCCAATGCTCAATGCGAGAAGGCCGCTTCGTGCGGCCTTCTTTTATGACGTTTTCCCAAACTCCAGGCGGATGATGCCGCGATTATGTTCGCGGCGAGTAGCGCCGATACTTCGGCAATTTGGCGGCCAAACCGTTAGAATCCCGCGCCCCAACTGTGGCGCACCCCGCGCGTTTGCAGTTCACACCGTTAAGTGAATTTGAGGTGCTTAAGTGCGCGCCGCTGCTGCTATTTCCAATGATTCTTCCCAGGACTCTTTGACCGCTCAGGTCGCGTTTCGCGATCTCAACCTCAGCGACGCGGTGCTTAAAGCCCTCGCCGATGTGGGTTACGAATCGCCATCGCCCATCCAAGCCGAAACGATTCCACCTTTGCTCGCCGGAAAAGATGTGCTTGGCCAAGCGCAAACCGGCACCGGCAAGACAGCCGCATTCGCGTTGCCAATTCTGTCGAGGATCAATATCAAACAGAAAACGCCGCAAGCGTTGGTGTTGTGTCCGACGCGCGAACTCGCCATTCAAGTCGCCGAAGCGTTTCAAAAATATGCGGCGCACATCAGCGGCTTTCATGTGCTGCCGATCTACGGCGGGCAAAGTTACACGCCGCAATTGCAAAGTCTTAAGCGCGGCGTGCATGTGGTTGTCGGCACGCCCGGCCGAGTCATGGATCATCTAAAGCGCAACACGCTTGACGTGAGCGCGCTCACGTACCTGGTACTCGATGAAGCGGATGAAATGCTCCAGATGGGATTCATCGATGACGTGGAATGGATTCTCGAAAAAACCCCAAAGCAACGACAAGTGGCGTTGTTCTCGGCCACCATGCCGCAGCAAATTCGTCGTATCTGCCAAAAACATTTGCAGTCGCCGGTGGAAATCACGATTCGCAGTGCGACCAGCACGGCGACCAACATCCGCCAGCGCTATTGGATCGTCGGCGGCATGCACAACAAGCTTGAAGCGTTGACGCGCATTCTCGAAGCCGAAACATTCGACGCTATGCTCGTTTTCGCGCGCACCAAACAAGCCACTGTTGAACTCGCCGAGAAACTCGGCGCGCGCGGCTTCGCGGTCGACGCCTTGAACGGCGACATCGCACAAAACGTTCGCGAACGCACCATCGCACGATTGAAGTCGGGACAGATCGACATCTTGGTCGCCACCGATGTCGCGGCTCGCGGTTTGGATGTGGATCGCATCAGTCACGTCATCAACTACGATGTGCCATACGATTCCGAGTCGTATGTGCATCGCATCGGTCGCACCGGTCGTGCGGGACGTAGCGGCGAAGCGATTCTCTTCATCGCCCCGCGTGAGCGAAACATGCTGCGCGTCATTGAGCGCGCCACTCGGCAACCGATTGAGCACATGCAGATGCCGACGGTGGAAGCGGTCAATCAACAACGCATCGCCAAATTCAAAGAACGCATCGCAGCAGTGATTGCTAGCGGCGAAGCGCAGCGCTTTCGATTCTTGGTCGAACAGTTCGAACAAGAAAGCGGCTCGTCCGCACTCGACATTGCAGCCGCGCTGGTCAGCATGGCGCAGGGGCGCGCGCCGTTGTTATTGGAGAACGGGCGATCGAATGCGACCGACAGCAACAAAGACAACCAGACTCCATTCGCGCGCGATAGCGAGCGCGGCGCGCGTCCGGCAAGGTTCGAACGCACAGCGCGTAACGATTCCAAGCCAACCAGAAGTCGTGACGACCAGCCGCATCGTGAACAGCCGAGAGAGGAAGGTCCGCGTGCCGAGAGTCCACGTCGCGATACGAAACGAACCGATTTCAAAAAGCGCGAAGCCCCGGCGAAGTTTGTCCCCAATGCCAATGACGCAAATGACGATATGCCGACGTTTCTCGACGACGAACCATCAGCGCCGCGTAATGCGCAGCGTGAAGATAGCGGCGACGCCGAGATCAAGAGAGAGACATTCCGTATCGAAGTCGGCCTTGTGCACGGCGTGAAGCCCGGCAACATCGTCGGAGCACTCGCGAACGAAGCGGGACTCGAAGGCAAGTTTATCGGTCGCGTCGATATTCGCGACGATCACAGCTTGGTCGATTTACCGGAAGGCATGCCGAAACAAATTTTTCGCGATCTACAAAAGACTCGCGTTGCCGGACAAGAGTTGCGCATCAGTCGAGCCGACGCGCCGCGACCCAAGCACGCGCATTTCAAGAGTTATAAAGCGGATCGACCCGCGCGTTCCGATCGACCGCGAGACTCAGGCAAACTACACGTTGCAAATAGAGCGCACAAAGCACACAGCGGTAGCAAGAGCCGGCGCTGAAACTCTCGCTAACTCTTGCGTGGTTCAATCACCAGACTCTGCACGGCACGGCCGAAGTAACCTTGCGTATCGCCCAATCGCGCGAACGCGACACCCGCGCCGTTTGATCCGACGTAGCTTTCCGCATCGAGCAGTATCCATTCGCCAACGGGCATGCGGGCAAGACTGATGCTGAGGTCGGCGTTAATGAACGTCCACTGGCGAAAATCGAGCGACGACGATGTACCGTTGCAGAAATCGCCGGCAATCGCAGCGCGCATCACGGGTGAGATGATCTCGCCGGAAACAATCGGTCGCTCGGCGCGAAACCAAATTGCGGCGGGACCGGGTTGACGAAATCCGCCCTTTGCCACACGCATCTGTACGCCAGTCGTAAAGAGATTCGAACCTTCCGGATCGCTTTTCGGAATGCGACTCTCTTCGGGGCCAGGATAGGCGACGATTTCTTCTATCACCGTCTTCGGCAGCGATAGCTCGGTCGCGCGAATCTTGAGCACGGATGCGCGAGTGACTTCGACGCCGTCGGCAAATAACTGCACCGAACAGAGTTGAATCTTGCGACCTTCACGCACGACTTCGACCTTGATTTCAAGCGGTGCCACCGGAACCGGACGCAACAGATCGACGGTGATTCGCACCACCCGCATCGGGACGAGCGTGGGAATACGTTCCACCGCCCAACAAATGAGCGCGGTTGGCGCAGCGCCGTGTTGATGCTGTGGATTCCATGGGCGAGCGGCGTGGACAGCGCGATTGCATCCTTCACTTCATAGATGTAGTTCATGGGGTGCATGTTGCCGTCGGCCGCCGTCGCCACGCAAGCGCTTACACACTTGCGTATGAAATAACAAGGCTATGTCGAGCGAGGCACACTTCATATACTGCGCGCCCAGTTCCTTCGGCGCCGACTCGCAATGTGGTTTAAAAATTTGGTTTTCTATCGTCTCCCAAAGGACTGGGGATTATCGGCCGCCGATCTGGAAGATCAACTTTGGGGGCGCAAACTGCGCGAGTGCGGCAGTCTTGAAATGTTCAATCGCGGTTGGACGCCACCGTCGTCTACCGACGATCAGCGCCTAGTGCAAACGGTGAGTCGCCGACACTTAATCGCTCTCGGTGTAAATCAGAAGTTATTGCCGAGCTCAATTATCCGTCAAGAAACGCTCGAGCGCGCCAAAGTTCTCGAACGCGAACAAGGTCATCCGGTTGCTCGACGCCAATTGCGCGAGATCAAGGAGAGCGTCACCACCGAGCTGCGCGCGCGTGCGTTGACTCGGCGCAAGATCATGCGCGCATGGATCGATCCGGAAAACGGCTGGTTTGTCGTCGATTCCGCGAGTTTGCCGCGTGCCGAAGAGTTGGTGGAAACCTTGCGCGACACGCTTGGATCGTTCGCCGTTACCCCGATAGACACCGAACGCTCACCGCACTCCGCAATGGCTGCGTGGCTCATGCTCGGCGACGCGCCATCGCGATTTACTATCGATCAAGATTTGGAATTGCAAGCGGCCGATAAAACCAGAGCGACTGTGCGATATGTGCGGCATCCGCTGGAGGCAAAAGAAATCAAAGCGCACCTGTCGTCAGGGAAATTCGTCACGCGACTGGGGCTGACGTGGAACGACCGCATCTCGTTCGTGCTGACCGACAAGCTGCAAATCAAGCGCGTCGAATTTTTAGAGATGGCGGAAGAGCGAGACGCAGAGGTGGAGCTAAACGCGGACGAGAAATTCGCAACCGACTTCAGGTTGATGACCGGGGAACTATCGCATTTGCTTAAGGATGTTTGCGAAGTGCTGAATGAAACAAACGAAAATCGCGCGGCGGCGTAGCGACGAATGCACCGCGCGTGAAAGACTATTTTAAATACGGTCCGACAACGCGTGTCCAAATTGCATAGCCGGTCGGAGTCATGTGCAGATTATCCGCAACGAACAAGTCGGCTCGAATCTCGCCTTTGTCGTCAAGCATCGGCGTGAAGACGTCGATGTAAGCGGCGTTCTTCTGCTTCTTGAGCCAACTCTGAATCAGTCGATTCGACGCGCGCATCTGCTCGACCAGATTCTTGCGCAAGATGCTTGGCTTAATGGAGATGAATGCGATCTTGGTTTTCGGCAAAGCCTTACGCACAGTGGTAAAGAATGTTTTGAAATCCGCTAACACTTGCTCCGGCGTGCGACCGAAGCCCAAATCGTTGTCGCCCGCATAGAACACCACCATGCGTGGCTTGTACGGAACGATGATGCGATCGGCAAAGTGCGTGACTTCGGCGATGATCGAACCGCCAAAGCCGTGATTGCGAACCGGCAGCGTCGGAAAATCCTGCGCTAGAGTTGTCCAACGCGCAATCGACGAACTTCCGGTAAACACAATGCCACCGGGATCGCGAGGGCTTGTTTGCTCGATCTTCGCAATGGCCTTTTCCCAACGAGAAAAGTTGGGTTCGCCGCGATTGACTTGCGCGGCCGGCGCAGTCGATTGTTGCGCATGCAGCGGCGCGATTAGCGCCGCTGCAATCAGACACAAGCTCGCCAGTAATGTGCGTCGCTGCATATCGCGATTCCTTTACGGAGTTTTGCCGGGCGGCTTTGCGTCTTTCACGATATCAAGCAATTCGACTTCGAACACGAGTGTCGAGCCTGGCGCGATATCCGGCGGCGCGCCGCGATCGCCATAAGCAAGTTCCGCGGGGCACACGAGTTTTGCCTTTCCGCCCACCTTCATTTTTTGCACGCCCTCGGTCCAACACGGAATCACGCCGTTAAGCGGAAACGTTGCCGGTTCGCCGCGTTGAATGGAGCTGTCGAACACTTTGCCGTTGGTGAGCGTGCCTTGATAGTGAACTTTCACCGTATCGGTGGCGACCGGTGTTGCACCTGTTCCTTCCTTCGTCGTCGTGATAATCACGCCCGACGGTAATTTCGTCGCGCCTTTTTCCATCGCCGCCTTTTCCAAGAAAGCCTTGCCTGATTCTTTTTCTTTGGCGGCCACGGCCGCAACTCGACTGGTTTGCAATTCGCGAATCTTCGGATAAAACGGCTGCGGTTCGACAGTCGGCTTCTTCTGCGCGGCGCCATCGGCGAATCCCGCCTTAACGATTTCGATTTCCGCCGGCGTCAAGTTGAACGACTTGAGATTGTCGGAGACCGCATAGCCAAGCACGTACAACGTCTTTTGCTCGTCGGTCTTAAGTTCCGGAGGCGCGGCGTTGCAGGAAGCGGCCAGTAAGATTGCAAAGGCAAGTAATAGGCGGCGCATAAAATTCCTTGAGTTGGACGAGAGGCTATTTGTCAGAAATAGACTGATGGGGGAATGCCGTAAATCGCGGTGAAGTAGAAACGGGATCAAGCCGAAGCCGCAAGGATAGCGGGATCGCGCGGCCTTCGCACGTCAATAATCGACGCGCCCTTCGATGCCCCATTTGGCGGCCCAATCTGTCGACCCAATTGCTCAACTAGTCATCGCGTTACTCGTCGCCCGACCGTCTCTTATAATTATTGCGCTAATTGTCCCGCTGGGCTCGACCTAGATAGGCGTACCCGATAGCGCGCGGCATCTTCGGTAAATCGAGATTCTCCATCGCAGTCACGCTGAGGTTCGCGTCGCGCACCAAGGCCTCAATGTCGCGGTTGAGGTGGCAACCGTCGCCAATAATTTTCCAGATGGGCGTGAGTCGATCCTGCCACTTGCTCACGGTAACGTCCGGGCAATGTCCATGTTCTAGAAAAAAGAAATCGCCGCCGGGCTTGAGAACGCGGTGCACTTCCTTGAGCGCCGCTGCAACATCCGGGATGCTGCACAAGGTCAGTGTGCTGACGACGCAATCGAAACTTGCAGCGTCGAAGGGTAGGCGCTCGGCGGTAATCCGATGATGCTCTACGTTGATTTCATTGCGTGCGATACGCGCCAAAGCCATCTTCGATAGTCCGGGATTCGGGTCGACTGCAACCACTTTTTCGACCGCAGTCGGGTAGAACTTCAAGTTGTGGCCCGCTCCAAAGCCGATTTCCAATACGCGGCCGTGCGTGTGTTCCACCGTGCGAGCACGGAGCGGTTTCAGTTCCGGCGCGCGCATTGCCCAGTCGAGAACCTTCGGAAAGATACGATCGCTATAAAGGCCCATGCGGCATGCTCGTTGTTATGATCTGAATTTAACATTTAGCGTATTCCTCATCTTACATGACAGACAACAGCATTTTCATTGCCGAGAAATTTCGCGGCCCGCCAAACTCGGGCAATGGTGGGTATGTCTCTGGAGTCGTCGCGAGCGCGTTGACCGACGGTGCACATAACTTACCGGATGGAAAAGCAGTGGAAGTGACGCTACGCGCGCCGATACCGCTCGATCAATCGATGACGATTCTTCGCGACAATCAATCGCTGACCGTCGAACATGGCGACAAGCTCACCGCAGAAGCGAAGATCGTGACGTTACAAATTGAAGCGCCAACGCCGACCACATTGAACGAGGCGATGGCGGTACGCGAGCAATCGTATTCGTTTCCTCTTTGCTTAAATCACCTATTTCACAAGCCGATGCGCGGCGTACATCCGATTTGCTTTTGTTGTGGCGCAGAGTTGTCGCCCACGGAGGGACTGCACGTTTATTCCGCGCCAGTGAACAATAATGAACAGGTGGCTGCAGCGTGGATCGCAAACGAATGCTTTACCGACGAACACGGATTGGTGAAACCGGAATTTATTTGGACTGCACTCGATTGCCCCGGCCAAATGGCATGGCGCGCGCGCGGCACGCAAACGGGAATGTTGGGGCGATTGACGGCTCGTATCGAAAAAGACATTCGTGCCGGCGAGCGTTGCGTGGTGGTCGGTTGGACGATGGGGAGCGAAGGAAAGAAATACTTCGCGGGGACAGCGTTGTTCAATCAGTCAAATGAACTTTGCGCCTACGCGAAAGCGGTGTGGATCGGAAAGGTCGCTTGACGGCGTCAATCTCGGCCAATGACCAGCGTCGGCACATTCGCTGGCGCATCGCGCACGGTAAAGACTTTTGTTCCCGGCTTTCGACCGACGCGTATGTCCGACACATTGAATCCGGCTTGCGCGATGCGCGCGTGGGCCGCAGCAATATCAGCTACGCGCCACGACAAGCCCCACAGTTTGTCCGGCGCGCTGCTGTCGATGTTCTTTAGGTTATGCGCTATTTCGACAACTAAGTCGCCGCATTTGAAGAACATGAGACGCGACCCCCAATCGGGATTGGTGCGATCCAGTTTCATTTCCAATCCCAAGCGTGTTCCATACAACGCTGCAGCGCGCTCCGGATGTGCGGTGGTGATAACGATATGGTCAAGGCTGCTCACAGCGGAATTTGCTGCGGCGTTCGGTTTGCATCGCGACCCGTGCGCTGCATCCGTCTCTTGTTCGACTAGAAAGATCGTAATGCCATGCGTTGCTTCGGCAGACAACTCTGAAGTAGCCCAACAGTACTCCTTGTTGCTTTCGAAATCGGCCGATCGGATCTGTCGCACCTCAGATGAGGCGATGCCGCGACGTGCGAGAGTGTGTCGCGCCTTTCCAATATCCGCAGTCGCAAACGCAAGCACCCATAACCCTTCGCCGTGTTTATCGAGTTGCCCTTGCGCTCGAACGCCGACTGCAGAGCTACCAACGGGCACAACCATGTCGAGCGCCGTGTTACCCAGTTGAAACCGCGCACGCTCGGTGCCACGCCAGATCGGTTTGCAACCGAGGAATGCGGAATAGCGCTCGGTGGATGCTTTGAGATCGCGAACGACGAGCGCGACGTGGTCCATTGAAATCAACATAGCTCTTGATGCTCAGCTCGCGGAAAATTTGCTTCGTTGCGAGAATACGCTCATTGACATGTGCTGCACATGCAAGTACGGTATCCGCATGCCAAAGATGATTCAAATGCGACGGGTGTCGGACGAGTTGCATCGCAAATTAAAGTCTCGCGCGGCGCTTGAGGGCACTTCGCTTTCGGACTATCTGGTTCGGGAAATGACACGACTCGCCGATAAGCCCACGCCCGCGGAATTGCGAAGCCGCATCGCGCAACGTAGCGCGGTAGCGGTCAAAACTGCGCCTCCTAAAGCGGTACGCGCCGAACGCCAGAGTCGGTAACGTCTATTGATAGTCATCGATGCGTCTGCCGCGATTGAGCTATTACTGAATACTCGCTCGGCAGCGCGTATCGCCGAGCGAGTTTTTGCTGCGGACGAATCGCTGCATGCTCCGCACCTCATCGATCTCGAAGTATTGCAGGTTTTGCGACGCTACCTGCTTGCTAAAGAACTGACAGCCGCACGCGCTCAACAGGCAATGGAGGATCTTAACGATTTGGTGCTGCATCGCTATGCTCATAGCGATCTCGCGCCGCGCATCTGGGCTTTGCGAAATTCGCTGACAGCCTACGATGCCGCATACGTTTCTTTGGCAGAAGCACTCAATGCCAAATTGATTACTCGCGACGTGAAGTTAGGCAACTCTCATGGTCATCGCGCTCGCATCGAGGTGGTCTAAGCGCGCGCTAATTAGTTCCTGTCGCAATACCAGTTCTCGATTTCGAATGGCGAGCTACGTGCTGGCGCGCGCTTATCGGCGCGTTGCGCCCGGACTTTACGATGACGCCCAACTTGGGCGAGGGCGATAACGCCCAATGCGGGCCGAAATTGACGAGCCGCATCATAACGAAAAACGATGCTGCTCGGCGAGTTGATGATCGACCTATACCGCTGCTATCTCTACAATATGCATCCAGCCAGGTTCCTGGCATCGTGACCGGATTGACCGCCCCCTTGAAGAATTTGTCGCTACCGCTCTCCGATCCCGAAGACATTCTCGCGTCGCCGTCGGACGATGGCGAAGCGCCCAATAATCTACCTGGGCGGTTGCGCGAGATTCCCTACAACTACACTTCGTTCTCCGATCGCGAGATTGTCATTCGCTTGCTCGGGCAATCGGCGTGGCAGTTTGTCGAAGAACTGCGCGGCGAGCGTCGTACCGGTCGATCGGCACGCATGTTGTACGAAGTGTTGGGCGATATCTGGGTCGTGGAGCGCAATCCCTATCTGCAAGACGATTTGCTCGATAGCCCAAAGCGTCGACGCTTGCTAGTCGAGGCATTGCATCACCGGTTGCACGAAATCGATTTGCGCCGTGACGGAGCCGATCACGAGCGCAGTCGCAAGGTCGCGGAGTTATTGCTGGCTGCGCGCGGCGCAGTAAAGTCGTTCGCCGATTCGTTCGATAAAGTTGCTGCTTTGCGTAAGCGTGCGCGCAAGTTACTCGCGAAGCACACTCGCGAAGACAACATTCGCTTCGACGCCTTCGCGCGAGTGAGTCACGTCACCGATGCAACCGACTGGCGCGTTGAGTATCCGTTTGTTGTGCTCATGCCGGACAGCGAGATTGAGATACCGATGCTGGTGCGCGCCTGCGTCGAATTGGGTCTGACAATTATTCCGCGTGGCGGCGGTACCGGCTACACCGGTGGTGCGATTCCGTTAACGCCCTGGTCGGTCGTCATCAATACCGAAAAGCTCGAAGAGTTGAGCAAAGTCGAATTGACCAATCTTCCCGGCGTACCGGATCAAGTGCCGACGATATTTTCCGGTGCGGGTGTGGTGACTCGTCGTGTGTCGGATGCGGCAGAGCGCGCGGGTTTTGTTTTTGCGGTGGACCCGACGTCGGCGGATGCTTCGTGCATCGGCGGAAACATCGCGATGAATGCCGGCGGTAAGAAGGCGGTGTTGTGGGGAACGGCAGTCGACAATCTTACCTGGTGGCGAATGGTCGATCCCGATGGCAATTGGCTCGACGTGCAACGCCTCGATCACAATCGCGGAAAAATTCATGACGCGGCCGTGGCCAGTTTCACACTGACGTGGAAAGACGGCCGCCAACATCCGAACGATGCGCGCGTATTACGCACCGAACACATCACCATCGAAGGCCGCAAGTTTCGCAAAGTGGGATTGGGCAAGGATGTCACCGATAAATTTCTGGGCGGCTTGCCGGGCGTTCAAAAAGAAGGCTGCGACGGCATCATCACGTCGGCCCGTTGGTTGTTGCACAAGATGCCCAAGCATGTGCGTACGGTGTGCTTGGAATTTTTTGGGCAAGCGCGCGATGCAATTCCGTCGATCGTAGAAATTAAATCGCTACTCGACGGCCTTAACAAATCGCAAGGCGTATTTCTTGCCGGTTTGGAACATCTCGACGAACGATATTTGCGCGCGGTCGGTTACGCCACTAAATCTAAACGCGGTGCGTTGCCGAAGATGGTATTGCTCGGCGACATCGTCGGCAACGACGAAGCGGCCGTCGGCGCCGCAACGTCCGAGGTCGTGCGTATCGCCAATGCTCGAACCGGCGAAGGCTTTATCGCGGTCAATGCAGAGGCGCGCAAGAAGTTTTGGCTCGATCGATCGCGCACCGCGGCGATCGCGAAACACACCAACGCATTCAAAATCAACGAAGACGTGGTGATCCCGCTGCCGCGAATGGGCGAATACACCGACGCCATCGAACGTATCAACATTGAGCTGTCGATCCGCAACAAATTGGAGTTGCTGGATGAATTGGAAAAATATTTATCGGGCCCGCTAAAACTTGCCAGCAGTGACGATGCGGAGATGGATCGCCTACCGCCGGATGCGTTGCTCGGCGATCGACCTGAGCGTGCGCGTGAAATGCTGGCTGCTACTCGGGCTCGCTGGAGCTATCTGCTTCACAACATGGATCGCAGCTTGGACGAATCCTTGCCAACTCTAGTCACGCTGGGTCTCAACGAAATTAGCGGCATGATGCAGCGCAGACTGGATGAGCAGCATACGATTCGCGTTTTCGATCTGTTGCAAGATCGTACCATCCGCGTTTCCTGGAAGCGCGAAGTGCGCGGCGCGTTGCGCACTATGTTCTCCGGTAATTCTTTCACACCGATTTTGACTGAGTGCCAGGAGATACATCGACGCGTACTGCGAGGTCGAGTGTTCGTCGCGCTGCACATGCATGCCGGCGACGGCAATGTTCACACCAATATTCCCGTGAACTCCGACAACTACGCGATGCTTCAGTCGGCGAATGAAGCGGTCGAACGCATCATGGGGATCGCACGAAAGTTGGATGGCGTGATCTCCGGCGAACACGGCATTGGCATCACGAAGTATGCGTTTCTAACCGACGACGAGACACACGAATTTCAACAATATAAAGAGCGTGTGGATAGCGAGGGTCGCTTCAATCGCGGCAAGCTTTTGCCGGGAAGCGATCTCACCAAAGCTTACACGCCGAGCTTTAGCTTGCTGGGTCACGAGTCGCTGATCATGCAGCACTCGGATATCAATTCGATATCGGACGCGATCAAGGATTGTCTGCGGTGCGGAAAATGCAAGCCTGTCTGTGCGACACATGTACCGCGCGCCAACCTTCTATACTCGCCGCGAAATAAGATTCTCGCGACCTCGTTGTTAGTAGAGGCGTTCTTGTATGAGGAACAAACGCAGCGTGGTGTGTCGATTCGTCACTTCGACGAATTCGGCGATGTGGCCGATCACTGTACGGTGTGTCACAAGTGCGAAGTGCCTTGTCCAGTCGATATCGATTTCGGCGACGTGTCGATGGCGATGCGCGATCTACTGCGCCGCATGGGCAAGAAGCGTTTCAATCCCGGAACGGCCGCGTCGATGTTGTTCTTGAACGCCACCAATCCGCAAACTATCAAGCTCACGCGCAAGGTGATGATCGATTGGGGTTTCAAGATACAGCGACTTGCCAACACAATGTTGTCTGGTTTTGCCAAAGCGCAAACCAAACGGCCGCCCGCGACTACCGGCAAAGCAAAGATCAGCGAACAAGTCGTTCACTTTATCAACAAGAAGATGCCTGGTGGCTTACCGAAGCGAACCGCGCGCGCTTTGCTCGATATCGAAGACAAGCACTATGTGCCGGTGATTCGCGATCCGAAGCGCACGAATGCCGAATCGGAAGCGGTGTTTTATTTTCCCGGTTGCGGTTCGGAACGATTGTTCTCGCAAGTGGGACTCGCCACTCAAGCGATGTTGTGGCACGTAGGCGTGCAAACCGTTTTGCCGCCGGGCTACGTGTGCTGCGGGTATCCGCAACGCGGATCGGGCGAGTTTGAAAAAGCGGAAAAAATGATTACCGACAATCGTGTCATGTTCCATCGCGTCGCGAATACGCTTAATTATCTGGACATTCGCACGGTCGTGGTTAGTTGCGGCACTTGCTATGATCAACTGCAAGACTACAAGTTCGAAGAAATCTTTCCCGGCTGTCGCATCATCGACATTCACGAGTTTCTCATGGAGAAGAACGTAAAGCTCGAAGGCGTCACCGGTACGCGCTACATGTATCACGATCCTTGTCACTCGCCGATGAAGAGTTACGATCCGCTCAAAGTCGTGAATGCGTTGATGAACGAACAAGCCAACGGTCAGATCAAAAAGAACGATCGCTGCTGCGGCGAGTCGGGCACGTTTGCAGTTTCGCGCCCGGATATTTCTACGCAGGTGCGATTCCGTAAGGAGCAAGAGATGCGGGCCGGCGCGGAACAGTTACGAGTCGACGACGTGAACGCGAAAGTTAAAGTGCTGACATCGTGTCCGTCGTGCCTGCAAGGGCTCAAGCGCTACAACGACGACGCGAATCTCGATGCCGACTACATTGTCGTTGAAATTGCGAAGCACATCTTGGGCGACGATTGGCTGCCGCAGTATGTCACGCGAGCTAATGATGGCGGGATTGAGCGCGTGCTGGTGTAGATAGAATCATGTTTCAGTCCCTCATGCCTGTTACGCGTACGCTAATCATTGCCAATGTATTGGTGTATGGATTGCAAATGGTGTTGGGCGACTGGGCCGTCATCTACGGCGCATTGTGGCCTTGGCACACGAGCAACCTGCAAGGCGTGCCGCCATTTGAAGTGTGGCAGTTAGTCACCTACGGGTTCATGCACGGCGGCCTTGCCCATTTGTTCTTCAACATGTTTGCGCTTTACATGTTCGGCTCGGATATCGAGCGCAGCATGGGTACGAATAAATACCTGATTTACTACTTCACCTGCGTGGTCGGCGCTGCCGTTGCGCAATTGGTGGTGATGGCGCTGACCCATAGTCCGCCGATTCCGACAGTCGGCGCATCGGGCGGAATTTTCGGTATTCTTCTTGCCTTCGGTATTGCCTTTCCGGAACGCCGCATCATGTTGCTGTTTCCGCCGATTCCGATGCCGGCACGAGTATTCGTCATGTTATACGGAGCGCTCGAATTGGCGCTCGGCGTGTTCGGCACGCAGCAAGGTGTCGCGCATTTCGCGCACTTGGGCGGCATGGCGGCGGGTTATCTATTGATTCTGTACTGGCGACACGCCCGCCATGGATGGTGGAAATGGTAGAAATGCAGGAGCAATTTCTACCATGCCCGTCGCTAATCGCAAGTAATGGACGGCGGTTACTTAGCCGTTCGCGCAACGCGATAAATAACCCCCGCGTAGTCATCGGAAATATAGATCGCACCGTCGCTATCTTCCGCCACATCCACCGGTCGGCCGATCACGCCTTGGTCGGTAAGAAAGCCCGTTAAAAAATCATGCTCTTCGATTTTTCCGTCTTTGTTCCAGTGCAACGACACGACTTTGTAGCCATCGGGCTTGGAGCGATTCCAGGAACCGTGTAAGGCAACGAGCGCGGTGCGTTCATATCCCGGCGCGGGTTTTTTTAGAAAACGAAAACCCAGCGGCGCGTTATGCGCTCGGAATCCATACGCCGGTGCGATAGAGCTCGCGATGCGTTGCGCTTGATCCGCGCCGTATTGCGGATCGACCACGCCAAAGCCATGCACATACGGCCAGCCGTAGAATTTTCCCGGGTCAATGCGATTGAATTCGTCGTTTGGAATATCGTCGCCCAAGAGATCGCGGCCATTTTCGGTTGCATACAGTTGGTTGTCCCATGGCGACCAATCGAGGCCGACGCTATTGCGCAATCCGTTCGCGATGATTTGTCCATCGAGACCATCGGGCTTGAAGCGCATGATCGACGCGCGTCGTGGATCTTGTTCGATGCACACGTTGCACGTCGAACCTTGCGCCAAATAGAGATAACCATCCGGTCCGATGCGGACTGTCTTACTCCAATGATTGCCGTTGCCGGTGAGGCCGGTAACGATGCGTTCGTATTTGCCGTCGAGTTTGCTTTGCGAAGCATCCAAGCGAACACGGCCGATTGCGTCGTTCTCGCCGACATACAACCAGCCGTCGTGAATGTCCAAACCATGTGGACGATAGAGATGGTCGATCAGTACATGTTGGCTATCGCTCTTGCCGTCGTTGTTACGATCTTTTTCCAACCAAATAATTTGGCCCGAGCGCGGCACGGAGAGCAGCAGGTCCCCTTGCGTGGTGACTTGCATCATCCGAGCGCCACTTAAATTGCCGGCGAACAAACTCACTTTGAATTCCGGCGGCGCGTGTAGCTGCGCTTGCACGGTCTCGGCCGAAGGCGCTGCGACGCTTCGTCCAATCACCATATTGAACAACATGCCTTTGTCCGAAATTGCGACCGGCCCAAGCCAAACGAGGCCGATAGCCGCAGCAATGGTGACGACAATCAGAGAGCCGATGCCGATGAATGTTCGTCGAATAAATGTCCCGATGCGCATGTTCGAGCCCTCGTATCGCTAGCGTGAATCGCCACATTCTAGTCCTGTTAGTATGCGCGTTGGCGTTTGAGCTTTGCCGGTACAAGTAAGGTTGCGAAGACGGAGGGTGTATGAAGATCGTCAAGTTGCGTTCTCTCGCTGTTCAATTGTTCACCTTCCTCACACTATGTGTTGGCGCGTCCGCGCTCTGCTCGCCGGTGTTCGCCGAGGTAGTGCGCTCATCCGATGTCGGCTTCACGGTCACACACAGCGTGAATGTTCCTATGCCGCCGCCCGCTGCGTGGAGCGCGCTCGCGGACGTTGGCCGCTGGTGGGACCCCGAGCACACCTTTTCCGGCGACGCTCGCAACATGACGCTGGATCCATTTGTGGGCGGTTGTCTTTGCGAAAAGCTGGGCATGTATGCGGGTGCGCAGCACATGATCGTCATTTACGCCCAACCTCCTAAGACGCTTCGGTTGCGGGGCGCATTGGGTCGGTTGCAGGAATTCGCCATCACTGGGAGTTTGACCTGGACAATCGAAGTGTCCGGCGGCGGATCGAAAATCACGATGACTTATACCGCCGGTGGCTATGCCGATCGACCATTGACGGAATGGGCGCTACTGGTAGACGGCGACTTAGTCACGCAAATGCAGCGTCTGGGTAGATTTATTGCAACGGGCAATCCCGCGGACACTAAAGCCGATTCCAAGGCTGACTCGAAGCGTCAGTGATGCAGACCGCCGGCGCATGAATCGATAAAGCAGGTGCGAACACGGCGCGCGCGCTTTGCGGTACTCTTATAGGAATGCGCATCATCATTTTTGTCGCTCTCGCAATGGCGAGCGCGGCTCTGCAATTTTCCGACGCCGACGAATTGCCGCCCGGTTTTTGGCCGCCGGAGCGCACGCCGGAAGTGCTCGATCTCACGCAGACGGTGCGACTGGCGCCGTCGCTCAACGATTTATCGCCCGGCGAACGCCGCGCGGTTTCGGAGTTGGTCGAAGCGGGAAAGTTGATCCAACGAATCTACGAAGATGCGCGTCATCCGCAAGCCTTGGAAGCCTACGACACGCTGCTGCAATTGAGCGCGAATCCTGAGCAATCGCACGAAACGCAGTCGTTACTCGATCTATTTCGCCTATTCAAAGGCCCGATCGCCACCACGCCCGACAATCGCCGCGAGGCGTTCCTGCCGGTGAATCCCGAAACGCCGACTCGAAATATTTATCCGCTCGATTCCAATCGCGGCGAAATCGAAGCGTTTATTTTGGCGCATCCCGATGAACGCGAATCGCTGATGGCAGCACGCACGGTGGTGCGGCGCGCCACCGCGGAAAATCTCAAGCACGATCTCGATACGCTCGCGAAATATCCCGCGCTCGATTTATTGCATCCGGGATTGCGTCGCAAGCTTGAAGGCTTGCGCACTCCCGAAGATACCACCCAACTCTACGCGCTGCCACAGTCGGTTAGATGGGCGCCTGATATCGTGCGGATCTATCAACGTTTGAATAATGCCGCGCGCGCCGTCGAGAGCAGCGATCTTGAATTTGCGGACTACCTTCGCAATCGCGCGCGCGATCTATTGAGTGACGATTACGAAAGCGGTGATGCCTCGTGGGTCACCGGCAATTTCAAGCATTTGAATGCGCAAATCGGATCGTACGAAAAGTATGACGATGCGATGTTCGGCGCGAAGGCGTTCATGTCGATGAGCTTGCTGATACGCGACGAAGCGGCAAGTAAGAAACTGCGAGAAGCCGTGCGCGATTTGCAAACCATCGAAGATGCATTGCCGTCGCCGCAACATAGAAAAGTGAGCAGCGAGATCGCCATTGGCGTGTACGACGTGATCGCCGATTTCGGTCAGGCGCGCGGCAAAAATACCGCGACGGCGCTGCCGAACGATCCGTTGTATACAAGGCGTTACGGTAGAAGAGTGATGTTGCGCGCCAACATCCTGCGCAATCCGGAACTGTTCGACAATGCGCAATCGGCTTGGAAAGCGCTAATGGGGTCGCCATTCGATGGCGACTTCACCGAAGAAGGCGAACTCAATCGCACGTTATGGCACGAGATCGGTCACTACTTAGGCGTGAATCGCGATCGTCGCGGCCGGCCGCTCGATGTCGCGTTGCAGTCTTCAGCGGACACATTTGAAGAACTCAAAGCGGATTTAGTTTCGCTATTTGCCGCACCGCTGCTGCAAAAGGTGGGCATCTATTCCGAGCACGATAAAGTGACGGTGTACGCGAGCGGTCTTGATCGAACGTTTCAAGATGCGAAGCCACGCCGCGAGCAAGCGTATCAAACGATGCAACTCATGCAGTTCAATTGGTTCCTCGATAAAGGCGTGTTCGAGATCGAGCCGGTCAACGACGTGATTATGATTCACTACGATCGATTTCCGGCGGCGGTCGCCGAAATGCTCGAAGCGGTTTTGAAAATTCAGTATGACGGCGACCGCACCGCCGCCGAAGCCTTCATCGATCGCTGGACGACCTGGACCGAAGCATTGCACGACTCGATTGCCAAGAAGATTCGCGACAACCGCAAGTCTCAATACGTGTTGTTCAAATACGGAGTATTGGGGGAGTAGTTTGGCGCTCGCCGCGGGGCGGGCGATTGGAGTGCGGCTGCCCTTCGATGGACGTCATCGATTGATCATTTGATTGTGCCCGCGACGTTGCGTTGTCGTGATCTGAAACGACGATTAACCGCGCTGCGACGTCGCGAGAACCGACGTGCAATGCGCAATCGAATTTCGTTGCGACAATCTGAACGTCGTGAGCCGCTCTCCACTCACCCACCCAACGTGGAGCGCGGGTTGTGGTGGTGTAAGGGAGTTGTGCTCACCCTCGAAACAACGAGCACGGTTTTGGGGTTTGTGTTGGCGACGTGCTTTTCGTCGGTGCCAACTATCCCCTCGCGCCGAATGCTCTGCCGCCGCGCGACGAATTGCCGCCGCCACTCCAACGTCGCTGATTTTGATTGCGGTGCTGCGGCGGTCGCGGACGGTTTTGTTGAGGAGCAGAAATTGCCGGTTTCGGCGGTAAATTTGAAACCGGCGCGGCGGAAATCGACGGCAACGCGGTGCGTTCGATGTTGCGACCGATCAAGCGTTCGATGCCTTTGAGCAAGCTCACTTCATCGTTCGCGACTAAAGATACGGCGCTGCCCGTTGCGCCCGCGCGGCCGGTGCGACCGATGCGATGCACGTAGTCTTCGGATACATTCGGCAGTTCGTAATTGACCACGTGCGGAAGTTCCTTGATGTCGAGTCCGCGAGCGGCGACTTCGGTTGCAACAAGCGCGACAACTTTTCCGGCTTTGAAATCGGCGAGCGCTTTAGTGCGCGCGTTCTGACTTTTGTTGCCGTGAATGGCGGCGGTTGCAATGCCGTCGGTTTCGAGTTGCGTCGCCAAGCGATTCGCGCCATGTTTGGTGCGTGTGAACACCAGTACCTGTTGCCATTGACCGTCGCGAATCAAATGCGATAGCAGTGCGCGTTTCCTATCTTTGTCGACGAGGTAAGCGATCTGATCCACCGCTTCGATCGGTGCATTGCGTCGCGCCACTTCCACTTCGATGGGATTGCGCAAAAAGGTTTGCGCCAAACGGCGAATATCGTCGGAGTAAGTCGCCGAGAACATGAGGTTCTGACGCTTGGTCGGCAATAGTTTCAAGATCCGTTTGATGTCGTGAATAAAGCCCATGTCGAGCATGCGATCGGCTTCGTCAAGCACCAAAATCTCCACGTATTCGAGATCGACTGTGCCTTGTTGCGCGTGATCGAGTAATCGTCCCGGCGTTGCGACCAAAATATCGGTGCCGCGCCGTAGTTCGTCGATTTGCGGATTGATGTTGACGCCACCGAATACAACGCTGGTGCGAATCGGCAAATGTTTGCCGTAAATGCGCACGCTCTCGGCGACTTGCGCAGCGAGTTCGCGCGTGGGAACGAGAATCAATGCACGCGGAAATTTTTTGCGACTTGCGACATCCGCAGTCAACTTTTGCAATATAGGTAACGTGAAGCCGGCGGTCTTGCCCGTGCCGGTTTGCGCGCCGGCAAGCATGTCACGCCCGGCCAGAATTTCCGGGATTGCGCGCGCCTGAACGGGAGTAGGGGTTGTGTAGCCGCGTTCGACAAGCGCACGCAGCAATTCGGGCTTGAGCCCGAGAGAATCAAAACTCATTGAAAAAACCTCATCCGGCCTACGCAAACAAATAAGTTTGGCGATCCGGGGAGGCAGGAACTTAAGAGAGGCGAGATTGTTTGTCTCGCAGGTAAAGCTGACCGGACGAAAGCTTGAAAGCGAGCGGACTATACCGAGTGTTAACTGAGAAAGCTACGAGAGTGTCACGGTCTCGAAGTCCTCGACTACGACTGTAGGACCGCTGTGCCGGGATCGTACGACCATGGTCGCTCGCAATTTAGCTCCCAGCGCAAAGCTCCATGCCGAGCAAAGAATTGCAAAACGGGGCATAACACTCCTAGAGTGTCGCCAACGCGCTTTCACGCGGCAGCGAATAGAGTGAGAATCCGTCCTCGGTTAATCGAGCTTCCGGCTCCATCGGACCCAACGACTTCTCTAACTTTCAAGTCAACTCAATTAACAAGCGGATCAATCTTATGCAAGCCGACCGCGCCAACATGCCTTCGCTTTTGCTCGTGGATGACGACCGCGAGCTGGGTCAAATGCTCAATGAATATCTCGGCGGCGAGGGCTTTCGGGTCACGATCGCACGCGACGGCTTGGAGGCGCTCGACAAGTTGGCCACCGAAACCTACGACCTAGTAATTCTCGATGTGATGTTGCCGTCATTGAACGGTTTCGATGTGTTGCGACGATTGCGGCGCACGCTGTCCGTACCGGTCGTGATGTTGACGGCGCATGGCGCGGATGTGGATCGCATCGTCGGCTTGGAATTAGGCGCCGACGATTATTTGGCCAAGCCTTTTAATCCGCGCGAATTAGTGGCTCGAACCCGCGCGGTGTTACGAAGATTCTCTTCGCGCGACAGCGAAGCTCCGGCCGCGCCGGTGACGGTCGGTCCGATTTGGCTCGATCCGGCGACGTTGGAAGTTACTTTGTTGGGCAAAGCAGTGCGCCTAACGGGCACGGAATTTCGCGTGCTCGAATTGTTGATGCGCTCGGCCGGACAGGTTCAGTCGCGCGAGAGTTTGACCGAGCGAGTGCTGGGTAGAAAACTCACGCCGTACGATCGCAGCATCGACACTCACGTGAGCAATCTGCGTCGCAAGTTGGGACTCGGGCAGTCCGGCCTGCCTGAAATCCGCAGCATTCGCGGCGCAGGATATGTGCTGGCGGCGCATGCTGAAACTCGGTCCGACGCAGCGCCGGATGGTTCGTCGAACGGTGCTTCTAACGCGCCGTCAACCGACTCGAACGATTCGACTCCCAGTTAGTTTCGTTCGATAACGGACTCGCTCGCCATGAACTCGCTCTTCCTCCGAATCTTTTTATCGTTTTGGTTTGCGATGGGATTGATTGTCGTCGCCGGGAGTGTGCTCACGGCATTCGTCGCTTGGCAGCGCACCGGTACTATTCAAAATATCGAAGCGAGCGACGTTGCCGACAATGCGCTGATATCGCTAAAGAAGGGCGGACTACCGGCGCTACAAGACTGGACGCGACAAGTGTGGAAGAACGAAACGGGAATGCGCACGTACATAATCGATATGCATGGCGCGGATATTTTGCATCGTCCGCTCACGGAGCGGATCGCGCGGCGCGTTCGTCGCATGGGCGCGCTGGGATTTCTCGCTGACGCCGACGGTAATCCGCCGCCGCTGATCCCCGATCCGCTGCGTGCAACGCCGCAGATCGTCGGTGTGGATGGCGCGGTGTACACGTTTTTCTTCGCCTATCTCGGTTGGTCGCCGATCGATATTTTGGGCGGGCCCGGAGCGGGCTTGATTCTGTTGTTGATTGCATCGGGGGTTAGCGCGTTGGCGTGCTGGTGGTTGGCTCGTTACCTGAGTCGTCCAGTCACCTCGTTACAGGCGAGCACTCGCGCGCTCGCGGCCGGTCATCTCGATACACGTGCCGCGCCGGAAGTCGCAAAACGTAGAGACGAACTCGGCGTGTTGGCCCGCGATTTCGACCAAATGGCGGAACGCTTGCGACAATTGCTTGCCGCAAAGGAAACATTGTTGCGCTACGTGTCGCACGAATTGCGTTCGCCGCTCGCGCGATTGCGGGTTGCCTTGAGTTTGGCGCGTCGCGACGGCGCCGACATCGCTCGCGAAATGGATCGCATGGAACGCGAGACCGAGCGTCTCGATAATCTAATCGGGCAAATTCTGCGGCTGTCGAGTTTGACGAACGACGACCCAAGTCGGTTGCGGCAGCGAATCGAACTGGGGCATCTACTGTCCGAAGTCGTGGACGATGCGCGCTTGGAAGCGCGTGCCGAAAATATCAAAGTGGAGTTCACGCCGGTGGTTCGAGCAGAGGTGCTCGGAAATCATGAACTGCTGCGTAGCGCGATCGAAAATGTTATTCGCAACGCTATTCGGTTTACCGACCATGCGTCCAAAGTAGATGTTGCGTTGCAATTGCGAGCGCAACAGGCGGTGGTCACGATCCGCGATCAAGGTTGCGGAGTACCTGAAAACGAGTTGGAAAGAATCTTCGAGCCTTTCCACCGTGTGATGGGTGCCAACGATCGCGGTAGCACGGGAGGCGGCCTGGGGCTCACCATCGCCGCGCGTGTCGTCAATGTTTATGGCGGTCGCGTGAGTGCACGCAATGCGCCCGACAAAGGTTTGATAGTCGAAATCGAATTGCCGCTTGCGGCGTAACTTGAGCGTCATCGCTCGCGAGCTGCGTTTTCGAAATCGTGTGATGCGCGTTTCGCGTCGTTCGCCCGCGACAGCTTGCAGACATAACACTTCACAGACTCGTTGATTGCGTGCGGGAACTCGCGCAACGGCGCGGATTTCACCGAATAGTGTTCGCCAACGTGACCCCCGTCACGTGCGCACCGGCAGTCATTCCACTAGCCTCCCATCCCACGGTGAGTTTTTACCGTCCACGCAAAAATGTTTGGGAGACAACGCGATGACTTCAGCGACTTCCGCAACTGGCTCGACGCAGCGCAACAACGGTGCACAGCAACGAACCGCCGCCGCACGGCAATTAAACGGGCAACACGGCGAATCGACACGCAACGAACCAGGGCGCAAATTACTGATGGGCACTGAAGAAGCCGCCGTCCTCAAGCTCGATCTGTCGGACATTACGTTGCCCAAGATGGGCGGATTGCAGGTTGATGGTTTCAAGCCCTCGTTCTTCGCGCGGTTGTTCGGCAAGCGGTAGAAACGGTCTTGCCCAAAGCAAAGCAGGGGCATAGGTAAAACTAAGCTCTTGCCACGCGGCCCTAACTGCCGCATCTTCTCGCCTACCGGTCTAGTCGGCGAGGTCTCGTGAAAGTTCTGCACCTGGTGCGCGATGTCGCTATTCGCATCGCGATCCTTTTGGTCGTTGGCAACAATGCTTTCGCTGCACCGCAGTTTGCGGATGCGGCGGACGATGTCGCGCGTGTATACGAAAATATCGACGCACGGTTAGGCTTGATGGCAGACGTTGCGGCCTGGAAATGGGCGCACCAAGAGCCGGTTGTCGATACAGCGCGCGAGCATCTCGTGTTGGAACGAAATCTAGCGCGCGCACGCGAACTCGGACTGACATCCGACTCCGTGCAGCGCGTGTTTGAAATTCAAATTCAAATGGCGCGCAATATGGAGTTGGAATATTTCGAGGAATGGCGGCGGAGCGAGCTACCTCGTGAACAAATCGTTCGCGACTTAAACACCGATCTTAGGCCGGCGCTCGACAATCTAGGTGAAGCGCAGTTGGCGGCGCTCTACTGGGCGCACGAGGCGCTTCCGGAGATGGCAGTCAACGAAGCCATCGCTAAAACGCTCCGGCATATTGCGTCCTATCGTGGCGTTACCGCCCAGGATTTGGCCGAGTTGCGCGCCGCTCTGCATGATATTCGCGCGACTCCAGGGAAGATCGACGCGCTCGCACGACTGCATGTTCTGCGCATCGGCACCACCGGCGATTACCCGCCTTTCAGCGAATTGCATAACGGTGAGTTACGGGGATTGGACATCGAACTGGCGCAAGCGCTTGCACTTCAGTTGGAGTTGACGCCGCGATTTGTGCGCACCTCGTGGCCGACGTTAATGTCCGACCTCGAAGCCGGGCGCTTCGATTTGGCCATCAGCGGAATCTCCAATACGCCGGAACGAGCCGCTCGCGCGGAATTTTCGACCGCCTATCACCTTGACGGCAAAACAGCCATCGCACGATGCGAAGATCGCGCTCGTTTCGGCAATTTGGACGACATCGATAAATCGCAAGTGAGAGTCATCGTGAATCCGGGTGGAACCAACGAACAATTTGTGCACGAGCATATCAAGCACGCGCAGGTGATAGTGTTCCCCGACAATCGCACGGTGTTCGATGAAATCGTTGCCGGCCGCGCCGACGTGATGATTACCGACGGCGTGGAAGTAGCATTGCAATCGCATCGACATAAAGAGCTATGTCGCACAATGACCGGAAATTTGACTAATACGGCAAAGGCGATTTTGTTGCCGCGTGGATCGCCGCTGGCGAAACAAGTGGATCAATGGTTGCAAAGCGAAGTGGCGCGCGGCGGCGTGCAGGAAATGTTGCAGCGCGCGTTGACGGTCGGCGATTGAAGATTGACCACTAACAAACCGATTTTGGATCTGCTTTTTATTGCTTGGACTAATTCAGGAGTTGTCGCCATGAGCTGGCTGATATTGATCATTCTGGTTCTCGTCTTTCTTTACCTTATCGGCATCTTCAATGGGTTGGTGACCGCGCGCAACGGATACAAAAATGCCTTCGCACAAATCGATGTGCAGCTTACGCGTCGCTACGATTTAATCCCTAATTTGGTCGAGACGGCCAAGGGCTACATGAAACATGAGCGCGAAACGCTCGAAGCCGTAATCTCGGCGCGCAATATGGCCATGGCGGGATTGAAGGCGGCGACTGCCAAGCCGGGAGATCCGACCGCCGTACAACAATTGGCGGGAGCGGAAAATCAACTGACCGGCGCGCTCGGAAAATTATTCGCCGTTGCCGAGGCGTATCCGGACCTCAAAGCCAATCAAAATATGATGCAGCTATCGGAGGAACTGACTTCGACCGAAAACAAAGTGGCGTTCTCACGTCAGGCTTACAACGATGCGGTGATGAGCTACAACACCAAGCGCGAGATGTTTCCCAACACCATTGTCGCCAATATCGGCGGTTTTTCGGAAGCGCAGTTATTACAAATTGAATCGGCAGACAAGCGCACCGCGCCGAAGGTGAGCTTCTCGTAACGCCCGATGAACTTCTTCGAGCGTCAAGCCGCCGCACGTAATACGTCGCGACAGTGGGTCGTGCTGTTTGTGATTGCAGTGACGGCCATCGTCGTTGCCGTCGATGGCGTTGTCGCGATCGTTTTGACGCTTTACCGGCAGCGTCGATTTCAGTCTTACGATGACGTCAACCTCGCATTCTCAAGCAACGACTTCAGCGGCCCGCTGATTGGGACGACGCTCATTGTGTTGGCGATTATCACTATCGCCAGTCTTTACAAGAGCGGCGTGCTTCGCGCCGGCGGCAGCGCGGTGGCGTTGGCGGCTGGCGGCGAACGAGTGCATCGCGATACGCACGATGTCGCGCAACAGCGGCTGCTTAACGTTGTCGAGGAAATGGCGATCGCTTCGGGCGTGCCCATGCCGGAGGTTTATGTTCTGGAGCAAGAAACCGGCATCAATGCCTTTGCTGCCGGGCATGCACCCGCGAATGCCGCGATCGCGGTGACACGCGGGGCGCTCGATACATTAACGCGCACCGAATTGCAGGGCGTCATCGCCCACGAATTTAGCCATCTGCTTAATGGCGACATGCGCCTCAACATCAAACTGATGGGTTTGTTGTTCGGCATCCTCGTGATCGCGCTTGCTGGACAATTTGTATTGCGCATCGCGCCGCGGAGCGGCGGGCGTAAAAATGGCGGTGCTGTCGTGGCAATCTTGCTAACCGCATTCGCCATCATGGTGATCGGATACGTCGGTTTATTTTTCGGACGGCTTATTCAAGCGGCGGTAGCTCGCAGTCGTGAATCGCTGGCCGATGCATCGGCCGTGCAGTTCACGCGCGATCCGCTGGGACTTCGCGGCGCGTTGGTCAAGATCGGCGCATGGGAATCGGGATCGCAATTGCGCGAGGCTCATGCAGACGAAATCGCGCACATGTTATTCGCGCCCGGCATGAGTCGACTGTTCGCGACACATCCGCCGCTGGTTACTCGATTGCGCGCGATCGACCCCAGCTTTCGCGAAAGTGAATTTTCAGAGATGCGCCAGAAGTTAACGGCGCAGGTTTCGGCGCGTACGGCATCGAAAGAGGATGCGCAAGACGACAATCGATCGGACGTCTCGTCCGATACGTCAAAGGATCGATTGAACAACTTGATCGGCGGCGGTGTTGGCATGGGAGTTGGCGTTGCACCGGCGGCCATCGCGCAAATGGTGGGTAACCCAAGTCCCGCGCATATTGAAACGGCACAGGCTATTTTTGCGTCGCTGCCGGATGACATCGTTCAAGCCGCTGCCGATGTCGAGTCGGCGCGCGGACTGTTCTTCGCACTCGCGTTGGACGACGACGCAGAGGCTCAAGTCCGGCAATTGAAATTCATTGGCGTGCAGCTCGGTGCGGAAGTCGCAGCGGCGGTGGCAAAGTGGTTGCCGTCCGTGCGCGAGCTGAACGCGACGCAACGACAACCGGCTTTGCTGCGACTGTTTCCAACGCTGCGTCGACTGAGCAATACTGACCGCACTTCTTTACTAACCTGTCTAACCGGGCTTTTGCAGCGCGAAGGACGAGTGGACATCGACAAATATGCATTGCGTAAACTAGCGCAACTTCATCTACGCGAATCGTTACAGGCACCGCTGTTTCCCGGACGCGCGACCCTCGATGTGAATGCCGACGAATTGGCGATCTTGTTTACCGTCTTGGCCCAAGCCGGCGCTGACGATGCGCAAGAAGCGCGTCTTGCTTACGAAGCGGGAATGTCGTCACTGTTGCCGCGCAGCCGTCCCGAGTTTGCACCGACAACGAATTGGTCTAATCGACTCGATATGGCGCTCAATAAACTCGATCGACTGCTGCCGGCCGCGAAGGAAATGTTGATCCAAGCGCTCGTCAAAACTATTTCCCACGACAGCAAACTAACGGTGCAGGAAGCCGAACTACTCCGCACGGTCTGCGCCACTCTGCACTGCCCGTTACCGCCGTTTATCGGTTCGACATCGTAATGGCGCGAGATCGCATCGCACGCGTTGTTTCTGCACAACGAGAAAATCAGGGATTGCCTTAGCCTAAGACGGAAACGAAAGTTTCC
>JAYTQU010000011.1:0-5450 GCA_043746555.1 Pseudomonadota bacterium | reverse complement strand
CGCACAAACGTCACGCACGTCATCAACGATACTATCGAGACTAACAGTAACTTCTTCATGGCGAGGTCTCCTCTGGTTGCGAAAAACGTTCGGCTAATTCCGCAGCCCATTCCAGGCCTTGGTGCTTTAACCAAACAACGGGAAAGGTGTGCGCACTGCACTGTTCAAGAATCGTGTTCATTTCGCGCTGGTGTTCTGGTGTGGCTGCGCTGACAAACGCCAGTGCCACAGGTCCCAGACCTAACTCGAAAAGCCGATTGCCAACGCGCGATTGGTAGTAGTACTCGCGCTTGGGTTGGGCGCGAGCGATCAACTCAATCTGTCGATCATTGAGGCCGAAGCCTTCATAGATCACCTTGAGCTGCGGCTCCGTCGCCTGCGGTGAGGGCAAGAAGATTCGGCTCGGACAACTCTCAATCAGTGCGGGTGCGATGGGTGAACGCTGAATGTCGGCGAGCGACTGCGTTGCAAAGACGACCGAGACGTTTTTCTTGCGCAGTGTCTTGAGCCACTCGCGCACGCGGCTTGAGAATAAGGGATCGTCGAGAAACACCCACGCCTCATCGAGAATCAACAGCGTCGGCGCTCCATCGAATCGTTCTTCTAGGCGATGAAAGAGATAGAGCAGTACCGGCAACACCGCGCTCTTGCCCTGCATGAGCGCCTCCATCTCAAATCCTTGAACATCCGCGATGCCCAAGCGATCACGGTCAGAATCCAGTAATCGACCATGAGGCCCGTTGAGCGTGTACGGCTGAAGCGCTTGTCGCAGACGATTCGATTGCAGCAACACGGAAAAACCCGTGAGCGTTCGCTGCTCCGCCGGTGCGGAGGCGAGATTGTTGAGTGCCGACCAGACGGCATCTTTCACTTCCGGCGTCAGATCCACTTTCTCATGGGTTAGCAACCCTCCAAGCCATTCCGCAGCCCAGGAGCGCTCGGTCTCCTCATTGATACGCGCCAATGGTTGAAATGCAGTAGCGCCGTCTGCGCCCAGATCAACGTGTTCGCCTTCGAGCCCGAGAATCGTTGCGCGTGCCGACCCCCCTTTGTCGAAGATGAACACACGCGAACGGTCATACCGCCGGAACTGCATTGCGAGCGTCGTGAGTAAGACCGATTTGCCAGCGCCGGTGGGTCCGACAATCAGCGTGTGACCCACATCGCCCACATGCGTCACTAAACGAAAGGGTGTCGCGCCTTCGGTGCGCGCGATTAACAGGGGCGGCGCTTTTAGGTGCGCATTGCGTGCTGGTCCCGCCCACACGGCGGAGAGCGGCATCAAGTGCGCCAGATTCAGTGTCGAAATGAGCGGTTGTCGAACGTTGGCGTACACGTGACCGGGAATCGACGAGAGCCACGCATCCACGGCATTGAAGGTTTCTCGGATCGTGACAAAACCGCGACCTTGTACGACGCGCTCAATCGCCTTGATCTTTTCATCGGCAGCCGATAAGTCGGTATCACGTACGACGATGGTTGCCGTGACGTAGCCGAACGCAACGGCATCGCTTCCTAACTCTTGCAGCGCGGCGTCTGCGTCGGCCGCTTTGTTGTCGGCGTCGGAATCGACGAGCGGACTTTCTTGTTGGAAGATCGTCTCGCGCAAGAGCGCGACAATGCTTTTGCGCTTTGCAAACCACTGTCTTCGCAACCGCGTGAGTTCCTTTTCGGCGGCCGTCTTGTCGAGAAACAGAAAGCGCGTCACCCAGCGATAGCCAAAGCCTTGGGCGTTGAGTTCATCCAGTAAACCGGGCCAAGTCGACGTCGGGAACCCGCGCACGGTAACGACGCGCACATGCTCATCACCCAGTTTTGGCGAGAGCCCACCGGTTAGCGGCTCATCAGCGAGAAGAGCGTCCAAGTAGAACGGCACTTGGGGTGCGACAAGGGTGTGTCCTTGAGTGGAAACCGTCGAGTGCAAGTACGTGAGCGTCTCGTCGTCATTGCACCACCCGATCTCGGGCATGACGCCTTCTAGCAATCCGAGAAAGCGATCAGTTTCCGTGACAAACTTTTGTAGCTGCTCCGACCAATCCACCGTGCCTTGCACCGTACTGCTCTCCAGGATGTATTGACTCGCACGTGCGCGATTTTCCTCTGGCGGCAGATAGAGGAGTGTTGCGTGATAGACGCTCTCGAAGTGAGACTCAACCTCCTCGAACCCCGCGCGTCGCTCTTCATCGATCAACCACGACAACGCTTCCGGAAAGATTGACGTCGGATACTCAGACACAGCTCGCCGCTCGGCTTCGACAAAGATGGCCCAACCGGAACCCAAGCGCTTAAGCGCATTATTCAGGCGTGCCGTTGTCGCGACTAACTCGGATTCAGTTGCGCTTTCAAGGTCAGGACCGCGAAAGGATGCCGTACGCTGAAACGATCCATCCTTGTTCAGCACGACGCCCGCTGCAATCAATCCTGCCCACGGAAGATAATCGGCAAGCTGCGCGGGACGTTCTCGATATTCGGCCAAGTTGAACACGTAACTACACTCCCAAAAACGTTTTGTGTTTAATGTGGCGCGAGAACACGTCCATGAATTGCGGATCGGCTTTTGCCGCCCACACAGCGAGCGCGTGACCCACGACGCCGACGAGCGCGCCGATGATCCACAAACGAAGTCCAAGTCCTAATGCTGCGGCGAGCGTGCCGTTCACAATCGCGACAGAACGTGGCGCACCACCCATGAGCATTAACTCAGTGAGCGATCGATGCAGCGGCATTTCGTAACCTTCTTGCATGTCTTTTCTCGTGTTAACCAATGACGGCGCCGCCGCCAAAGCTAAAGAACGTTAAGAAAAACGACGACGCCGCGAACGCAATCGTTAACCCAAACACAATTTGGATGAGCTTGCGAAAGCCGCCGCTCGTATCGCCGAAGGCGAGTGTCAATCCCGTCACGATGATGATGATGACCGCGACGATGCGAGCCACGGGACCTTGAATAGAATCCAAGATGGCTTGCAATGGCCCTTCCCACGGCATATTCGATCCCGCAGCGAATGCGGGCGTTGCAGCGAGCATTGCCAAAAGCCAAGCAATGCCAGCGATGCAGTTCTTGTAAGGACTCCGGAATCTCAATGACTTCATGATGGCTCTCCTGAGGAAGTGATGCCTAACGATGTGATAGATGTGACGTTGTATTGATCGCCTCGAAGTCCATCCACGCTCACGATTTCATCGACACGGCGTTTACGCCCACGACCGGCAATGAAAATCACGACATCGACTGCCTCGGCGATGAGCGCGCGGGGTACAGTGACCACGACTTCTTGAATGAGTTGTTCTAAGCGCGTGAGCGCACCGCGCGCCGATCCCGCATGAATCGTCGCAATGCCACCCGGATGACCGGTGCCCCACGCCTTTAGAAGGTCGAGTGCTTCCGCACCGCGCACTTCGCCGATCACGATGCGATCCGGTCGCAGGCGCAGCGTGGAGCGAACGAGCTCTGCCATCGACACGACGCCCGCGCGCGTACGCAACGGCACATGGTCCTCGGACATGCATTGAAGCTCGACGGTGTCTTCCAATAGAATGACGCGGTCACCCGTCGATGCCATGACACCGAGCAGCGCATTCGCCAGCGTTGTTTTTCCGGTGCTTGTGCCGCCCGCAATCAAAATGTTCTTGCGATTGAGTACGGCGGCGCGTAACGCGATCACCTGACTCTCAGTCAGAATCCCGTCGAGAACATAGCGCTCCAGCGGAATCACGCCGAAAGCACGTTTGCGAATGGCGAACGCAGGCGCTCGCACGACCGGTGGCAATACGCCTTCGAATCGTTCGCCCGTCTCCGGCAGTTCAGCCGACAGAATCGGCGCACCTGCGTGCACTTCCAATCGCACATGGGCGGCAACCAATCGAATGATGCGTTCGGCATCCGCCACAGATAGCGTGTGCCCCGACGGTCGTCGTCCTTCTCCCAAGCGGTCGAACCATAACGAGCCGTCTGGGTTGAGCATCACTTCGGCGATCTCGGGATCTGCGAGCGCCGACGCAATGATCGGCCCCATTGCGGAACGCAACATGCGCGTTTGACGATCTAGGATCGTTGCGATGGGCGACAAGCGTGAAACGATTTCCGTCACGATGGAGTCTCCTGATTGTTGTGAATGGTTGCTGCCGTGGTATCCGCGTCGCCGAAGAACTCGCGTTCTTCCGGATGGATTTCTTGAGAGACGTCTTTCACGAGGCTGCCGCCGCGCTGCAGGTGACGGGCGAGCTGTTCCGTGAACTTCGCAAAGCGTGCTTTGCCTTGCGCGCGAGCGGCGTCTTGATGCGCTTCAGGAACGGCGGTCGATATCGACAATTCATAGCGAATGAAGAGCGCAAGCGTTTCGATCAAAATGGTTTGGTCGCGCTCTAAGCGGTCGAAGTGATCGTTCAATCGATCCAAGCGTTTTGTAATGGCAGCTTCCCGGCGATCCATGCCTTCTGGCGAGAGAAACGAAGCGAGTGCTGCGGCGACAAGCCCGGACTTGGACACGCCTTTGCGAGTCGCGAGTTCACTGAGGCGCTGCTCATGCTCCACCTCGACGAACACGCTCAACCGCTTGCGATGGATGAGGACGGTCATAACGGAATCCCATCTGACGGATCAAGCGCGGCCAGCCGCGCGATCTGTTTCGTATCGCGCTCCGGCTTCGACAACTCATGATCATCCGACTCTTGCCCCGTATCTTGATATTCGTCGTCGGCCAACCAAGTCAATTCTTCGTGCTGCGCAGGGACGGGTGCGGTTTGTTCGATCAACTCGGGATGGCGATGTAGGCCACCTTCCTCTGTCGCACTTCCGTCGAGCGACGACTCACTTTTAACACTGCGTTCCGTTATGACGGGGGTTTTCAGCGACGCCCAATCATCTTTGCGTGTGGGCGGCTTATCCACATAGCCTCCCTCCGACAACGACGGCGGTGGATAGATACGACGTGTGAAGTTGTTGTCTTCGTAGTACTTGAGCTTCTTCGCTCGAATCGGCGCGAGCCCCGCGACCATGACGACCTCTTCATCCATCGGCAGTTGCATCACTTCACCGGGAGTGAGCAGCGGCCGAGCGGTCTCTTGCCGAGACACCATGAGATGACCCAGCCAAGGCGACAAACGATGACCTGCATAGTTACGTTGTGCGCGAAGTTCGGTTGCGGTGCCTAGTGCATCAGAGATACGTTTTGCCGTACGCTCATCATTAGTCGCGAATGCGATGCGGACATGGCAGTTATCGAGAATAGAGTTGTTGGGGCCGTAGGCTTTCTCAATTTGATTGAGCGACTGCGCAATCAGAAATGATCGCAATCCGTAACCCGCCATAAATGCTAGCGCACTCTCGAAGAAATCCAACCGCCCCAGAGCGGGAAACTCATCGAGCATCAGTAGCACTTGCCGACGATTCAGTATGCCGTCTTTGACTTCGAGTGTTTCGGTTAGCCGTCGGCCGATTTGATTCAAGA
>JAYTQU010000010.1:0-2608 GCA_043746555.1 Pseudomonadota bacterium | reverse complement strand
AGCAAAAAGCGAGCGGCAGTGGCCCACTTGGTCGGCGTCAACGAATCCCAGATTGCACGCCGCCTTTGAGTTCCGCGCCACTCGCGTCGTGACCGCAATTGAGTGCTTGCGAAGCGCGAATCATATCCGCCGCCGTCCAGTCGAAAACGCCTCTGGCTTGTGGGTGATCGCCGTTTTTAGGTTGATCGCCCGTCATGAACACATAGTTATGCAAGCCAAGTAGCGATCCGCCGAGAAAATCGCCTTGAATGGCAATGCGATTGCGGTCGCGTGCCGTGATTTGAATAATCGGTTCGAGACCGTGATCCAGCAACAGATGCCCGACCGACTTCGGTTCGACCGTCATGCACGCGCGCGGCGAGTCGGTGAGATTGACAGCATCGACGAACGGCTTGAGCTGATCGGCCTTCGCAAAAAGATCGGCAAGGTCGGTGCCTTTGGGAGGCGTAAGCTCCGACGTGATGACAAACTCACGCGCGCGAATCTTATCGGCAAATTTGCTCACGACAAACTCAACGAAACACGACGGTTCTCTGGCCATTGAGCAACACACGATGCTCGGCAACCCATTTCACCGCGCGCGCCAATACCGCACACTCGACATCGCGACCCACCGCAGCGCAATCGTCCACGCTCATGGCGTGGTCGGCCCGTGTCACATCTTGTTCGATGATCGGACCTTCATCGAGATCCTCGGTGACGTAGTGCGCGGTAGCACCGATCAATTTCACGCCGCGTTCGTGCGCTTGCCGATAAGGCTTCGCGCCTTGAAAGCTCGGCAGGAACGAGTGATGAATATTGATCGCGCGCCCTTTCAGTTGTTCGCAAAGATTCGGCGACAACACTTGCATATAGCGCGCAAGCACCACGAGATCGATACGCTCCGCCTCGACAATCTCCAAAAACCGCGCTTCTTGCTTCGGTTTATTCGATGCGTCGACGGGTAAGTGGTGAAACGGAATATCGTGCGCAGCCGCCAAGCGATAAAAGTCACGATGGTTAGACACTATCGCGGCGATGTCGATATTGAGCGCGCCGATTCGATAGCGATACAGCAAGTCGTTCAAGCAATGGCCGAACTTCGACACCATGACGCAGACTCGAGATTTCACAGCAAGATCGTAGACTGCCGCTTGCATAACGAAACGCTCGGCGACTGATGCGAATGCGCTTTCCACGTCATCGCGACTCAACGTGTCGGGTGGCACGAAACACACACGCATGAAGAAACGGTCGTTGTCCACATCGCCAAATTGCGCGCTGTCGGCGATGTTGCACCGACGCTCCAACAAAAAATTCGCCACGGCCGCAACGATGCCCATGCGATCGGGACAAGAAAGTGTCAGTACGAAACGATTCATAAATCCTCGGTAGCTTCAATTCAATGATCGTGTCGATGCCGCGAAATCACGTACGATTCGTTTTGAAACCATAACTTGCCGTGCTTCTGCAACACTGTTCGCGTCGTATCGAGATATTTTCCGCCGCTCATCACCGGCTCTAAACGCCGGTCTTCCATCTGCGCGACGTAAACGGCTGCATTCCATGCCGCCATGAGTGTGGATGTTCCGATGGACGAGCTAATCTCCGAAGGCAAGGTGTGCATTTCATATTTGAACAGCGCGCGTTGATCGGAATAGGCGTTGAAGTTCAGGTTGCGCGCCTCGGCTCCAAGTGCGGTCTTCACCGCTTTGAGTAGTTGATGTCGATCGGTCTTAAACGGATCTTCGTCCGGCCATATACTCTGTATGATTTCAAGGCCCGGATCGTGGCCGAACGAATGAATCCCGATCAATCGACCGCCGGGACCCAATGCTCGTGCGAGTGGCGCAATCACTTTGGTTGCCTTAAATTCAACGGGAACTCGCGCGCGATACGGTTGCGAGGCAATCACGAGATCGTAATCGGCGCGCACCGCCCCTGGTCGCGGACGAACGCTATCGAGCAAAAGCTTATGATCGTTGCGATAAATCACGAGCACCACCGGACGCTCGTAGATGGGATTGCCGCTGATCGGGCTGGTTTTGGCGGTCCAATTTTTTGCTAGGAACGATTGCAACCCGGTGATCTGTCGTTCGAATTGTCCGGCGGTATTTCCTTCAAGCGCGACTTCGTGCCAAACAAGTCCGCTCGCCGCCGCCAAGGTGTTGGGTCGCAGCCATGGCGATTCGGAGTAGTACATATTCGTCATCACGAGCACGGTCGATGGATGCTCATAAAAGCGATCGGGCATTTTTTCCAGCGCAAGTCGCACATCTTCCAAACTGATTTCCTTGCCGACGATATAAAACGGCACCGTTGGAAAACGATCGTGCATTGTGCGCATAACGCGCGTGAGCACCGTGCCGTCACCAACGCCGGCATCGAAGACGCGCATCGCGGGTGCGCGCGGCTTGAGGTATTCCAATTCCATTTCGATCCGCTGGCTCACCACCCACTTCTCGGTGCAGGTGTTGACGAACAGCAAATACTTTTGGCGGTTGTGGTAAAAGCGAAACGGCGTGTTGGATTCGCTATCGCGGGATGATTTCGCACCGACTGATTTAGCCCCGACTGCCGCTGCGTGTGTTGTTTGTTCGGTGTGGTTGGTCCGGTTCGAAGTGGCAAG
>JAYTQU010000009.1:0-5108 GCA_043746555.1 Pseudomonadota bacterium | reverse complement strand
TTTTCTCTGTGGCCGCGAAGCCGCAACGCACATGATCAAGTTCGGCAATGGCGGCGCAATCATCAACATCTCGAGCATTTCGCGTGCCGGTAACGCCGGTCAATCGAACTACTCCGCCGCGAAAGCCGGCGTTGCCGCAATGGCGGTGACCTGGTCCAAAGAACTCTCGCGCTTCGGCATTCGCGCCGCGGCGATCGCACCGGGTTTTATTCAAACCGATATCCTAAACGACATGAAACCCGAGGTTCTCGAACGCACACTCGCCGCAGTGCCGATGAAGCGCGCCGGCGTGGCAGACGAAATCGCGCACGGCGCAATTTTTATTTTGACAAACGACTACTTCACCGGTCGCGTACTCGAAATCGATGGCGGCCTTAGAATCTAGCCACGCTATACTTGCCCTCCAAATGCAGTCACGAGCGAATTATGAGCGCGACAGAAACAATCGAACGTGAAGTGATGGAATACGACGTAGTCGTTGTCGGTGGCGGTCCGGCCGGACTGTCGTTTGCGATTCGACTCAAGCAACTACAGCCCGACAAAAATATCTGCGTGTTGGAGAAAGCGTCGGCGATCGGCATGCATTCACTGTCGGGCGCAGTTCTCGAACCCGGTCCGCTCGACAAGTTGCTCCCGAAGTGGCGTGATGAATACACGGGAATGAAAGTGCCGGCGACGGAAGACGTATTTAGTTTGCTCAGCCAAAAAGGTTCATTCTCACTACCGAATTGGCCATTCAAACTGCTGCCTAAATCGATGACCTACAGCACGCCGTTCAACAACCACGGCAACTTCATCGTCTCGCTCGGGCAACTCACGCCGTGGCTTGCGCAACAAGCCGAAGCGCTTGGCGTCGATATTTTTCCGGGCTACTCCGCCGCCGCCGCAGTGTTCGATGCGGATGGGAAAGTGAAAGGCGTACAAATTGGCGATATGGGCATCGACAAGGACGGCAAGCCCGGTCCTAATTTTACGGCCGGCATTGAGATTCACGCAGGACTCACCGTGCTCGCCGAAGGTTGTCGCGGCTCGATTTCTAAACAACTCATTAAGCGTTTCGAACTCGATGCGAAGAGCGATCCGCAGTCCTATGGGCTTGGTTTCAAGGAGTTGTGGCAGTTGCCGCCCGGACGCGTTAAGCCCGGACGTATCGAACACGCCATGGGTTGGCCGATGGACTCCAAGACCTACGCAGGTAGCTTTTTGTACCACTTAGACAACGATCGCGTGTATGTAGGCTACATTGTCGGATTGAATTATCAGGACGCGCGACTTAAGCCTTTCGAAGCATTTCAGCAGTTCAAAAATCATCCGACAGTTAAATCGTTGCTCGATGGCGGCGAGATCGTCGCTGCCGGTGCGCGCACAGTGATTGCGGGCGGCTGGCAGTCCTTGCCCAAACTGGAGATGCCCGGCGCGTTGTTGATAGGCGACGCCGGCGGCACGCTCAACTTCCTCAAGATAAAAGGCGTACACCAGGCAATTCGCAGTGGCATGCTGGCCGGCGAGCTCGTCGCAACGAATCCAACGGGTCAAGGATTTGATTCTGCATGGAGAGCATCCGACGGTGGACAGGAACTAAAGCGCGTGCGCAATTTCAAACCAGCCTTCAAAAGAGGATTGTTGGTGGCGTGCGTGAACGGCGCATGGGAAATGCTGACTTACGGCAAATCGCCCTGGTCGCTAAAGAATGCCGAGGACTACAAACAACTCAAAAAGCTTAACGAGTACGAGTCTACCGATCGTCACTGGGTTGATCGCACCCTCCCTCCTCGCGATCGAGTGTCGTTTGTATTTTTCGCCAACAATGCTCACGACGAATCGCAACCGGCGCATTTGAAAGTGGCCGACACGAATATTTGCGCGACCCAATGTGTAACTGAATACGGCAACCCCTGCGAAAATTTTTGCCCTGCTGGAGTTTACGAAATGGTGGACGACGGCGCGGGCGGCAAACGATTGCAAATTAACGCGGCGAACTGCGTTCACTGCAAGGCCTGCGATATCAAGGATCCGTACGCGATTATCACGTGGACAACGCCTGAAGGCGGCTCGGGGCCGAACTATCAGAACTTGTGACCGGCGATGAGTGATACGCAATGCTGACGCCACTTTGGTCACCCTCGCCCGCGCGTGTCGCTAACGCAAATATCACTCGCTTCGCGCAGCGAGTGAACGCTAATCATCAGACGACGCTAAGCGACTACGCCTCGCTCTACGAGTGGTCGATCAATCATCGCGAACAATTTTGGAGCGAGCTCTGGCGCTTCTGCGGCGTGCGTGCATCGCGCGATTGGGACACCGTCGTTGAGAATCCCGATGCCATGCCCGGCGCAAAATGGTTCAACGGCGCGCGGCTCAATTTCGCAGAGAATTTACTTTCGCGCGACGATAACGCCCCCGCGTTGATCTTCACCAACGAGCGCGACGCCAGAAGAGAAATCTCATATAGCCAACTACGAACCGACGTTGCGCGTGTCGCTGCGGGACTGCGCGCATGCGGCGTCACGAGCGGCGATCGAGTCGCGGGATTTCTGCCTAATCTTCCCGAAAGCGTAATCGCCATGCTGGCAACCGCCAGCATCGGCGCAGTGTGGTCCTCATGCTCGCCGGACTTCGGTGTCGCGGGCGTATTCGATCGCTTCGGCCAAATTCAACCAAAAGTATTATTTTGCGCCGACGGCTATTTCTACGGCGGCAAGATCATCGATTCGTTGCCGACGGTTCGCGAAATTGTTGCGCGCATTCCGAGCATCGAACATGTTGTCGTCACGCCGTATGTCAGTGCAACTCCCAATCTTGACGGAATCAAGCACGCGACACTATTCAGCGAATACGGCGATATGACTGCAGAACTCCGCTTCGAAGCCCTACCATTCGACCATCCGCTGTACATTTTGTATTCGTCCGGCACCACCGGCGTTCCAAAGTGCATCGTGCATGGCGCGGGCGGCACGTTGCTTCAACATTTGAAAGAACATGTTCTTCATGTCGATTTACAACGCGACCACCGCATCTTCTACTTCACCACCTGCGGTTGGATGATGTGGAATTGGTTGGTCAGCGCGCTTGCGGTAGGTGCGACCGTAGTCTTGTACGACGGCTCGCCCCTGCATCCCGATCCGCGCGTACTGTGGCGAATGGCGCAACGCGAACAAGTCAAAATCTTCGGCACGAGCCCACGCTTTCTAACGTCGAATGAAAAAGAGAATGTGCGACCCGTCAATGAATTCGATCTTTCGCAACTGCGAACCATTCTGTCTACCGGAGCGCCCCTCTCCCCCGAAAACTTTCAGTACGTCTACCGCGACGTGAAAACCGATGTGCAACTCGCTTCGATTTCCGGCGGGACTGACATCGTGTCGTGCTTTGCGCAAGGCTGCCCGACAATACCGGTATACGAAGGCGAAATTCAGTGCCGCGCGCTCGCGATGAAAGTGGAAATCTACGATGAAGACGGCAATCCATTAGCGAACGCGAAAGGCGAGCTCGTTTGCACGGCGCCCTTTCCATCGATGCCGATTGGTTTTTGGAACGACCCCGACGGGAAGAAATATCACAGCGCGTACTTCGAACGATTCGAAAACGTGTGGTGTCATGGCGATTACGCCGCACTCACGCCGCGCGGCGGCGTCATTATTTATGGACGATCCGATGCTGTGCTCAATCCCGGCGGCGTACGCATCGGCACAGCGGAAATCTACGCGCAAGTCGATCGGCTCGAAGACGTGATCGAAAGTCTCGCAATCGGTCAAGATTGGCAGAACGACGTCCGTGTCGTGTTGTTCGTTCGCTTGCGCCCCGACTTGACGCTCGACGATACCCTGCGACAAAAAATCCGCATCGCCATTCGCTCTAATACGACGCCACGCCATGTGCCGGCAAAAATCATTCAAGTCGCCGACCTCCCGCGCACCATCAGCGGCAAGCTCGTCGAACTTGCGGTGCGCAATGTCGTTCACGGCAAGCCGGTCAAGAATGTCGATGCGCTCGCGAACCCGGAAGCACTAAATTATTTTCGCGACCTGCCCGATCTTAAGTCGTAGCTCAAACTGAATGACCGTCGCGCTTTCGACTCTTAACGTCACCGTTCGCGAACTCTACGATCGCGAAGCCGCGCGTCTTCGCCATGTTGCAGACTCGGCACAACTTGCAGCTGTCGTCAAACTCGACGAATTGCGCTCGCGCCTCATGCAGCCGCGCCCACGTAATGGCCTGTTGGATGGTCTGCTCGGCCGCAAGTCTATTCGACCTCCGGAACGTGGGCTCTATTTCTGGGGAGGCGTCGGACGCGGCAAAACATTCATGATGGATATTTTCTATCAAAGCCTGCCGTTCAAAAATAAACAACGCAGCCACTTTCATCGCTTCATGCAATCTATTCACGAACAATTGAAGAAGCATCGAGGTCGTGCCGACCCGATCGAATTGATTGCGGATCGCATTGCCGCCAAGACACGCGTCATCTGCTTCGATGAAATGTTCGTCGCCGATATCGCCGATGCCATGCTGCTGGGCACGTTGTTCACGGCGCTATTTGCACGCGGCGTCACGTTGGTCGCGACATCCAACATTCCACCCGATCAACTTTACAAGGACGGTTTGCAACGCGCTCGCTTTTTGCCGGCCATTAAACAGATCAAAGAACACACCGAAGTGCTAAACGTCGACGCGGGCGTCGACTATCGGTTGCGGCTACTCGAAAAATCGATAAGCTGGTTCGACGCCAACGCCACCACGACATCCGATGCACTCGGCCGCTTCTTCGACGCGTGCGCGGGCGAAACGGGCGATGCCAACATGACGTTTGTCCTCAACCATCGCAAGGTTCACGCCGAGCGCCGCGCTAACGGCGTGATTTGGTTTACCTTTAGACAACTCTGTGACGGTCCGCGGGGTCAGGACGACTACATCGAACTCGCCCGCTGCTATCACACGCTGCTTCTCAGCGACGTGCCCACGCTCAACGTCCGCGATGAAGACCAAGCCCGCCGCTTTATTTCCCTGGTGGACGAATTCTACGACCACAACGTTAAACTAATTGTTTCCGGCCAAGCACCGCTCGAATCGACCTATCAAGGTAGCGCGTTCAAATTCGAATTCGAGCG
>JAYTQU010000008.1:0-3063 GCA_043746555.1 Pseudomonadota bacterium | reverse complement strand
TGACCAGTAGCGAAGCACTGTTGTTTCCACTGCAACGCATGGTGTACGAACTGCAAGGTTATTTGCGCGCGATCGATAGCGGCGTACAGAGTTTCATTTTGCATCTTCATCATCGTCAAGGATCGACGCGCGTTGCCATCGGCCTCTCCCTGCCAGAGCGCCGCGCGGCCCAATTATTTTCCATCGTGCGCGAACGCTTGGAACGTCTGACGTTAACGTCACCGGTCATCGAGCTTCGCTTGCAAGCGGATCACTTCACCCAACCGGTCATTCGACAGACCGGCATGTTCCCCACTGCCGAACAGCACGTCGAACACTTTCAACATGTGTTCGACAAACTCACCGCGCGTTTAGGCGAAGGCGCGATTCGTCACTACCGACTCGCAGCAGATCATCGTCCGGAGAATGCCTGGGCAGTTTCCGATTCGAGCACTCCCATTAAAACCGCAACTAAAACCATAACCAAAACCACGATTGCGCCACGCCCTTTATGGCTGCTCGCCGAACCGCGATGCATCCCCACTCCTATTGCAACGTACAACGGCCCCGAGCGCATCGAAAGCGGTTGGTGGGACGGCATGAACGTAAAACGCGATTACTACTTTTTACGCGACGACAACGGCGCGGGCTTCTGGGTTTTTCGCGATCACAAAAGCGATCAATGGTTTCTACATGGTTTATGTGGATAACACTCAATCACACCACTCACACCAACTTCGCCAATGTTGCAGTTGGGTGATCGTCTTCCGGAACCATCAAAATCATGGATGATTTTGCGGAGCCTACAGGGATGTATTTACGGCGGTTCCGGAAGACGATCACCCAACTGCAACACACACCTCACCTATGTACGCAGAACTTCACTGCTTAAGTAATTTCAGTTTCCTGCGCGGCGCATCGCATCCGCGCGAACTGGTTGAACAAGCGCAACGCTTAGGCTACTCAGCGCTCGCCATTACCGACGAATGTTCCATGGCGGGTTCGGTGCGCGCGTATGAAGCGGCGAAAGAACAGAATTTCAAATTGATTATCGGTTCCGAATTCAACACCGCCGACGATTTCCATGTCGTGTTGCTCGCGCCCACGCAAAGCGCCTACGCGCAGATCTGCGCGCTCATTACTTTGGGCCGACGTCGAGCCGCCAAAGGCGCTTATCAACTCACGCGTGCCGATTTCGAATCCGGCTTGGATCTATGCTTGGCGCTGTGGATGCCGTCATCACAACCAACGCTCTCGCATGCTGCATGGTTTAGCGAGCGATTCGCAAATCGCTGTTGGCTAGCGGTGGAACTGCATCGCAATGCAAGCGATGCGAAACGTCTTACCGATTTACGTTCTCTTGCCGCTCAGATCGGGCTACCGCTCGTTGCAACGGGCGATGTGCACATGCACGTTCGCGAACGTCGAGTATTGCAAGACACTATTACCGCGATTCGCCATGGATGCACTTTAGAAGACGCAGGCTATCGACTCTTTCCTAACGGCGAACGACATTTGCGCAACCTCGCGGATTTGCAATCGCTGTATCCTCGCGACTTACTCGATGAAACGCTGCGCATTGCCGAGCGTTGCGAGTTCTCGCTGGGATCGCTGCAATATCGCTATCCGCATGAGCTGGCGCCAAACGGTTTAAACGCCACGGAGCATTTACGCAATCTTGTCGAGATCGGAGTCAAGGAGCGCTGGCCGCAGGGAGAAAGCGCAGAGATTCGAAAAACAATCGAAGCCGAACTCGCGTTGATTGCGGAACTCAAATACGAACATTTTTTTCTTACCGTCCACGACATCGTGTGCTATGCAAAACGCGAGGCAATTCTCTGTCAGGGACGAGGTTCCGCAGCCAATTCCGTGGTGTGCTACGTTCTCGGCATCACCGCCGCCGATCCCACCAAAATCGGTTTGTTGTTCGGCCGCTTTTTAAGCAAGGAGCGCGACGAACCGCCCGACATCGACGTGGACTTCGAACACGAACGTCGCGAAGAAGTCATTCAATATATCTATAACAAATACGGCCGCGAGCGCGCGGCGATTGCCGCGACGGTGATCACTTATCGAACGCGCAGTGCAATCCGCGACGTCGGCAAAACGCTCGGGTTGCCGCTCGATACCGTCGAGCAACTTGCCAAGATGCAAACCTACTGGGACGACTGGCAAGCGTTTCGCGATCATCTCATCGAGCAAGGCATGCAACTCGACGCCGGCGTTATCAAACGACTCTGTTTCTTGGTGAGGGAACTACAGGGCTTTCCCCGGCATTTGTCGCAACATGTCGGCGGCTTTGTGATTGCCGACGAACCGATCAGTCAATTGGTGCCGATCGAAAACGCGGCGATGCCGGAACGCACCATCATTCAGTGGGACAAAAACGATTTAGAAGCGCTCGGTTTGTTAAAGGTCGATGTGCTGGCGCTCGGCATGTTGAGCGCACTACGCCGCACTTTCGAATTTCTCAAGAGCGTCGATGCCGCGCCAAAATGCATTGTCGATATTCCCGACGACGATCAACCGACTTACGACATGATCTGCAACGCAGACACGGTGGGCGTATTTCAAATCGAGTCGCGTGCACAGATGAGCATGCTGCCGCGTCTGCGGCCCCGCAATTACTACGATTTGGTGATTGAAGTGGCGATCATTCGTCCGGGGCCCATTCAAGGCGGCATGGTGCATCCTTACTTGAGCAATCGTCGTCATCCAGAATTGGTTACTTATCCAAGCGATGCACTCAAAGCGGTATTGCAACGAACACTCGGTATTCCGATTTTTCAGGAACAAGTCATGCAGATAGCGATTGTCGCAGCGGGATTCACGCCCGGCGAGGCGGATCAACTGCGCCGCTCGATGGCGGCGTGGCAACGCAGTGGAAGTTTGCATCGATTTGAACAAAAGTTGATCGACGGCATGCTGGAAAGAAACTACTCGCGCGAATTCGCCGAACGTATCTACAAACAGATCGAAGGATTCGCGGAGTATGGTTTTCCCGAATCGCACTCGGCGTCCTTTGCGTTACTCACGTATTACTCCAGCTATCTCAAATGTCACTATCCGGCCGCATTCTTCGCC
>JAYTQU010000007.1:0-2406 GCA_043746555.1 Pseudomonadota bacterium | reverse complement strand
GGCCAAGAACAAATTATCCGACCCGATAGTCGTCACGCCTTTGTCTTTGGTCGTCCCGCGATTGATCGTGACGCATTCGCGAAACTCGTTGCGGTCGCCGATTTCCAGCCGCGTCGGCTCGCCTTTGTAACTGTGATCCTGCGGTGCCTCGCCGATGGAAGCAAATTGAAATATATGATTTTCGCGGCCAATGCGCGTTGGACCGTTAATGACCGCATGCGGACCGACGATGCATCCCGTCCCGATTTCAACGGACGCGCCGATGATGGAATACGGACCGATCTCCACATCGGCCGCGATTTTGGCATCGGTTGCGACAATGGCGGTCGGATGAATCGCCATGCTAAATATCTCCCGGCGCGACCATCATCTCCGCGCTCACGGCTTCCTCGCCCTCAACTTCCGCAACGGTCGAGAATTTCCAGATACCGCGCAGCGCGCGTTCCAACGTCGCCTTGAGAATAATCTGATCGCCCGGCACAACCGGACGGCGAAAACGAACTTTATCCAAACCGACAAAATAGATTTGCGTCTTCTCGGTGGGATACACACCGGCGGTCACGAACGCGAGAATGCCCGCCGTCTGCGCCAATGCTTCCACCATCAACACGCCCGGCATCACCGGACGATTGGGAAAATGACCTTGAAAAAACGATTCGTTGAAGGTGACATTCTTGAGCGCACGAATCGATTGCTTCGGCACGCACTCGAGCACGCGATCGACCAGCAACATCGGATAGCGATGCGGCAAGCGGCGCATGATTTCCGGGATATCCATCGGTGCGATTGGTGGCGAAGTATCTGTCATGAGTTTGTGTCTAGACTTGTGTTGTAATCTATTCGGACCGATCGGTGTCGGACTGATCAATGTCGCGTTCGGCATTGCCGTTCGCAGCGAGACGTTGCAATTGCTTCGCCATCTTGTCGAGTTGCCGAAAGCGCGCGGCGTTGCGTCGAAAGCTGCCGGTTTCTTCTAAGCCAAGCGTACCCGAGTAGGAACCCGGTTTGGCGATCGAGCCGCTGACAGTCGCGCGGCCCATTAGAATCACACCGTCGCAAATCTCAAGTTGACCCGCGATACCGACCTTGCCGGCAAACATGCAATGCTTACCGATGGTAGTGCTGCCCGCGATGCCAACGCCTGCCGCCATCGCGGTATGCGCGCCGACGCGAACGTTGTGCGCGATCTGAATTTGATTGTCGAGTTTCACGCCATCCTCGATCACCGTATCGCCTATCGCGCCGCGATCGATGGTGGTATTCGCGCCGATCTCCACATCGTTGCCGAGAACCACGCTGCCGAGTTGCGGGACCTTGATCCAGGCACCCGCGTCCGGCGCGTTGCCGAAACCATCGGAGCCGATCACGACGCCTGGATGCAATAGACAGCGCTCGCCAATCGTCACGCGTTCGCATACCGTCACTCGCGCAACAAGGCGCGTATCGTTACCGATATTTACGTCGTCTAACACGATACAGCCTGCGCCGATCGCAACACGCGCGCCAACAATTACGTTGGCGCCGATCACGCATAACGGACCGACTTGGGCGCTCGGATCGATCTTCGCACTAACAGCAATCACAGCCGATGAATGTGCGCCCGGCGTCAATGGCGCGGGAGGGTGCAACAGCGCGGCAATTCGAGCGAACACCGCATAGGGATTCTTTGCGACCAATGCGGGGACGGGGCACAGCGATGCCGCCGATGGTTCTAGTATCACCACGCCGGCGCGAGTGGTCGGCAGAAAGCGTCGATATTTTGCGCTAGCGACAAATGCGACGTCGTCCGCAGTCGCATCCTGCAAACTAGCAACCCGCGCGACGCGCGCGTCGCTATCGCCTTGCAGCACGCAGCCGAAACGCACCGCGAGTTCTCCCAACGTGAACGTGGACGAACCCGCGATGCGATTCTCGACTTCCGTCTGCAATGAGCCGGACTTCAACGAGCCGGATTGCGATGCGCCAGACTGCGATGAATCGGGTTTCAGGGGCTTGGACTTCATGGTGACGTTACTCGCGCCACGTTATTTCCGAGACCACGTCCGAAACAGGTTGCCTGGCGGATTCCGACAACCTTCGTTAAGGCTTCGTAGGAGCGGCAGCAGGCGCAGACTTCGGCGCTTTCGCTTGAATGGCGGCGAGCACCGGTTTAGTCACATCGAGCGCATCCTTCGCGTAGAGCACGCCTTGACCGACGATCAAATCGTAGTTGGCGTTCTTGGCGAAAGTCTGCACTTCGGCGATCAAGGCTCGTTGCAATTTACCGATTTCTTCGTTCTGACGCAGATTGGCGTCGTCTTTGAACTCGTTGCTCTTACGCTCGAGATCGCGCTGCCCTTCGCGCAATTCACGCTCCAATTTGCTCTTCTCGACGTCGCTCATGACGGCGGAGTCCCGTTGAAATTT
>JAYTQU010000006.1:0-7686 GCA_043746555.1 Pseudomonadota bacterium | reverse complement strand
ATCCGCATCGACGGCATCGACATCGCGGCATTGTCTTCGAACGAGTTGCGTTCGGTGTTCGGTGTTGTGCCGCAAGAAACGGTGCTGTTCTCCGGCACTATTCTCGATAACTTAAAGTTGGCGAATCCATTTGCATCCTTCGAGCAAGTAACCGTCGCGTGCAAGATGGCGGAAGTACATGGCGTAATCGAAGCATTGCCTCAAGGCTATCAATCCGAAATCGGTGAACGCGGCGCGGGATTATCCGGCGGACAGCGACAACGATTATCGATCGCTCGCGCGCTGCTCAAGGGCCCAAAGATTCTGCTCTTCGATGAAGCTACTAGCAGCGTCGACCAACACACCGCGGAGCAACTCGCGCGCACTATCAATTCGTTGAGAGGCCGCACGACGATTCTATTTATCGCGCATCAAATGCCAAAAGGTTTGCAAGTGGATCAAGTGGTGCGCATAGGAGATAAATTGATCCCAGTCACCTCGCCCCTTGGAGGAGAGTTCGCGCGCAGCGCGGGCGAGGGGCAATGAACGCCGTGGTTCAAACACAACCCTTAATGGTGCGCATCCGCAGCGCATTGTTCGAGATCGCAACCAGAGAACCGACTCGACCCACTCGCGTGGTGCTCTGGAGCGTTGCCGCATTATTCGGAGTCCTAGTGGTATGGACCCTGATCGCCAATCTCGACATCGTTGCCGTTGCGCAGGGGCGACTCGTTCCCGAGACCTACGTAAAAATCGTGCAGCCCGCAGAGGCAGGTGTGATCCGCGAGATTCTCGTCGACGATGGCGACGCGGTTGCAAAGGATCAAGTGCTCGTGCGCATGGATCCCACAGTGAATAACGCAGATCGTGGTGCCACGCTGCGCGAACTCGCGACCGCACAATTACAATTGCGTCGCGTCGAGGCGGAGCTTTCATCGCGAAACCTCGAACGCATGATTAGCGACGACCCCACACTTTACAGTCAAGTGCAAGCCCAGTATCAATCTCATCGGCAAGCATTCCTGGATCAAATCGCACAGGAAACCGCGGCGCGAGAACGGATGATGAACGAGCTTGCCGCGGCGCGCGAAGTGTTGCACAAATTGGCGGCGACCTTGCCAAGCTATCAACGTTCCGCGGACGCATTCGACAAATTAGCCAATCAGAATTTGGTTGGCTCCATTCAGGCCGAGGAAAAAAGGCGTGATGCGATCGAGAAGGCGCAAGACTTGGAATCGCAACGCGCCTCGGTTGCGGCGCTCAGCGCATCGCTTGTGCAGCAGGATCAGCGATTGGCGCAACTCAAGAGCGCCTACGCCAGCGACTTGAATCAACAACGCATGGAAACGGTTTCACGCATCACACGCCTGCAGCAAGATGCAAACAAACTAAATTATCAACAAGGGTTACTTGAATTGCGTGCGCCGCAGGCCGGGATCGTGAAAGATCTTGCAACGACTACGGTCGGTACCGTTGTGCAACCCGGAACCGTGATACTCAATTTAGTTCCGGCGAATGAACCGCTGCAAGCCGAAGTGATGATCGATAACCAAGACATTGGATTCATTCGCGTCGGTCAATCCGTGCGCTTAAAGTTGGCGGCGTATCCCTTTCAAAAATACGGAATGATCGACGGCGTTGTCAAAACCGTCGGTGCCGACGCGCAACAACGCGATTCGAAACAATCGTCGGAAGAAGCCAATGCGCAAACGTTAGCGTTTAAGGCAGTCGTCGCACTCAATACGCAACAACTTCGCGCCGCAAACCAAACTCTCATGCTCGCAGCCGGTATGCAAGTCAGCGCGGAGATCATCGAAGATCAACGAACGGTATTCGAATACCTGCTGTCGCCTGTGCAAAGGGTGGCAAGCGAAGCGGGGAGAGAGCGATGAAGCGTGCGGGAAATAATAATTAAAGTGTTGCTTCAGTATTCGGGATACGGCCTTGTTAGGTCACTTTTGTCCGCCAGCGTCGGTGTTTCCTCGATTTAGGCTTGACGCTAGCGGTGGCTCGGATCGTATTTGTATTGTTGAACGTTTCAACAACCGGAGATGAGTATGGCGACGGTCAATTTCAGTGTGCCGGACGAAGTTAAGAAGGCATTCGATCGTGCGTTTAAGTCCACCAGTAAGAGCGCAGTGATAGCGGATTTAATGCAGCGTGCTGTAGCTGATTTGGAACACAAGCAGCAACGCACCGAGCTATTTAGGTTATTGACCAAACGACGACGCGCTCGGCCAAATGTAAGATCGGAATATTCGCTCGGCGCGTATATCGGGGCGTACGTGACGCTTGTCGTCGATGCGAGCGTCGTAGTCTAATGGCTGTTGAACGGTCCAGAACGGGAGTCGGACACCGAGCAAGCAACGCATCTGATGCAACGGATCGCAGAAGGTACGGAGTCTGCGGTGCGGCCAACGCACTAGTTGCTGGAAGTGGGCGCTGTGCTGTCACGAATCAGTCCTATCACTGCGATAGACGACTTGACGTTGTTGCAAGCCATGGCGATTCCCATCGAAGACGATCCGCTCGTTTTGCAACAAGCGTGTCGGTTGGCGATCGATCTTCGCCAGCATCTGTTCGCTACTCTTTATCATGCCATCGCACTGGAGATGCCCGGCGCTACGTTGGTGACCGCCGACGATAGATATTGGCGGGCAAGTCGAAAGCTGGGACAGATTGTCCGGTTGCAAGATTGGCAGCCGCGCCAATAGTGCTTGATCGATCTCGCCCGTTCTCGCATGCAGTCGATGGGGGGGGCTATCGTGCGCTCGTGCTCGACACGGTAATAATCTCAGAGCGACACTCGCGGCGCACACCAAGGATCGCAGGGATTGGGGTATGACAAAAGAATCAACCATCACGAGTTGACTGACGATGGGAGGCGGAGAGGATGAAAATTCATTCCAATTGTAGTTAAGAGAACTGCGGCGAACCACTCGGCGCGCAGGGCGTTTGTCTGCGAGCAACGGAGAATGGACGATGCGGAAAATATACACTTGATGGCTGCGTTCCGCCGATATCCCCTTTTTGCGTGCCCGGCACCGTGTTCCTCACGTTGCACCACGTCTATGCGACTTTCAACACCAAACGTTTCCCGCATGCTTTTCAATGCAATCGTAGATTCCTGCGCCGGACCTTTTTTGTAATGTCCGCGCTGGTCGGCGGTTTGTAAAATGACGATTGATGCGATGATGCTACGATGTTCACTTAGTAGCTTGCGAGGTACTTATGCGCACCACGCTTATTTTGATGATACTTGACACTGCCGATCGACATGCAAGAAACTGGCTTGCCAAATCAGCGCCGTGGCTGTCACTTAGTCGAGATGGTTAAGATGCCGCAGATCGCAAATTTCTTCGGGATTATTATTCGCATGTATTTTGGCGACCATCGCCCGCCGCATTTCCATGCGGAATATCAGGGACAGCGGGCTACGTTTGATTTCAACGGCAACTTGCTGCGTGGGGAAATTTCTTCCCGAACCGTTAGCCGCCTTATCAAGACTTGGGCTACACAGCGTCAGCGCGAGCTGCTGACAAATTGGAACAATGGACAACGCGGTTTGCCGTTATCTCGAATTGCCCCATTGGAGTAAACAGATGAAGACTCATTATTTACCAGGTGTCGTCAAAGCAAAGCATGTCTCCGGCTACTTACTTGAGATTCATTTTGACGATGGAACGCACAAATTGATCGACATGTCGCAATGGTTCAAAGGCCCGGTATTTGAGCCATTAAAAAAGCCAGCCTTTTTTAAGAAGTTTTTTGTCGAAGCTGCGACGGTGGCATGGCCGAACGGCGTCGACATTTCTCCCGAGGCGTTGTATGCTGCCAAAGACTTGCAAGGTGCGCGTCTGCCAAGCAGACGAGCTGCGGGCTGATAAGCGAAGTCGCGCGGCATATTTGCTATAGAGTGAAGTCGGCGGCGGCAATGGACGACGGTCTCACAGCGAAAGCAACATCGGTTCGATTTCGCCTTCAGTGGTTTTGCTCGCGGCGTGATTCGGGCGATACGATTTAACAGCGCTTGACACCGTAACAATCTCAGAACGACACTTCGTTCGCACACTACGGATCGCAGGGAACGGGGTGTGACAAAAGAATCAACCATCACGAGTTGACTGACGATGGGAGGCGGAGAGGATGAGTATCCATTTAAGATTCAAGAAAGCGAACTGCTACGAAAGCGCAGGCGGTGCGTCAGCGTTTGTTTGCCCTTCAAAAGAAAGTAGTTCAAAAGCGTGGCAAGGGAAAATTGCTACGCAAGAAAGCATGAGCAGTCTGCATGCATGATGGGCAACGTAATCGCGCTTGACACGGCAACGAACTTAGATCGAAACTTCAATCGCACACCACGGATTACGGAATTGGGTATGACGAGAATGAATTACAAACAAGATGATCGGATGCGAGAAGGGGTGAAATATATCGCACCGGTTTCTTTGATGCGGCGTTTGCATCGATTTCCATTTTCCTATGTGCGGTACCGGGGTTTCCAACCATGAGCGGTCTCTTATTAATCGGTGTGGCGATCATTTGGCTGATCGTAGTGATTGCCATCACGCTATGGCTGGCGGGTCGTTTTAAATCATGGCCCTTGAGAATGGTCAGCGCCGTGGTGGTGTTTCCGATATTGCTGGTTGCGCCGCTTGCGGATGAATTGATTGGCAAACATCAGTTTGAATCGCTGTGTGAGAGGAACGGTCGGCATGAAGCGGATTTTGCTGCGATCGCTGATAAAACTCTACTAGTAACTAATAGTAACTATGAGCCAGTTGGCGGAACCATTTTGGAAACAATGGCGCTGAAGCAAACCTACTCCGATCCGGCATCTGGCAAACAACTTTTAATGTTCTACGGATATCAATCGAAGGGCGGTTGGCTGATGCGTATGCTCGGCATTTCTGAAACGGGTGCTCCATTATTATTCGACAGCTCATGCGGTCCTTTTGGAGACGAGTCGGTTCAAGGCTGGCTAGATCGATACCACATTAAAGCGGTTTTTAGGAAACAGGAGTAATTTTATGACCACCATAAACGACGCTTATATCAATGCGTTGCTCGCCGATGCCACGTACGCGCTGAATGGTCTTGTTGTGAACGGAACGACTGGCGGTGATTTAAAACCGCTTCTCGCAGTTCAAATGACCGATCCCATCGCCCGCTACATATCCGACAACTTCACCGTCGTCACCCACATTGAAACAGACGATGTATTGGGTTCCGGCTTCGACGCAACAGTTTGGCGTAAGAGTGACGGTAAATTGTATGTGTCCATGCAGGGAACTACGGGGGCGCAAGATTTTCTGGCCGATGTGCAGTTAGCGTTCACCGGCAATGCCGGCGCGCAAGTGGTCGACATGATCAACCGGTGGCTGAAAATCACCACGCCTGTGGGACAACAGGCCCGGCAGATTACAATCAATTCGGTTGCGGGAATCGGTTCTGATGGTCAACCGACTGTCACTTACGAGCCGGTGGTGGCCGCCTCTGTTGCCGGCGCAGGTTTAATTTCCGCGGCGGATATCGCGCGCGGCGTAGAAGTGGATGGCCACAGTCTGGGCGGTTATCTAGCTTCAGCGTTTACCCGCCTGTTGGGCGTGCAGGCAAACGTTACCCATACTTCGACATTCAACAGCGCGGGATTTGCGTCCGGCAGCGAATTTGTATTTCGGCAGTATGAAGCGGTTTTAGGGGCTGGTTATGGTTTAGGAAGGTTTCCAAATACCAGCAAGCAAACCAACTACTTTGCCGAGAACGGCATCAACGTTACCACCAATACGTTCTGGTTCAGCCAGGTGGGACAGCGCGTAAGTTTATTCAATGAGGAAAGCACGGGCGCTTCCAACCATGCCATGTACAAGCTGACCGATTCGTTGGCGCTGGCCAACGCGATGGCGACGCTCGACTCTACGATGACGATTGATCGAGCAAACGCTTTGTTTAAATCCGGTTCTAACCAAATGGCTGCATCGTTGGAAGGTGTGCTGGATGGTTTGCGTCGCGCCTTCTTGGGTTTCGATGTGATACCGACATTCGTCGACGATGCTGACGGGAATGGGTTAGCTCGCGAGGCTTATCACGCGTACATCAAAGAACTTTCGGAAAGCGCCGCATTCACCTCGCTTGCCGGACAACTCAAATTCAGCGCACCAAGCAGCATCCTCTCAACCGAAGCCAAGACCGAATTCTCCGCGCTTGTTGCACTCGATTCATTGAGTACCGTAGTTCTCAGAGGTACTAACACCGCGAATCAAGACACCTTGAACGCAACGCTTGGCGGCGTGCACGCCGATCTCTACGCGCTGTGGCAAGCCGATCAAAGTTTGTCTCCGGCCGACCGCGCCGCAGGCAAAGCCAACATCACCGATCAATGGCTTGCTGATCGCACGGCGATGTTGAATCTTCTGGTTCAACGGAATACGGTAGACACGGAAAACATTTCGAGCACCTCAAGTTCTGGCGGCGTTGCAACGACGTATCGAGATGTGGCAACCAGCGTTCAATTTACAACGGGTAATGGTGCGGGACGACAAGTTGTTTTCGGCTCGAATACAAATGATTCCATCACGGGTGGAGCGGGCGCGGATCATCTCTATGGCGGCAGTGGTAGCGACAATATTTGGGGCGGTGGCGGTAACGATTACATCGAAGGCGGTGACGGTGTTGATCAATTAGATGGCGAGGCCGGTAATGACACATTAGTCGGCGGTGCAGGTATGGACACGCTCACCACCGGCACCGGTCGCGACATCCACGAACTCGCTGGTTTTACCGGCAGTTATGAAGACGACGAGCACAATCGGTACACGGCTGAAGACTGTTGGCTGTGGGCGGTAGGTAGGCGCTACGCGAAGTCCGCTTCGCGATCGGATTGGCGGATGGCGGCGTAACTAATTTGCGCTTGACACTGTTATAAAGTTGGAGCGACACTTTACTTGCACACTACGGATCGCATGGAACGGGGTGTGACAAGAGAATCAACCATCACGAGTTGACTGACGATGGGAGGCGGAGAGGATGAGTATCCATTTAAGATTCAAGAAAGCGAACTGCTACGAAAGCGCGCGTGGTGCTTTGGCGTTTGCTTGTGAACAACTGGAGCTAGTCAGATGCGGAAATTAAATATCCCATTTTCCCAAGTCCGGCACCGGAGTTCCTTAGCGATATGCACCGATATCCCCATTTCCCAACTCCGGTACCGGTGGCATTTTTCAAACAAGATGATGGGATGCGAGAAGGGGTGAAATCGAATCACCCGCCGAAATTCTTTCGAGTTGCGCGGCTGTCGTCGTGCGATTGTGTTGTGAGCTTACGAGGAACATTTATGCGAGTCCCCTTTGCACGTGGCCGGCACCGATGGTCCGTGTCCGTGGCCTTACTCTTGACCGAAGGATGGCATTAATGAAGAAACAAACCATCGCGATGGTCGCAGGCTTGGCGGTCGTCGTAGCAGCAGTATCGTTGTACATCGCTTGGGACCCGTTTGGTCCTGCGCGACGCAAGTGGACTGAAGACGTTGATCTCGGCGATGGTCGCGTTATTCAAGTAGAGCGTTCGGTCGCATTCAATGAAACCAATTCATGGAGCGGCGATGCGTATAACGCGGTGGAGACGGAAGCCACAATCAAATTCACTGGCGAACTCGCAAAGCTGCCAACTTGGAGTCAACCGCTGATGGCGTTGGTGATGTATCAGGACAAG
>JAYTQU010000005.1:0-3115 GCA_043746555.1 Pseudomonadota bacterium | reverse complement strand
CGGCGCTTCATGTTGACCGACTCCTCCCTGCGGAAACTGCCACCCACGACCACCGGGTCTTCCACCGACAAATACCCGCTGATCGTCGCGGATCAAAACGATCCCAACGTTGGCGCGAAAACCGTCGGCGTCGATAAAATCAGCCATGCCCACAGACGGTACCGGCTAGAACTCATGCGGTCAATGATCGGAGCAGACTCGATGTGCGCCGAGCGGCGGTTACTTCAGCGCCGCACTCTTCGCCGCTAGGGCTTCCTCGTGGCGCGCGCCAGCCAAAATCCCAGGCAGGCCATAGTTACCTTCGTGGCAGGCATACTCATAGATATTGCCGGGATAGCTGTTGAATGCCAGTTCTCCGGTGAACGGCGCGGTAAATGTTTCCGGATCGTTGACCGTGAAGCTATAGACAATCTTATCCGCCGACGCGCGCGTAAGGCGCTCGGTAATCACCGCGTTTTCGGACGTACCGCGAAAACTTTGCTCCGGCCTGAAGTTGGTGGTTTCGACCACGAGCGTATCGCCTTCCCAGTGACCGATCGAGTCGCCCATCCATTTCTTGATCGCCTTCGGTGGATGCACGCCGCCAATGCGCACGATGCGCGCGTCGTGAACCATCTCAACATGAAAAATCACAAGACCGGGCGACTGGACAATTTGATACGTGCTGTTGTACATCGTCGGCAGCATCGGCGGACCGGCCGAAGAACCAAAAGACAAAATGCAGCGCTCGCCAAGCGAACGACCTTCGGGACCATCGGCGGACTTCGGCCGACCGGAACGCGCTGCCATGCGACGCGCCATCGCTTCGGCCTTAAAAGGCGGGAACCGTCCGTTCGGCGGATCGATGATCATCGACGTTCGATATTCGCCGTTGATCTCGAGCGCGTCGTCGCCACGTTCGGTCCAAAATAAATTGTAATTGCCAACGGGCGGCAACGCGCCCGCCTTCTGCTCCTCATTTGGGTCGGCTGGCGCGGCATCGGCTGCAACACGATCCAATGCCGCTTTACGAATGGCCGCGACTTCAGCCTCCGTATACGTTCGACGCATTCCCAACTTCGAATTGCGCTCCATCGGCGTCGCGGTAACGTTAGTCCAATTACCTTGCAGATCAGGCACACCCTCCGCCATGCGCGGCACTTTGTAGTCCGATGCATGGTAGTCCGATGCATGGTAGTCCGATGCATGCGCCACGCATGAGATCGCCAACACGGCGCATCCAACGAATAAACCCCTACACATCTCACACCTCGAAACCGTCAACCTTACTTGTGCGCGATCATGCCAGGATTTCCAAATATGCCCTCTTAAGTTTTGCCAACGCGCAGAACCGGTTCAGATCTTCGCTAATTCCACGCGGTTGCGGCCTTGTTGTTTCGCACGATAGAGCGCTGCGTCGGCTTCGGCGAGTAGGGATTCGGCGAGGGTCTTCACGTCGGCTTCCTCGCGCGATGGCGTGACACCAGCGACACCGATTGATACGGTCAGCGTGTGCACGCTACCCGGCGCAACTTCGATCGGCGTTTCGCATACCGCGAATCGGATGCGCTCAGCCAATATCATCGCTTGTTCGGCATTGAGCGCCGGCGCCAGCACCACAAATTCATCGCCGCCGAAACGCGCAGCGGCGTCGCTGCCGCGAATCTGCGTATCCACTCGTTGCGCTGCTTCGCGCAGCGCCAAATCGCCGGCAAGATGACCGTGCCTATCGTTAATCTGCTTGAAGCGATCGAGATCGATCAACAAACACACGAGCCCCGTCCCTTGCCGCTGTGCGCGCGTGAGCTCTTCTTTCAAGCGAACGTGCAAGTAACGACGATTGTGCCAACCGGTGAGAAAATCCGTCAGTCCGCTGCGCACGAGACGCGCGCGATTCACGGCATTCTCAACGGCGAACGACGCCGTCACGCCTAAGTGCGAAAGAAAATCACTGGCAAGATGACGCGTAAATCGTTTCGGATCGTTACTGCCGAAATTAAGAGTGCCGTGCAGTTGTTCATGACGCCACAACGGAATCAACGCGACGCTGTGCAAGTCGTGCGCGCCGGGAAATAACAACTGGTGATCGGCGCCCATGTACGGACCGAGCCAAGGTCTTTGAAAAGTCGCGAACTGCGGTGCCATGCCCACCACGCTATCGGTAAAAATTACGCCGGGAAATTCATCGAGTCGCACGTGGTCGCCGATGAGCAAATGACGAATCTCATGCTGCGGATCCCAGAGCACCAGAGTGACGGCATCCAACCCGTGAATATCGCGTTGGCGAACGCAAATCACATCGAATAGTTGCGGGAGGTTATCGCTCTTGAGGAGTTCGATCTCGCGCTCTTGAGTCTTTTTTAGCAGACGTTCGTTGTTCGACGCTTCTTCCATCAACGCCGCAATGCGCGCGCGCAGTTCGCGAATTTGGTCGCGAATTTGCTCGCGAGTCTCGTTGTTGGCGGAACTGTCGAGATCGCGGCGCGCCATTATCTTTCTCGAGGTCGACCGGCTAAATATTCGCGGCCCTGTTGCATCATCGTCGTGAAATCTTTGAGATCGCCGTTGTTCACGGCAGTCCACACTCGCTCGACCGCAGCTCGCAGCGCTTGCAACGATTCGCGGCCATAGTCGTTGAGATTCTGAATTTCGAAATACAAATCGGGACTTTCGTTGGAAACGTTTTCGGCAATGTCCGCCTGCGCATCGTAAGTCGTGCTCGACATCGCCGCTAAACGCGGCGCCGCTTCGCCGCTACTCGCAAGCGCGGTAAAAAACGCGATATTAAGCGCGTGCGACAAACCGAGCACGTAAGCAATCAGTCGATCGTGTTCGTCTAAGCTCATCACCACTTGCTGCGCCATGGTCGAATTGAAGATCGTCTGCGCTTCGCGCAGCGCATCCGGCGAGCCGAGATCGATGAAGAGCACGTGTCTTCCGGATAACAACTCGGTATCCGGGCCGAACATGGGATGTATCGACGTGACTTTACACGCGGCGGCTTGTAGCGCTTTGAGCCCTTGTCGCAGCGGCGTCTTTAGCGAGCCTATGTCGAAGATCACGCCGCTCGGTTTGCGTTCCGCGAGTTGTCCGAGAATCGCATTCGCCAACTTGATTGGTGTCGCAACCACTATCA
>JAYTQU010000004.1:0-14343 GCA_043746555.1 Pseudomonadota bacterium | reverse complement strand
TAACAAACAGCTCAATGCACGACCGCGTGTAAGACACGCGGCGCATTAGCTGTAGCGTTAGCTGTACGTAGGAGACAAGCACCCCATGAATCCATGGCTATTTTTATCTGGCGTATTGGCCATAATTCCCGGCGTAGCTCATGGCTATCTTGGAGAAAAACAATTGATTGGCCCGCTATTGTCGGCTGAAAATGTACAAGGCGTACTAAGATCAAAGGTATCTCGCAACATATTAAGAGGTGTATGGCATTTGCCCGCCGCATCGTGGGGGCTAATGGGTTTGATGACTATCTACTATTCATTTACACCCTATCCGCCTGTTGCACCAATTGCATTTGCCATTTCAACCTGTTCCGTTGCACTGCTTGTAAATTTGGCCGCTACCAAAGGGAAACATATAGGTTGGCCACTACTACTTGTGGTATCACTCCTAGCAGTTGTTGGTCTGTATACATGAGTCAGCAGCTAACAAAACAAGCGGCTGCAAGATGACCACAATATCGCTACGCGCTTTTGTTCCCTCACCTCGTTCGGCGGCGCTTGAGCCGCAGCGTTCGGCATGCCAATCAAGAAGATCAAGTTGCATCTCTCCGCGTAATTTGAAAGTATCGATCTATGCACTTCCAAGTCGTCAGTGCCATTTCGGATATCGAGACGATCGCGACAAGTTCTGGGATTCGTGAGCTTCAGCGTCTTCGCAAACGGCATGGCCGTGGTCGGTGGCGGAAGCGGAAAGGTGTTGCGGAGGTGCGTCTAAGCGATGGAGAAATCGTCCGCGCTGAAGTCCATTGGTACGAAGCAACCGGAATAGGCCGGAGAGAATTTAAGATCAAACATATTTTGTAGGTATTGCACACATGGCCAAGTCATCGCGTCGTCTCGTTATCTGCCTGGATAATTCCGGCTATGAGGTTTCCCTCGAGCGCCGCAAGATTTATGTGTCCATTCCGGACGTGAAAAGCGAAAAGCACGGACAAGTGCGCGTTGTCGATGAGTCCGGTGAGGACTACCTCTACCCCGAAGAGATATTCATCAATGCAAACCTTCCTCAGTCGGTTCGGCGCGCTGTGCTTAAAGCGGCATAACAAGCGCTTGATGTTCGTGGCCTTCGGCCACCCGACTGGCAAATCGCTACGCGCTTCGCCAGCGTTTTATTCTTGGCGTTCGGCGTAAGACAACTAAGACTCATGCGTGTCGAAAACATCAAGCCACAAAATCATATTGCGTGTTCGCCGAGCGGCGCAATGACATCCGCTCGTTCAAGAGATTTCGGTAACTGCTCCATGCTTTACTCTGCCTCCAGCGTCCACGCAGTCGTGGGAATGGTAGTAACGTCGTCGCGTACTCATGCGTTGGCCGGAGATAAAGAGCACCAACGTTGTCGGCATTCGGAAAATCTGTCTGCTTCGTTTCGCAAACAGAGTCAAACTCAAGCCATCGGAACCAGCGCGCTTTTTCATTCGTTGTCGTACACTTCCTGGTCGCTGTTTCACTTCGGCTCGCAGCGATGGTCAGTTTCAGAGCCGAACAACGCATTCAACATTGACGTGCAAAAGCGACGCTTTGCTTTGCTTTTGCACACCGGTTAATACGGGAGTTGGGCCTACGAGTTACAGAAAGTGCCTACAATCCTGAGAATTCGCCCATATCGGTTCTTCTTCTTCTTCTATTTCTATTCCAATGAAAACAACGAACCGGCACATATTCACGTGCAAAGAGAGCGTGCTTTGGCTAAATTCTGGCTAACCCCGGTCGCGCTTGCTTCGAGCGCGGGATTTCCTGCTCAAGAGCTGACGAAATTGTCTCGGTTGGTACAGGAAAATGCTGAAATGTTTGTGGAGGCTTGGAATGAATTCTTTGGCGCTTAAAAGTGAACCTCGTGCAGAGCACGCTCATTGTACGGAAGATGAGCTGGTGGTTGTCCTCACGGATGGCCGTACATTATCTGTTCCCCTTGCGTGGTTTCCCCGCTTAGCTAACGCATCTGTGCGCCAGCGCGCGAAATGTGAATTGCTTGGGAACGGCAGTGGGATGCATTGGCCAATGGTCGATGAAGACATCAGCATTTCGGGTCTCTTGACCGGCAGTCCTTCCTTTGAGTTACGTCAGAGTCCAACAAAACCGCTCAAGCACGACGCGCCGTAAGCGGCGCGCGGGTTCGCGGTAGCGTGTGTGTCGGGCATGGCACGAAACTAGAGTGGTGCAAGTCCACTTACCAGGTAGGAGCAGAGCCTAAGGTTAGCGAAAGGGCAAGGGCGTCACCGCGAGCTGAGGTCTGGAGGCAGATATATTGCTCCTGCAATATCTGCATTTCCGCCGTCGATGGCGGTCAAGAGTCCAACGCTAAAGTTGCGAGGCGATGAACAAGAACCGGATATGACGTGTGACACATCTGGAACGAGTCGGCACGTGACGTCGAAGTTCTCGGCAACTGCTCCTGCATTGCTGCATTTCCACCATCCATGGCGGTCATCAGCAGAGGGCGTAGTAGTTGCGCAAGCAATGAAGGCCCAAACGGTTGTCTCGTAGAAAAAGATGCCAGACGAGATGTCCCCCTATCCCGATTAGAGCCTAAGAACATGCAGGATCAAACCGTCGCATCTCGATAAGCTTTCAGCACGGCATTCATACGCGTTTGCCAACCTGCGCCGAGCTTGCGATACCAAGCAACTACATCAGCATCAAGCCGCAATGCAATTTGCTCTTTCAGTTCGTGCTCCGGCTGTTTTGGCCGGCCACGCTTCGCGCGCAATTCCGTTATTCCGGTGTGTTTTGTCGCGCCGGCCCAAAATGTCCGGACTGCGGCTTTGTCGCGCACGCTATAGGGCACGTCAGCTTTGGGGGTACGCTTGGAAGTATGCTTCTTGTTCATGGGGTTCGGCCTCTCTACATGAAATCATTCGCGGACCATCTTCGCGGTCAGTCTAAATCAACACGTGCGTATCGATCGCAAGAAAGTGCTATTGTCGGCACGGTTACTCCGTGGTCGGCTCGCCCATGAACACGACGCGTAACCACGAATGCAGTGGACCAACCAAGACGCCCTAAGACGTCGCTCAATTTTCGTGCGCAAAATCCGCGCCGCCGTGGGCCGGCCACTGAAGTGCAATCGATGGATACTAAGGAGATGCGATGCGATTTCTGATTTTGTTTGTTTCGTTCATGCTGATCTCTCCGGCTGACGCGCTCGATTCACGCAATGCCACTTTCGTCTGTGCGCACATCAGCAATCAAACGGAGCGTAAAGAATGTACGGAGCGAGCTGCCGCAGCGAGAGATGGCATCGCCGCGTCTTCATGGGAAGTCATCCCGAGTTCGATTACTTTGGTTTTTGCCATCGCTTGGCCGATTATCTACTTCGGAATCGGATTGGTCGTTGCGCGATACATCTATCGCGATGCCAAGAATCGAGAATGGGTTTTTCTCGGCATCCGACCCGTATGGTGGGCAGTTCTGACAGCATTTCAGCCCGTGATGGGGATTTTGACGTACTGGGCCACCAACTACTCTCGATTGACTCGGGGTTATTTCGAGTCTGTGTCAACGAACACTGAACGTCGAACGGAAACATGATTCGTGCGCGCTAGTCGACCATTCATTTGCCGTTCTCTTTACGGGGAGATACCGGAATTGGCGGCAGGGGATAAACGGGAGCTTCTCTGTTGTCATTTCGAAATTCGTCATTTGGCAAATAACTTATGATTGGCGTTATTCGAAGTACGATCATGCTCGGCGCGATGGGCTTTCTATTTGCGCAGCCCTGTGTCAGCGAGAGTGTGCCAAAGAATTCCGCAGCGGCGAAAACAGAATCTTGTTTTCTTTTGTGGGAACTCGGAGTCGGCCAAGTTCGGCGGAACCCGGCTGACGCGTGTCGAACAAGAGTAAGTCCTGCATCTACGTTTAAGATCGCTCATGCGTTGGCGGCTCTCGACTCGGGAGTGATTTCCAGTATCGACGAGAAGCTGCTCTATGACGGCAAGGCGCAGCCCTTCGAGTCTTGGCGGCGCGATCACACGCTGCGCTCCGCCATGCGCTACTCCGTGGTGTGGTTTTTCCAACGCATTGCGGAGCGATTGGGACCCGGCCGCGAGAAAGAATATTTGAACCGATTTTCTTACGGGAACCAAGACTCGACCGGCGGCCTGACGACGTTCTGGCTTGGCCAATCGCTGCGAATAACACCGGAAGAGCAACAGACGTTTTTGCTCAACCTGTACCAAGACAAATTGCCCGTTAAGAAATCAGCGATCGATGCCGTAAAGACAATTTTGATTCAGCCACGCGATGTGGTGATGAACGCATCGGGCGAACATGTGTTCGATGCTCCGTGGCCCGCAGATGCTATCGTCAGCGCCAAGACGGGAAGTGCGACCGACACTTCAGGGCGAGTCATTCGATGGATTGTCGGTAACATACAGCGCAGCAATCGAGCGTTTCTGTTTGTAAGCTGTGTCATCGGTGGTCGCGATCTCAATTCGAATTCGGCGATTGATCTGGCTGCGCGATCGCTTCGTGAAGCGCGCGCGCTGTGAATCTCCAGCTACTGAGCGAATAAAATACGTTCATCCTCCGCAATAGGGCTGATGAAAGATGGCGTGTCCTCATTTCGTTCGTACTTACAGAAAGCCCCTAGTGTGATGTTCATGCGCGTTGAATGCGGCGAATCGCTATTTTGAGCACGCTCATGCCTTACCAGTTCTTTGCCGATATCGTTCTCACCACACACATCGCGATCGTATTGTTTGTGATCTTGGGATTGGTGTTCGCGATCGTCGGCAACCTTTGCAAATGGCATTGGGTGAATTGTCTTTGGTTTCGGCTCGCGCATCTTGCGGCGATTTCGATCGTGGTCGCCGAGGTGTGGTTTAACATTGTCTGCCCGCTCACCTCGTTGGAGATGTGGTTGCGTGAACGCGCCGGCGAAACGACTTACGACGGCAGCTTCATCGAGCATTGGTTGCAACGGCTCCTCTATTACGACGCACCGCCGTGGGTATTCATACTCGCGTATACGCTGTTTGGGCTGGCGGTGTTCGCGACTTGGTGGATCTATCCGCCGACGATCAAGCGTCGAGCGAGCAAAGGGAGAGTTTGATCAGTAAGAACCAGCGAGACGAAGGGCGGGAGGGCCCCGAGCGACGATTCGAGGAATGGAAGCGATCTGCGAATTACGCGCAACCTTTTAGCGCCGACCGTCGACTAAACACGGCAGTACCCCCGAGCAGCCCCCTGTCGTTCCAATCTCAATAAGTAGGTCAGCCATGCTGCGACTAGCAAACGTCACGCACATTTACCCTAATGGCAATCGAGCATTGGATAACCGCTCGCTCGACATTCCAAACGGTATGTTCGGTTTGTTGGGACCCAATGGCGCGGGTAAGTCCACGCTGATGCGTTGCATCGCCACACTACAAACGCCGTCGCAGGGGAGTATTCGATTTGGCGACATCGACGCGGTGGCGCAACCGGAAAAATTGCAAGCTGTGCTTGGTTATCTGCCTCAGGATTTTGGCGTGTATCCGCGCGTGTCGGCATTAGAGTTGCTTGACCATCTTGCCGTGCTCAAAGGAATGACTGCCGCGCGCCCGCGCAAAGAGTCGGTGGAATCGCACAGGCTTTACTCGGTCAACCGCAACTGATTATCGTTGACGAACCCACTGCGGGGCTCGATCCTGAAGAACGCAATCGCTTCAACAATCTACTCGCAGAGATTGGCGAGAATGTGGTGGTTATTCTTTCTACGTATATTGTGGATGACGTGACGGATCTATGTCCGCGTATGGCGATCATTGTCGACGGGCGCATCGTTCAACATGGCGCGACCGGCGCATTGCTCGCTTCCCTGCAGGACAGAATCTGGCGAAAAATTGTCGATCGCTCGCTGGTCGAACAATATCGTCAACGACTGAACGTGATCTCGGCACGATTAAGCAGCGGCCGGACGATGATACATGTGTAGTCGGATCAGCTACCCGAGACGAGTTTCGAGCCGGTAGCACCCTCGATAGAAGAGGTGTACTTCGCTACGCTGGTGAGCGCTCGCAATCATTCCGATTCGAACAAAGCGGCGGCTTAGGAGGAGTGCATGCTTGCTTGCCAAGATCGCTGCGTTCGAAGTGCGCTATCAATTGTGCTCGCCGTTGTTCTTTGTCGGCTTCGCGTTGTTCCTTTTTTGCTGACTTTTGGCGCGACGGCCAACGAGCACATCCATATCGGTTCGATCGGCAACGTCAGCGTCAATTCTCCGTTTGCCATTCTTCAAACCACCGGGATCATGAAGGTCCTCGGTGTGTTTGTATTGGTGGCGTTCGTCGCCAATGTCGTCATCCGCGATGACGAATCCGGTTTCGCCGCCATCATTCGCTCCACGCGCATCGGTAAGTTCGACTATTTAGTCGGGCGTTTCGTCGGCGCTTACGTGGTCGCATTGACTGTCATGGTCGGCGTACCGCTCGCCATTATGATCGGTTCGTGGATGCCATGGCTCGATCCGGAAAAACTGGGTCCGACGTTCATCACCCATTATTTGTTCGCATTCTTGGTCTATTCGGCACCTACCACGCTAACCCTGGGCGTGGGATTTTTCGCGCTGGCCACGGCGACTCGATCGATGATGTGGACTTATGTCGACGCGGTCGCGTTTTTGGTTTTGTTCTTTGTCGCGCAGACGTTATTGAGCGATCCGACAAAATTAACCGCCGCTTCCTTAAGCGATCCGTTTGCGCTCACCGCATTCGAACAGGCCACGCGTTATTGGACGGCGGCCGATCGCAACACTCAGCTACCGCGCTTTGCCGGCGTGCTGCTGTACAACCGCTTGATCTGAACCGGTGTCGCTGTCGCTCTCTTTGCGCTGGCTTATAGATTGTTTCGCTTCGATGAAGCCGGAAAGCGCGTCAATGCGAACGTCGCCGCCGCCGCAACGCTAGCTGAAGATCCGCAACCGCAACCTATCAAGGCTGTCGATACGGTTGGATCAGCTCGCAGCAATTCGTCTTTCAGTGAATCCTCCTGGCGGCAACTGATCGCCATTTCACAGTTTGATATGCGCTTCGTGTTCAAAAGCCCGGCGTTCTTTGTATTGCTGGCCATGGGCATGCTGAATGCATTCGGATCCATGATTGACGTTCCCGAGTCGCGTGGCGTGCACTACTTCCCCGTGACGCGCGCCATGGTCGATGAATGGACGGCCAACTATGAAAAAACACTGCTGCAGTTTGAGAAACTCCCGCAACCCACCATAACGGATGTGCAACTCAACGTTAACATTGAACCGCGTGCTGCGCGTGTGACGACTCGCGGCCAATACGTCATCGAGAACCGAAACTCCAAACCGCTGACCGAAGTACACGTCCACTGGAAGCGACCGCTAAAAATGCAGTCACTGGAGATTGGCGGCGCATCGTTGGGCCACAAGTATTCAGACTTCGACTACCGCATCTATGCATTCGCCACGCCAATGCAATCCCGTGAAAAACGCACGCTGCGGTTCACATCGTGCTTGGAACAACGTGGTTTCGCGAACAAAGAGAATCTAACTCGCGTCGTTGACAATGGAACGTTTGTGGGTAACACGGAAATTGCGCCGTTCATTGGTATGAGTCGCGCCGATCTACTGCAAGATCGCGGCAAGCGTCGCAAGTATGGATTGCCTGTCGATTTGCGTCCGGCAAAATTGGAGGATATGTTCGCTAATGCGCACCACTATCTGCGCGACGATAGCGATTGGGTCAATGCGCGGCTCACTGTTACCACCGATGCGGACCAAACACCGATCGCGCCAGGTTACACCGTGAGCGACACCGTTGCGGGCAATCGTCGCACGTTGGTCACGCGGTCCGATGCGCCGATTGGCCACTATTTTTCAATTCAATCGGCGCGCTATGCGGTAAAGAAAGACACCTGGATTCGAAACAATGGGCAGTCGGTCGCGCTTGCCGTGTACTACTACCCACCTCACGATTACAACGCGCAGCGCATGCTCGACGCGATGAAGGTGTCACTGGCCCTATATAGCGAAATCTTCTCTCCCTATCAATTCCGTCAAGCGCGAATTGTCGAATTTCCGACTTATGAAAGATTCGCTCAATCGTTCGCCAACACGATTCCATTTTCCGCGGGCATCGGTTTTGTTCAGAACTACGACGAGTCCAAGAGCGACGAGCAGATCGATTTGGTGACTTACATGACTGCGCATGAGATCGCGCATCAATGGTGGGGCGATCAGATCATCGGCGCGAACAAGCAAGGTATGACGCTGCTATCGGAGACCTTTGCACAGTACTCGGCGTTGCTGGTGATGGAGAAGTTATACCGCAAGGAACAACTGCGAAAGTTTCCCAAAACCGAACTGGATAGCTATTTGAGCAATCGCGGTACGGAGGTTGTGGAAGAATTGCCGGTAGCGCACGTGGAGAATCAAGGCTATATTCACTACCGCAAAGGCGGGCTCGCGATGTATTGGCTCAAGGAAATCGTCGGTGAAAACGTGGTGAATCAGGCCTTGCGAAATTTGTTAGCGGAGTATGCATTCAAGCCCGCGCCGTATCCTTCCTCGACCGACTTTCTGCGCAACCTGCGCGCACTAGCAGGTCCCGAGCACGACGCGCTCATCACCGACCTGTTCGAAAAGATCACCCTCTACGATATGAAGGCTACCAACGCGAAGGCAAAGAAGCTGCCCAACGGAAAATACCAAGTCACCTTTGTCGTTGAAGGCAAGAAGCTTTATGCCAACGGTCAAGGCAAGGAAACCGAAGCGCCGTTGTTGGAGCCTTTCGATGTCGGCGTCTTTACGGCCGAACCGGGAAAGAAAGGTTATCGACGCGATTCCGTCATTCGGCTTGAACGGCGCACGATGAAGACCGGGAAGCAGACTGTCGAGTTTGTGGTTGATCGTGAACCGAAATTTGTCGGCGTCGATCCTTTCAATATGCGTATCGACCGCAATTCCGACGATAACCTAGCGACAGTAACCGTCGAATAGCCGTGTAGATAGCACTGTATCGTATCGTTCAAGTGAGATCTGCGTCTGTAGGGAGTCGAGCTCGGGCTAGTAAGATGGCATCGTTCTCGCTACCCGGTACAGTCTTATGGAATGGGTCATCAGCTCTCGTGCGCGAAAGATTACCAGCTCGGCAATCCGTGAAATTCTAAAGGTCACGGAGCGGCCGGAAGTTATTTCCTTTGCAGGCGGATTGCCGTCGCCGGCCACGTTTCCGGTAGAGAGAATTCGCGCGGCGTGCAATTCAATCCTCACGAACGATCCAGAGGCTGCGTTGCAGTATGGACCCACGGAAGGCTATGCGTTGTTGCGAGAATGGATTGCCGCGCGTTGTTCCAGAGATGGCGCGAAAGTATCGCCGAACAATGTATTGGTCACGACTGGATCGCAACAGGCGCTCGACTTGATCGCGAAAGTGCTGGTGGAAAAAGATCGCAATTTGTTAGTTGAAACGCCGACGTATCTTGGCGCGTTGCAGGCGTTCTCGTTGTTCGAACCGAAATTCGTATCGGTGCCCTGCGACGATCAAGGTCCGATTGTCGATGAACTTTCATTGCTCGCCGCCGATCGTGCGAGCGGCTTTTATCTGTTGCCAAATTTCCAGAATCCCAGCGGTCGACGCATCGGTTTGGAGCGTCGTCGCGAGATCGTCAATGTTGCCATGCGACGCGACTTGTTACTGATCGAAGACGATCCTTACGGCGAACTTTCTTATGGCGGCGATAAGCTGCCGACACTATTTTCGATGAATCAATCGGGTGTGCTCTACACCGGCTCGTTCTCGAAGCTCTTGTCGCCCGGGATGCGGGTGGGCTACGTGATTGCGCCCGATGCAATCTATCGAAAGCTAGTGCAAGCCAAGCAGGCCGCCGATCTGCACACGCCGAGTTTCACGCAACGCATCGTGTACGAAGTGATCAAGGATGGTTTTCTCGATACGCACATTCCGACGACACGCGATCTCTACGGCAAGCAATGCAACGCCATGCTCGATGCGCTGCAAGCGTACTTTCCAAAAGAAGCGCATTGGAACGCGCCACAGGGTGGAATGTTTATCTGGGTCACATTGCCCAAGCAAATTGACTGCACCAAGCTGCTTGAAAAGGCTATCGCCAACAATATCGCCTTCGTTCCAGGCGCGCCGTTTTATTCCGGAACGCCCGAGCGCAACACGCTGCGCTTATCGTTTGTAACCGTGCCGGTGGAAAAGATTCAAGAGGGCATCAAGAAACTTGGGAAGTTGATTGCGGTACAGCTTGACGACTAGAAATTTCACTAGTCGCGAAAACAACTCAGCGGCCATTTCTCCGTAATCGAGCCAAGCGGTTGTCCGGCTTGATGAATGAGATAGGTGCGCGATACAAACAATGACGTGACCGGTAAATCGAAGTACCGAGCAATCTCCGCGCAGGGTTCGATTCGCCGATCGACGATTTCGCGGAACATCTCCAGGCGTTCTTCTTTCCACATGAGTCCAATGGGTCGATCGGTTTCGAGCAGTTGATTTTGAATCGACGTTGAAAGGCGCTCGAACACGAATATAGAATCGGCATACAAATAGTTTTTGCTTGCGCCGCGCAAGAGAATCTTGCGACACAGGAGTGCGGCTTCGCCGGCGCATCGAAGCTCCGACGGCGCGATCCGGCGCGTTACTGTCTGCGCGATTTTCGTTACGTTGATCGTCTCGCCGGTTAGGAGCGCAATGAGATCGGTAACGGTGCCGTCGGTGGCCAGCAGAATTTGTTGCGCGAGGCTGAGAGCATGTTCCGATGCATCGATATTAAGGGCGCGTCGCGCGGGGTTATTGTTTGTCATTCTAGATTGCTGTTTGGCCAGATGGCTGTTCGACCAGAGTGCTGTTTGATGATAGTTGATCCGTCGGAGTCGCTGCGATCATAAATTACGTACGACCTGCGTACGCGTTGTCGTATCGATGGCAAAGAACTCACGGAAGGCTCTCGCACCCGCGGGTGCGACGGTCAAAATACGCGATTGACTCTGGCGCTTAAGCCCTTTGCGCGTCAAGAAACAATTTCCAGTTTTGAGGATCGCAGACGTCTCATCGCGAAAAGAGAGGTGCCACAAAGGATGTCGTTTGGTCTAACTTTCGTCGACGAACGCGGCAATTTCGTCGATGCGACGCAGGAGCGAGTCGCGTTCGGCCAGCAAATCGAGTGCGAGCGCAGCGCCGGCGGCATTGACATTGAGATCCGCGATCAAACGTTGCGCGATCACGACGCGGCGCAAATCGCTGCGTAGGAATGTCCATTGCTCAATGTTGTCGCCGGTTGGCGAGACGATACCGACCTCCACGAGTTCGACCAAGTAAGAACGCTCGATGTGCGTCACGGCGATTAACTCACCGAGCGGAATCGGCGCATTGTCGTCGAGTACTTCTATCGTGCGGACGTCGATGGTAGGTACGTCGATGCGATTCATGACTTGTCCCTAAACCTTTCCCAGGTCGGCACGCGGATCGAAGTTCAGTTCGCTCTGCATCTGTTCGTACAACTCGCGCGCTCGCGGCGTATCGGCGCTCGGCACCACGATCTTCAGGACCACGTACTGATCGCCGACTGCTCCATTGGCGGACGACGCCGGCAAACCGCGGCCTTTCAGTCGCAGTTTCTGTCCCGCTTTTGCATTCGGTGGAATGCGCATGTCAACCGTGCCCGCTAGCGTCGGCACGGCGATATTGGCGCCGAGCGCCGCTTCCCACGGCGCGATCGGTAACGTCATCGTGAGATCGCGACCTTGTGCTTGAAAAAGCGAATGCGCTTGGAATGAAATTTCCAAATACAAATCGCCGGCGCGGCCGCCGCCCATACCTGGACTACCTTGACCGGCAAGCCGAATCTGTTGGCCTTCAATCACGCCTGCGGGAATATTCACGCGCAGCGCGCGTGGTTTTACAACGACATGACCGCCGGCCGCAAGCTCTGGCGATTTAAGTTCGATGGTGCGCACGCCGCCGCGAAACGCTTCCTCCAAAGGAATTTCAATCTTCGCCACATGGTCCTGACCGCTAGCGGCGAAATTCTCGTGACCTCGCGTCGCTCCGCCGAAGGGACTGCGCGCACCGAATAACGACGAAAAGAAATCGCTGAACTCGGCATCGCCGCCGGCGGAAAAATTCGCGCGATGCTCGAAGCCTTGGCCCCAATCGGGCGGTGGACGAAAATCCTGTCCCGACTTGTAATTTTGTCCGAGTTGATCGTACGCCGCGCGCTTCTCCGGGTCTTTGAGTACTTCGTGCGCTTCTTGCAACTCTTTGAATTTTTCCTCGGCGTCCTTTTCTTTGCTGACGTCGGGATGAAATTTGCGCGCTAATTTTCGATACGAGCGCTTGATGTCGTCTTGACTCGCATCGCGAGCCACGCCCATGACTTGGTAGTAATCCTTGAAATTCATTACTTCGTAAAGGTGTAAATGTCGAAAATCGGATTTGAAAGAAGTGCCGCCAATATGAAGGCAGTTGACTCGGTATTCAAGAGGGTTGCGGCGGTATTGACAACTGCAAGGACTAAGACTCATTCATTCACAACTTTGAGCATTCGCTCCGGCTCTCGTGCCTCGTAAGGCGTTGGCCACGTCGTCCGGCGAGCGTACAAGCGTCGTTTGAAATCCTGTATTCGAAGCCGCGTGAATATTTTCAGGAAGGTCGTCAAAGAACATAAACGAACCAGCCGAAATGCCGGTGGCGCGACAAATGTATTCGAAAGCCGCTCGTTCTGGCTTGCGAAGGCCGATTTGATGGGAGGCGAAGATGCGATCGAATGCGGCGACGATTTCGGGAAATCGCGTCGACCAGTAGGCCATATGCGAAGCATTCGTGTTGGTAAACGCGTAGCACGGGAGCGAGCGGCGTTCTGCTTCGACGAGCAGTCTCGTTGCGCTTATCTCGCCGACGAAGATGGCGTTCCATCCCGTAGCGATTTGCTCCTGCGACGCCGCAAGCTTCAGTATTGTCGCGACGTGATCGAAGTATTCGTCCGCTTGAATCTCGCCACGCTCATAGCGCTTGTATTGATCGTCAACTTGAAATTTGATCTTCAGCTCTTCGAACGGCATCGAGGAATAACGCGCCCAGTCGCTAATAGCTAAATCAAAATCGATGTCCACAAGCACGCCACCGAGATCGAACAACAAAGCTTGTGGAGCTTCCGAAGGCATTGGGAGAGTTCGTGAGGGCAAAAATAAGATTGGCGAATGCCAGGATATTGGAATCGGCACGGTCCGTATATTGGCTTGAGACGGCGCAATATGAGTGTGGCGAATGCTATTGTTGTAGTCGTTTGCCGAAGGCCGCCAGCCATCGAGACTATCGCGCAAGGATGATGAGTAGCGATCTTCGGTTAGAGTATCGACGAGCAACACTGAACAAAATCAGCAGCACGAGGAGCTGAGTTAGATTCATTGCACCGCCGCCGGATTTCGTTGGCGGTGCGCTCGCCGCGCTGACTATGGGTTGCGCGGTCACAGTGGTGGATTGTTGAGCGGCGTTATCTTGCGGGTTCGGATCGTCAAAGTTGCCGTTAAGCGATGCGGTTAAGGTTTGCGTGCCCGCTTCCCGCGCGACGAGCGCGAGCGATCCTGTTATTGTTCGGCCCGCGGCAAGTTCAGCCGTTGTACACAGAATCGTTTGAAATTGTACTTGGCACGCGACGCCATCCAGTAACGTCGTTCCCGTCGCCGCGAAGCCGGTTGGAACAACGATTTCCACCGTCAAATTTTGAACTGTAACGCTGCTCTTGTTCACAACGGTGAATGTCGCGTTGAGCGATTGATCGATGATTGCCGTGCTTGGCATGGTTAGCGAAACTGCAACGTCGGCGGACGGATCGATGCGGATCGTACCGGTTGCGACATTGTTCGCGGCATTCATATCGGTGCGCGAACCGACGGTAGCGGATAGAGAGTGTGTTCCTGTCTGCGTTCCGATCAGTGTCAATTCAACGTTGCGCGTCTCTTGAATTGCCATTGTCCCAAAATCGCAACTAACAACGCCTGCGCCGACCGTGCAGGTTCCATTGGCAACTTTCGCATCGCTCACGGTGAGCGCCGGCGGTACCGTAATTTGCATATTCGCGCCGAGTGCTTCGGCGTTGCCTATGTTGCTCGCCGAAATCGACCAAGCGAATGATTTATTCAACAGGGCGTGGTAATCGCCCAGGCTCGCGGGCAGGGAAATATCCGCGAGCGGAATCGGGATCAAGCAACTTGCCGTTTGAACGCGAGATTCAATGATGCCGAGACTGCATTGCGAAAAGTGATCGTTGCCGTTAATGGTCGGCGCCATCAAGAAGGTTGTCGGTGTGGCCGCGCATGCGCCTTCGCCG
>JAYTQU010000003.1:0-10733 GCA_043746555.1 Pseudomonadota bacterium | reverse complement strand
GACGCTGCGTCCACGCAGCGTCGCCGACAAGGCGGCCATCGCCAATTCGTTGCGCGAGAAAGTTTGGCCGTTATTGGAAGCCGGTAAAGTCACACCGGTGATTCATGCGATCTTTCCCATTGCCGAGGTGGCGAAGGCGCATGCGTTGATGGAGTCAAGTCAGCACATCGGTAAGATTATGCTGAGCGTAAAGGCAACCTAGTTGACGCTACGCCGACTTCACCTTAATGCCTTTGATCTTCTGCGACCACTCCTTCGGTCCCGTGTCGTGCATGGACGTGCCGGTGGAATCGACCGCGACGGTAACCGGCATGTCTTGCACATCGAACTCGTAAATCGCTTCCATCCCTAAATCCGCGAACGCGACGATGCGACTTGCCTTGATCGCTTTGGAAACCAGGTAAGCCGCGCCGCCGACGGCCATCATATAGGCGGCTTTGTGTTTCTTGATGGATTCAATTGCAACGGGTCCGCGTTCGGATTTACCGACCATGGCAATGAGTCCGGTTTTCGCGAGCATCATCTCGGTGAACTTATCCATACGCGTGGCGGTAGTCGGACCCGCAGGACCGACCACTTCGTCGCGCACCGGATCGACTGGGCCGACGTAGTAAATCACGCGATTGGTAAAATCGAGACCACTCGGTAAACCCTGTCCGCTTTCGAGCAGAGATTGAATGCGTTTATGCGCGGCGTCGCGGCCCGTCAACATTTTTCCGTTGAGCAGCAATCGTTGACCGGGTTTCCATGCGGCGACTTGTTCCTTCGTGAGCGCATCGAGATTCACGCGCGTCGCATCGGCCGCGGCGGTGAAGGTTAATTTGGGCCAAGTATTCATATCCGGTGGATCGAGTTTGGCCGGACCGCTGCCGTCCAAAACAAAATGTGCGTGACGAGTGGCGGCGCAGTTAGGAATTACGGCGACCGGTAGCGATGCAGCATGCGTCGGATAGTCCTTGATCTTGATGTCGAGCACGGTGGTGAGTCCGCCCAATCCTTGTGCGCCGATGCCAAGAGCGTTGACTTTATCCATCAATTCCAAACGCAGTTCCTCGATCTTGTTTTGCGGACCGCGCGCGCGGATTTCGTGAATGTCGATCGGATCCATCAATGACTGTTTCGCCATCACCATCGCTTTTTCCGCGGTGCCGCCAATGCCGATGCCGAGCATGCCGGGTGGACACCAGCCCGCGCCCATTTTCGGCACCACTTCTAAGATCCAGTCAACGATGGAATCCGACGGATTCAACATCGCCATCTTGGATTTGTTTTCCGAACCGCCGCCTTTGGCGGCAACGGAAATTTCCAACTCATTGCCCGGCACCAGTTCCGTATGAATCACAGCCGGCGTATTGTCCTTGGTGTTTTTGCGCGAAAACGCCGGATCGTTGACGATCGATGCTCGCAAGACATTGTCTGGATGATTGTAGGCGCGGCGCACGCCTGCATTAATCATGTCCTCCAAACTCATCGACGCATCCCAGCGAACATTCATGCCGACTTTGACAAAGACAGTGACGATGCCGGTGTCTTGGCAAATTGGCCGATGCCCTTCGGCGCACATGCGTGAGTTGACCAGAATCTGTTTAATGGCGTCTTTCGCGGCGGGACTTTGCTCCAACTCGTAGGCGTTCGCCATCGCAGCGATGAAATCCGGTGCGTGGTAATAGGAAATGTACTGCAGCGCGTCGGCTACGCTTTGAATCACGTCGTCTTGTTTGATCGTAGTCATGGCCGGCGTTGAACACCTTAATCGAAGGCGCAAAAATAACATTGCAGGCACCGACAACGGAAGCGTCGCCAGCATCGGAAGCAGGGGATGAGGCACAATAGTCGCATGTCGCGCCTCAAGCTCACCGAAATTTTTCTCTCCATCCAAGGCGAAGCCGATGCGGTCGGCTGGCCGACAGTGTTTGTGCGGTTGACAGGCTGCCCACTGCGCTGCACCTATTGCGATACCGAATATGCATTCTATGGCGGGGAGTGGCGCGACCAAGCAGAAGTACTTGAGAAGGTCGCGTCGTACGGTGTGCGGCATGTGTGCGTCACGGGCGGCGAACCGCTCGCGCAAAAGGGTTGCGTTTCGCTCCTCACTGCTCTTTGCGATGCCGGTTATCGCGTCTCGCTAGAAACTAGTGGCGCGATGGATATATCGCACGTCGATTCGCGTGTGGTACGGGTAGTCGATATCAAAACGCCGGGAAGTGGCGAGGCCGAACGCAATCGATGGGAGAACATCGGACTCCTCACAACGAACGATCAACTCAAATTCGTCATCTGCGACCGCGTCGACTATGAATGGGCGCGTGCGCAAGTGGCGGACCGCACGTTGTCCGATCGTGCAATGGTACTGTTCAGTCCAAGCGCGAAACAAATCAACGCAACGGAGCTGGCCGAGTGGGTCATGGCCGATCGCTTGCCGGTGCGATTTCAATTGCAGCTCCATAAGATTTTGTGGGGCGATGTGGCGGGAAAGTAAATGGGAAAGATTCGAGACGCAGTGGTGTTAGTGTCGGGCGGGTTGGATTCGGCTACGGTGCTTGCGATGGCGCAGCGCCAAGGATTTCGCTGTCATGCGCTGAGTTTCGACTACGGTCAGCGCCATCGCGCGGAGTTGGACGCCGCAGCGCGCGTCGCGAAAGCGCTGGGTGCGTGTGAGCATCGCATCATGACGATCGGCTTCGCGGGTATTGGCGGCTCGGCGCTGACGGATCTCGCGATCGACGTGCCGCAAACACCGCAATCGGGTATCCCGATCACCTACGTTCCCGCGCGCAACACTATTTTTTTGTCGATGGCATTGGGATGGGCCGAAGTACTCGGGGCATCGGATATTTTTATCGGCGTCAATGCCGTCGATTACTCGGGCTATCCCGATTGCCGACCGGCGTTCATCGAAGCGTTCGAAAAATTGGCAGCGCTAGCAACTAAAGCCGGCGTGGAGGGAGCATCGCATTTCAAAATTCACACGCCGCTGATTGCGCTATCGAAAGCCGACATCGTTAGACGAGGTGCCGAACTGGGTGTGAATTTCGATATGACCGTCTCGTGTTATCAGGCGACAGTCGCGGGCGAGGCGTGCGGTCGCTGCGATTCGTGTCGCTTGCGACGCGAGGGATTTCGAGCGGCGGGCGTTCTCGATCCGACGCGCTACGTTTCGACCGCGCACAGGGCGCAAAGCGATAGTGATTCGCAAAACGATCGGGTATGATGCGCGCCCTCTTGAGCAGGCTGTAGGCGCTGGACTGTAGGCCAGAGACAGAGCCGCACTTGCTGCACTCTTTGTTCCTAACTACAGCCTAGAGCCTACCGTCCGTAGCCTCATTTTCGGGTCCGTAGCTCAGCGGTAGAGCAGCTGGCTTTTAACCAGTTGGTCGACAGTTCGATCCTGTCCGGACCCACCATTTTTTTGCGAGCAACCGGTTTGGTCGCGCGGGCTTACATCGCATGGCTCGCGAGGCGCTCGAAACGCGGCGCGACTGTCCGCGAAATACAACACAAACAGAGCCTTCCCAGATCGGCAGATTTGAGTAAACTCTGGCCATGCCGTCGACTCGTCCCAGCGCCGAGATACCAGTGCCGGCACATTAGAAAAATAGTTGCCGGAGACCATGCGCCAACTCGAGGACACCATCGTTCATTCCGACCCCGACCATAAGAATTCGGGGTCGGAGTTGATATCGCGCGATTCGTCCGATGCGGGGTCGGACGCGATCGCCGATGTTCTCGCGGTGATGGGCCTTCGCGAGCCGCCGTTTGCCGAAGACGTCAGCGATGTGTATTTCTTCCCCAGTCAACAACATCTGCGCGCGTTGGGATTTATCGGTCAGCTTCTTTGGTCGCGCGCCAATCTTGCGGCGGTGACGGGCGAGGATGGCATCGGCAAGTCATTGCTGATTCGTCGACTGCTGAGCGATCTCGATGAGCGTGTGTTGCTCGCTCATGTTCGTAGCGATGCGGCGGACCCGCAGGAATTCCTGCGCGAAGTATTGAAACAATTCGGGATGGAGTTAAACGAAGCGGATCGCACCGACCGCCGGCGGTTATTGAGCCGCTTTCTCACGCATCAGTTTAATCAAAATCGCCTGTGCCTGTTGGCGGTGGAAGGCGTCCATTCGTTGAAGCCGGCTGTGCTTGAGGAGCTGCGGTTGATCGGCGAATTGAATTACGACGGTAAGCGGATCGTAAAATTACTTTTGCTAGGCGGGCATGCGCTCAACTTGATTGTCGATTCGCCGCGCATGGCGGGACTCGCGCAAGGTCGCACTCCGCGCATCGGCATTGAGAGTTTTAGCGAAGATCAAGTGGCCGCGTACGTGGCGCATCGATTACGCGCGGCCGGTGCGCACGATCCCGACGCACTCGCGCCGCCGACGCTCACGCCTCAAATTCATCGCTACACTGCGGGGATTCCTCGGGCCATCAATCGTCTTTGCGAACGCGCGCTGTCGGTTGCGATGGAACTCGGCGATGTGCGTCTTTCGGCAAAGGCGCTGACACAAGCGGCTGAAGAACTGTCGATCGTTCCCACGGCGACACGTATCGAAGCGATTGCCGATTCGCCACCGGGTACCACCAAAGAAGAGCAGGCGTTGTTGCTGGTGACCTCGCAAGGGCTGCCCGATAGTGTCGTACCGCTGATGGCCACGCGCATCTTGATCGGCCGGAGCGAATTGGCCGATGTGCGCATCGACAGCGCGTTTGTGAGCCGTTATCACTCATTGATCGTGCGCGAACCGGGTGTCAACGGGCGAGGCCGCGACTTACTGATCGACTTGGGCAGCACCAACGGCGTCCTCGTCAATGGCAAGCGGGCCGTGCGTGCGCTACTCAAACATCGCGATTTGATTCAAGTCGGCCCGGCGCGTGTTACCTATCTAAATCCCGCCATCGCGCCGCCGATGGAGGGCGATGCGTCCGCAACGCTCAAGTTTGCGCGTCTGGGAGTTGTCGAGCCGGCGAGCGACAACGCCGTACTGGCCTTTGGTCGCTTCGACGAAGCAGGGTAGTTCGTCACCGACATTCCCGCTCGGCATCGCCGTCATACCAGGCCCAACTTGCTCGCCTACTCACCGCCCAGTAAAGTGTCGCGTCCTGCGCGCCGTTCCGGTTGCGCTAATACGATTAAGAGATCGATTTCGTGCAACCCTGGCCCAAAGATCGGTGGCGAGTTCATAAGTTTGGCGGTTCCAGCGTGGCCGACGCGGCCTGCATGGAGCGCGTCGCTAAAATTTTAGAGTCCGATCCGGCCGAGCGATTGGGCGTGGTGCTGTCGGCGTGTCGTGGCGTGACCGACGTGTTGCTCAACTTGATCACTGCGGCCGAACAGCAAGACGATACGGTTCCAAGTCAAATCGAAGCGGTTCGCGCTCGACACGTTGCAATTGCGGATGCGCTTCTGATGGACGGCTCGCGCGATGAATACGTGGCGCAACTCGAACTAGATTGCCGCGACATCGCCGGTATTTTGCAAACCGTGCGTCTAATTCGTTCCGGTTCGCAAATTGTTCGCGATCTGATTTCAGGATACGGCGAGATCTGGTCCACGCGTTTGTTCGCGCGCTACTTGCAGCAGCGCGGCAAGTGTCCCAATGTTCAGTGGCTCGATGCGCGCGATGTCATCACCGTCGAATGGGGTTCGCTCGGCCCTAGCGTTCGCTGGGAGAAAAGCCAAGCGAATTGCGATCGTTTCGTGAAAGCGGGTCCGACAACTCTCATCATCACGGGTTTCATTGCGCGCGATGCGAAAGGATTGCAGACTACGCTCGGGCGCAACGGCAGCGACTTTTCCGGCTCGATCTTCGGCGCCTTGTTGAACGCGCGTGAGATTGTGATCTGGACCGACGTGAACGGCGTGTTGTCCGCGGATCCGCGTCTCGTGCCCGATGCCACCGTGATCGATTCGCTTTCGTACAACGAAGCGATGGAGTTAGCGTACTTCGGTGCAAAGGTGATTCATCCGCAAACCATGGCACCGGCCGTGAAGAAAGGCATTCCGATCTGGATTAAAAATACTTTTGCCCCCGAGGAACCGGGCACGCTTATTTGCGAAAAATCGAAATCTCAATTGATGGTCAAGGGCATTACTTGCATCGATCATGTCGCGCTCGTGAATTTGGAGGGCGCAGGCATGATCGGTGTGCCCGGAACGGCGCAGCGCCTATTCGGCGCATTGCGCGATCATGGCATGTCGGTCATTCTGATTTCGCAAGGAAGTTCCGAACATTCCATTTGCTTTGCGATTCCGGAAATCGAAGCTGACCAAGCGGAAATCGTCGTGCGACAGGCGTTCGAGAGCGAGTTGCGGCAAGGGCAAATTCAGCGTGTCGAAGTCACTAAATCGTGCAGCATTCTGGCAGTGGTGGGCGACGGCATGGCCGGCGCGCATGGTGTCGCGGCGAAAGTTTTTAGTGCACTCGGCAATGCCGGCGTCAGCGTGCGCGCGATTGCGCAGGGAGCATCGGAGCGAAATATCTCCGCAGTGATCGACGGCAAGCAATCGGCGCGCGCATTGCGATCGGTGCATTCAAGTTTCTATTTATCGCCGAACACGGTGTCGATCGGATTGATCGGACCCGGTGTCGTCGGTGGCGCGTTACTCGACCAATTGGCGTCGCAGGTAGAGCGTCTGGCGCGCGATTTCAAATTGGATTTGCGAGTGCGCGGTATCGCCACCACCAAGCAAATGCATCTCGCAAAATCCGAAGTCGCAATAACCAATTGGCGCGATGCGCTGCAATCCGGTTCTGAAACGGCCGATCTCAAGCGCTTCGCCGAGCATGTGCACGCCGATCATTTACCGCACGCGATCATCATCGACTGTTCGGCAAGTTCGGAGGTGGCGAAATGTTATCCCGAGTGGTTGGCTGCGGGCATTCATGTGGTGACGCCCAACAAGAAAGCGAACAGTGCCGAGATGGCTTTCTACGATCGTTTGCAGGCGTCGCGTCGCAATGGCGGGGCGCACTATTTATATGAAGCGACGGTCGGCGCTGGCCTGCCGATCATTCAAACACTGCGCGATTTGCGCGAAACGGGCGATGAGATTCGGCGTGTTGAAGGCATTCTCTCCGGAACACTCGCGTACCTGTTTAATGTGTGGGACGGCCAACAGCCATTCTCCACCGTCGTCCGCGACGCGAAAGCCAAGGGCTACACCGAGCCTGATCCCCGCGATGATTTGTCGGGTATCGATTTTGCGCGCAAGATTGTGATCTTGGGACGAGAGATGGGATTGCGCTTGGAGATGTCCCACGTACAGCTGGAAGGGTTGGTGCCGGCCGCGCTAACCAAGTGCAGCGTGGATGAATTTCTCGCGCATCTACCGGAGTTCGATGCGCCGATGCTGAAGCGTTTGCAGGCGGCGCGCGCTCGCGACAAAGTGCTGCGCTATGTGGGTTCGCTGGATGCGGCATCCGGAAAAGCAGCCGTTGGTCTTGTTGAACTTGATCGTTCGCACACCTTCGCGAATATCAATCTCACCGATAACGTCGTGCGTTTCACCACCAGTCGTTACAACCAAAACCCATTGGTCGTGCAAGGTCCAGGCGCGGGTCCGGATGTAACTGCCGGCGGAGTATTCGCCGACTTGTTGCGTGTTTGCGCGTATCTCGGAGCCAAGATTTGAGGAGCCAGGATTTGACGATGACAAAAAATTCCGCCACCGCATTTGCGCCTGCGAGCGTCGGTAATGTCGCCGTTGGATTCGATGTGTTGGGTCACAGCGTGCAGGCAATCGGCGATCGCGTGACAGCGCGTCGCATTGACGAGCCAATAGTGCGTATCGCCGCGATCACCGGCATTGTGAAGGATTTGCCGCTCGATGCCCAGAAGAACACGGCCGGAATGGCGGTGCTCAGTATGATTCGCGATCAGAAGCTCGATTTTGGTTTCGAGTTGACGATCGAAAAAGGAATCCCGCTTGGTTCGGGTCTCGGCGGCTCTGCCGCATCGGCGGTCGCGGCCGTGGTCGCCGCCAATGCATTGTTGCCGAAACCGCTCGATCGACTCGGTATGCTCAAGGCAGCAATGCACGGCGAGAAAGTGGCAAGCGGTTCGGTACATGTCGACAACATAGCGCCGTCGTTGTACGGCGGTTTGGTGTTGACGGTCGGCGTCGATAATCCCAACGTTAAACAAATTCCAGTGCCGCCCACCATTCGCGCTGTACTCATTCATCCGCACATGATGTTGAGCACGCGCGCCGCACGCGAGATATTGAAAAAGACAGTCGAATTGTCGGATGTGATTTGGCAAACGGCGAACATTTCAGGTTTTCTCACGGGCTGCTTCACCGGCGACCTACAATTGATTCGGGAATCGTTGGAAGACGTGATCATCGAACCGCAACGTCGCGTGCTCATTCCAGGTTTCGATGCCGTCAAGAAGGGCGCAATGGAAAATGGCGCGCTGGGCTGCTCAATCTCCGGAGCCGGACCCACCATTTTTGCTTGGTGCGAAGCGCCGGATGCCGAACGAATTCGCGATGCGATGGTCGCGGGTTTTGCGACCGCCAATTTGCAAAGCGATGCATGGATCAGCGCGCTCGACGCAAATGGCGCCCGAGTGATCGCTTAATGCGAATTGTCTAAGCCGTCTTGCTATTCAAATGAAATTCATTAGTACTCGCGACCCGTCAACACGCGTGACGTTGAGTCAAGCTATCGCACAGGGCATTTCGTCGGAAGGCGGACTAGTCATCCCGGAATCTTTTCCGCAATTTTCAATAGCCGATTTCGACGGCGCGAACGATTTAGCGAATTTGGCCGCACGTTTGATCGCGCCGTTTGCGCGGGGTGATGTGCTGGCAGGCGATCTCGCCGAGATTTGTCGCGACGCCTTTAATTTTCCGGCGCCGTTGGTGCGGTTGAGCGGAACGCCTGGACCCGCATATGTACTTGAGTTGTTTCACGGACCGACGGCGGCGTTCAAAGATTTTGGCGCGCGATTTTTGGCGGCGAGTTTGGAACGCATTCGCAAAAACGCGAAACGCAAACTCACGATTCTAGTTGCCACCTCCGGCGATACCGGTGGGGCAGTGGCCTCGGCGTTTTTTCGGCGGCCGTGGGCGCAGGTCGGCGTGCTCTATCCGAAAGGACTGGTCGCGCCGCGTCAAGCGCAACAACTCGCCTGCTGGGGCGAGAATATTCATACGCTAGCGGTACGCGGCAGTTTCGACGAATGCCAACGCATGGTGAAAGAAGCATTTCGCGATCCGGCGTTGCAGAAGTCCCATGAGCTGTCGTCGGCCAACAGTATCAATGTCGGTCGCTTGTTGCCGCAGATGGTGTACTACGCGCAGGCGAGTTTGCAGGTTTGGCGCGATCGTGGCGACAAAGCCAATTTCATCATACCGAGCGGCAATCTCGGCAACGCTACGGCTTGTATCTTCGCGAAGCTTTCGGGCTTGCCGATCGGCGAAATTGTATTAGCGACCAATGCGAATCGTACTGTCGGCGATTTCTTGCAGAGCGGCGACTATCAAGCGCGTCGGAGCGTCGCGACAATTGCGAATTCGATGGACGTCGGCAACCCGAGCAACATGGAGCGGCTACGCGCCTTATTCCCCGACATCGACGCGCTCCGTTTGCAAGTCACTGCCGATTCGGTTAGCGACGAACAAATTCGCGCGCGTATCAAACTCGACCGACAATCGCTTGGGGCCATTTGGTGTCCGCATACAGCAGTGGCGGCCGAAGTGTATCGACGCATTGCCATGATTCGCAGCGCGGTGAATAAGCAGTGGGTCATCGTGTCCACGGCGCATCCTGCCAAGTTCAACGATATTGTCGAACCTCTGCTCGGTGAAAAAATTCCAGTGCCCGAGGCGCTGGCAAAATTGTTGACGTTGCCGAGGCACGAAAGCGAAATCGCTGCGACGCTTGACGCCTTGCGCGGCGGGTTGCCGGCATGAGCGAACTTTCGCAGATTCCGCGCTGGACGTATCCGGCGGCCGGCGCGGTTGTCGTTGCGCTGCTGCTGACTTGGGTCATCATTATTTGGCGCAAGCGTCAAGCGCTGCAAAAAATGGAGCGCACCATCGATTCGATTGCGTACGAAGTACTACGCAATGTGCTGATCCCGAATGGCATGGACGGGCATATCTTCCTTCAGTACTTGCTGCTAACCGAACGTGGACTATTGGTGCTCGATCTCGTGGAGCGACCCGGGGCGATTTTCGGCGGCGATCAAATGGTGCAGTGGACGTCCATCGGCAAGAAGGGTCGCTACACATTTCGCAACCCACAACACGTTTTGTACGATCGTCTTGCGGCCGTGAAATTATTGGCCGCCAACACGCCGGTCGATGGACGCGTGGTATTCACGACGCGCAGCGAATTTCCCAAAGGAAAATCCACTTACGTTCTGCGCGTCGACGAGTTGACCGATCATTTTTCGGTGGTCGATCGCAATCGCGGCAATGTCGTCGCTGCATTTGCAAACGTGTGGAGTCACGTCAAGCAAAACGCGCAACCGGCCACTAGTGAAGGTTGAGCTGCGGCCAACCAAATAGCGCGACCGCGTTCGCCGTCGTCGCTTTTGCTATGAGGTCCGCATCTTCATTGCGACACTGTGCAATCGTCGTCAACACATGAGTTAGATAGATGGGTTCATTGCGACGCGAAGTCGGTTTCGGGTTTAGATCGCGAGGCAACAGGTACGGCGCGTCGGTCTCGATCAGCATGCGTTCTAAGGGAAGGTGTTTAACGACTTCGCGCAAATGATGTCCGCGT
>JAYTQU010000002.1:0-16662 GCA_043746555.1 Pseudomonadota bacterium | reverse complement strand
CCCTACACCGACCCCAAGGCGAGCGTGGATGTGACCCGGGGCCTCGCGTCCCTGCGCCGGGACTGGATCCTCTCCCGGGGCGATGTGGAAAGCTACATCGGTCGCAAGGTGCAGTTGCTCGACAACGGCGTCGAACCCGGGAGCGAGCGTTCGTTGGTGCCAACGTTTCCAGTGAAACGCGCGCCGTTGCGCGCACGTGATGGCAAGGCTGTGACGCAGCTCGCGTATGCACGCGCCGGCATCATTACGCCCGAGATGGAATACATCGCGATTCGCGAAAATATGGGGCGCGATCGCGCACTCGACGAAAAACGCGATGGCTATTCCTGGGGCGCGAACATTCCCGATCATTGCACGCCAGAGTTTGTGCGCGACGAAATTGCCGCGGGCCGCGCGATCATTCCCGCCAACATCAATCATCCTGAATCCGAACCGATGATTATCGGCCGTAATTTCCTCGTGAAGATCAACGCCAACATCGGCAACTCGGCGGTGACGTCCGGCATGGCCGACGAAGTCGACAAGATGGTGTGGTCGATTCGCTGCGGTGCCGACACGGTGATGGATTTGTCGACTGGCCGTAACATTCACAACATTCGCGAATGGATTTTGCGCAACTCGCCTGCGCCCATCGGCACCGTGCCGATTTATCAGGCGCTCGAAAAAGTCGGCGGCGTGGCCGAAGATCTAACCTGGGAAGTGTTTCGCGATACGTTGATTGAACAAGCAGAACAAGGCGTCGATTACTTCACCATTCACGCGGGCGTGCGTTTGCACTATGTGCCGCTCACCGCCAATCGCGTCACTGGCATCGTCTCGCGCGGCGGTTCCATCATGGCGAAGTGGTGTTTGGCGCATCACAAAGAAAGTTTCTTATACGAACACTTCGAAGAGATTTGCGATATCTGTCGCGCCTACGATGTAAGCTTTTCCTTGGGGGATGGCTTGCGTCCCGGTTCCATTGCCGACGCCAACGACGCAGCGCAATTTGCGGAGCTGGAAACACTCGGCGAACTCACGCAAATTGCGTGGCAGAAAGACTGCCAAGTAATGATAGAAGGCCCGGGCCACGTGCCGATGCACAAGATCAAAGAGAACATGGACAAGCAACTGAAACACTGTGGCGAAGCGCCGTTCTATACGCTTGGACCGCTTACCACCGATATCGCGCCAGGCTACGATCACATCACCTCGGCAATCGGTGCGGCGATGATCGGTTGGTATGGCACGGCGATGCTGTGCTACGTCACGCCGAAAGAACATTTGGGTTTACCGGATCGCAACGACGTCAAGACGGGCGTGATCACCTACAAAATCGCCGCGCATGCCGCCGATTTGGCGAAAGGACATCCGGGCGCGCAGTTGCGTGACGATGCGGTGTCGCGTGCACGGTTTGATTTTCGTTGGCAAGACCAGTTCAATCTCTCGCTCGATCCCGATACGGCGTGTGCGTTTCATGATGAGACCATGCCGCGCGAAGCGCATAAGCTCGCGCATTTTTGCTCGATGTGCGGACCGAAGTTTTGTTCGATGCGTATTTCGCACGAAGTGCGCGATGCGGCGCGTGAACAAGGTTTGCGTGAGCAGGGCATGAAAGAGATGTCAGTGAAGTTTCGCAAGGCGGGTGATTTGTACGTAGAGAAAGAGGAATCGCGCGAGCCCTTGGGCAGGTAAGAAACATGCGTATCGGCATCATCGGCGCGGGCGTTGCGGGCTTAACTACGGCGGTTGAGTTCGCATCGCGCGGCATCGCGGTCGACATCTTCGAACGCGCCGCAAGTCTCGGGCCGCACAATTGCTCGTGGTTTGCGGGCGGCATGCTCGCGCCGTGGTGCGAATTGGAAAGCGCCGAGCCGTTGATCGCCACACTCGGCGAAGAAAGCATTGCGTGGTGGTTAAAACATTATCCCAATACCGTACGTAACGGCAGTCTCGTGCTGACGCAAGGCCGAGATGCAGCCGACCTTGCGCGCTTCGCACAACGCACGACACATCACGAACGCTTAAATCACGAAGCCATCGCGGCGCTGGAACCCGATCTCGCCGGTCGCTTTCATCAGGCTTTGTATTTCGCCGACGAGGCGCAACTCGATCCGCGCAAAGCATTAGCGCATCTCGCACAGAAAATTGTATCGCTCGGTGGTCAGTTACACTTTGATCGGAGAACGTCTGTGGCGGAACTAAGCAGTGGCGACAGCGATTTCATCATCGATTGCACGGGGCTTTCGGCGCGCGCCGCGCTACCGCAATTGCGCGGAGTCAAAGGCGAGATGCTGTTGCTCCATTCGACCGACGTGCAATTGCATAGGCCGATACGCATGTTGCATCCGCGTATTCCTGTGTACATTGCGCCGCGCGACGCGGGACTGTTCATGGTGGGTGCAACTATGATCGAAAGCGATGACGATAAACATATCAGCGCACGATCGATGTTGGAATTACTGAGCGCAGCGTATGCGCTTCACCCCGCATTCGGCGAAGCCGAGATTGTCGAGATCGGCACGCAAGTGCGCCCTGCATTTGCGGATAATTTACCGCGCATCGTTAAGCAGGGCCGCAACTTGCACGTTAATGGTTTTTATCGCCACGGCTATTTAGTTGCGCCCGCGTTGGCGCGCATGACTGCGGACATCGTGCTACACGATCGCTTTTTCCCGGAGGTGATGGATGAACATCCTCGTCAACGGAAAACCGCGTAACGTCAACGCGACTCAGTTGCTCGCTGTGCTAATCGAGTTAGGTTACGACAAGGCCACGATCGCGACGGCCGTCAATCGCAGGTTCATTCCCATCGCCACTCGCGCTCACACTACTCTGTCTGAAAACGATCGCTTGGAGATCGTCGCGCCCATGCAAGGAGGATGAATGAAACAATTCTACGAAGTCGAACTGGCATCGCGTTTGATGCTGGGTACGGCGCGCTATCCCTCGCCTAAGATTTTAACGGAGGCGATCAAAGCATCGCGGACAGAAGTTGTTACCGTTTCGTTGCGACGCGAAGCCGCCGGTAACTCCGGTAGTGAACGCAGCGGTCAAGCTTTCTGGTCGTTGATTCGCGAGTTAGGCGTGCGCGTGCTGCCCAACACCGCGGGTTGTCACTCCGTTAAAGAAGCCGTGACCACCGCGCACATGGCGCGCGAAATATTCGGCACGCCGTGGATCAAACTCGAAGTCATTGGCGAAGACGATACATTGCAACCCGATGTGTTCGGTCTCGTCGAGGCTGCCCGGATTTTATCCGACGACGGTTTCCACGTTTTTCCGTACACCACTGAAGACTTGGTCGTCGCAGGCAAACTACTCGATGCCGGTTGTCGCGTGTTGATGCCGTGGGGCGCGCCGATTGGTTCGGGTCGCGGTCTCAATAATTTATTTGGTCTGCGAGCGCTGCGCGCACATTTTCCCGATGTACCCTTGGTCATTGATGCCGGCATGGGTCTGCCTTCACACGCTGCGCAGGCCATGGAGTTAGGTTACGACGCCGTGCTGTTGAATACAGCGGTAGCGCAGGCGGCACAACCGGTAGAAATGGCCGTCGCTTTTGCAACAGCGGTTGAAGCGGGTCGTCGCGCTTATCTTGCCGGACCAATGTCGCCGCGCGATATGGCGGAGCCTTCTACGCCTGTGGTCGGCAAAGCGTTCCTCGCATGAAGTTAAAGTTTGCGCGTTGTTATCCCATCGTCGATACCAGTGCGTGGCTCGCACGCTTGTTGCCTTTGGGTGTGAAGCTGGTGCAATTGCGCGTCAAGGATCAAGCGGAGAATACGGTGCGACAGGAAATTCTCGCAGCGAAATCTTTGTGTAATTATTATGGCGCACAATTGGTTGTAAACGATTACTGGCAACTCGCGCTCGACGAACACTGCGACTTTGTTCATCTTGGCCAAAGCGATTTGGATACCGCCGATGTCAAAGTGCTGCGTAATGCCGGTACCCGCATAGGCATCAGCACGCACGATCACGCGGAGCTTGAACGCGCTTTATCTTTACGGCCAGACTACATCGCACTTGGGCCGGTGTATCCCACACTGTTGAAACAAATGCCGTGGGCACCGCAGGGTTTAGCGCGCATCACAGAATGGAAAGCACGCGTCGGCTCTATACCGCTGGTGGCCATTGGTGGAATAACCGTCGAACGATTAAACGGAGTGTTCGCTGCTGGTGCCGATAGTGCCGCGGTCGTTAATGACATTGTGAGCAACGCAAATCCAGAGGCACGCACGCGCGAGTGGCTGACGGCGTGTGGTGCATGAGTTCCGACACCACATTAGATGCGCGGCCCGCTGTGCTGGTGATTGCTGGTTCCGATTCGAGTGGTGGCGCCGGAGTCATTCGCGACGTACAAACGCTGACTGAATTTCAAGTCGATGCATGTTGCGCCATCACCGCAGTGACGGCGCAAACTCACACCCAAGTAACCGACATACAGCACATCGCGCCGCACATCGTGCAACAACAAATTGTCGCGGCGTTTGCCAGTCGCGCCATTGCAGCCGTGAAGATCGGCATGCTGGGCACTGCTGATACGGTGAATGCGGTAGCCACCGGCATTCCCGAAAACGTACACATACCTATAGTTCTCGATCCCGTGTTGCTGTCTTCATCAGGCGGTGTGTTGCTGGATGCGCAGGGTGTGGCAGCGCTTTGTCAGACCTTACTGCCGCGCGCGACACTCGTCACGCCCAACATTCCCGAACTTGCCGCCTTGTGCAATGAGTCGACTGCCACTGATGAAGACACGCTCATTGCACAAGCGCGACGCTTGTTAGCGTTGGGAGCCGCCGCGGTGCTGGTAAAGGGCGGTCACGGCGCAGGTTCGGAATCAGTCGATCTGTTAGTGACTCGGCATTCGCCGCCATTGCGTTTGACTGCGACGCGCGTCGCCGCGCGAATGCGTGGCACGGGTTGCGTGTTGGCGTCGGCAATTGCCGCGAATTTAGCACTCGGGGTTTCAATTGCAGACGCCAGTGAGCTTAGCAAACACTTTGTGTTGCAACAGCTACGGAACAGCTGATCAGTTCCTCCAATCTACGGTCACCTGAGCGTCGCGCGATCTCTATTCTTAATGACGCTTTAGCTTCATCTATGGCTGCACAACAATCGTCACGCGCCGATGTTCGAAGTCTTCGATGCCGTCCGCTGTTTCGGGTTGCTCTTGCCATTGCGTGTCGAGCTTCGCCGCTTCGACACCGACGTCGGATAGCAACTTGGCGACTTGCTTCGCGCGTTGTTCGGCGATGCCGGATTTTTCAACGAGCAATTCGCCGTTCGACAATAACGTCGCGCCGCGATGGCCGACGATCTCAATGCGTGCCGCATTGCTTGCTCGTGCGTAATGCACAACCTGTTGCAAGACGCGAGATGTTTTTCCCGTGACCCATGGCCAATCAAAATCGTACGGCACCACAAATTCCTTCGCGGCAAACGGCGCACTTGTTTGCGATTCGACGGCTCGCGCGCTACCGGTCGCTGGCCTACCCTTGCTCGGACCGGGACCGCGTGGCGCGAACGGTACGGTGTAGCGCGTTTCAGCCGGCAACACATTCGAGCTACATGTTCCATCCAGTTCCGGCAATGCCGAAGTCACAATCGGTTTGAGGACAATCCCGCCGCAAATTCTGTTTCCGTCGGTCACCACTCCTTCCACCAACACTTTGTGGCCAAGATACGGCGGGTACCAATCGGCGCTGATGTCGGTTTGAATGCCTAAGTAATACAACTCGCCGTTGTATTCCGCCAGCCAACAAGGAACCGTTTGCGTATCGCGCACAATCGGACACGCCACAAAATTGCGTTGCGATGACGGCGGCGTTGCGGCAACAGCAATCGACGTTGTTCCGACCAACATTGCGAAGTAAATCGTTCTCATCACAACACACTCAGGAAATTCACTAAGTCTTGCTTTTCTTGCTCGCTGAATTGAATATTGAAACGCCGATCGTAAAAATCCACCAGTTCACGCAAATTGCTCGCCGATCCATTGGAGAAATATGGAGCGCGCGCGGCGAGGCCGCGGAACTGTTGCATCACGATTGCGCCCACGTCGTTGCATTTTCCGGAAATCAACGCGCGCCCCGGATCATGCGTGTAAATCACGCGGCCAAGAAACGCATGAGGCGGCAGATCTTTCTCGCAGGTGATCTTGAACAACGGCAACTCCGGAGAGTCGCTCGCCCATGGCAAATTCGTTGTCCCCACGTCCACCCAACCTGCCTGCAAGTCCATGCCGGTCATGCGCGCGTTGTGGCACGTCGCGCAAGTACGTTTCACGGGATTGCCGAGGCCAACGGTGTTGATATGCATCGCGTCGCGAATCCAAAACGATCGGGTGAAGAACACGTCGTTGCCTCGCGCGACCGATGCGCGAAACGCGCGCTGATCCCGGTCACGTATCGTCTCGCCGTGTTTCCATTTCTCGAAGAACCCAAACACCGGCGTACGAAGATTATCGCCAAGCACGCCGGCTTTTTCCTTTGCAAGGTTTTCCGGGCCGAGCGCCTCCGGGCCATTGAGCAACGAGCCTCCCACTCTATCGGCGAATTGCGCGACGTAGATTTGCTTTTCGAAGTCGACAAGCTTGTTTTGTTGTTCGACGGACAGCGCCTGATTCATTTGCAAGTGAACGAGACCCGCATCGACCGCTTGAAGCTTGAGCGTTGCGTGACGCGCATCCGACATGAGATTCATCGCTGTGGGCAATCCGGTTTCCGGATCGACTGAGTCCGGCATGCCGTTCTTGACGATGAATAGCGCTGCACCGTTATTCGCCATCACGTATTTTAAATTAGCTACGGGTCGCGGACGACGATAAACGGAAATCATCGGAGTTTTTGCATAGAGCCCATACTCGGGATGCGTGTTGCAACCGGTGGGATCGCGCACCACTTCGATCGTGAATTCGGGTTTGATCGTCCGGCCACTCGCGTCTTTGGGCGGCCAGGGCAGAAACACGCGAAACAAACCGTGTTCCAGCAGCAACGAATGCGAGCTCTCTTGTTCTTGCGGAAGACTGGGGCAGTTCGATCCATCGATAGCGGCGAATACCGGATCTTTTCCTTGAGTCACTCGCCAACGTTCACGCAAGCCCGCGGCGGAGACGCTCATCGCATAAGCGGGTTGATGACAACTCACACACGCGCGACCGTTCGAGCCGAGTGGCATGAAGAACGGATGATCCTGCATCGCGACCGCGCCATTCGCATTCAAGATGCCGAGTTGGCCGTACAAATCGCCGTACAACGCTGTAGCGGACAGCGTTTCGTGCGATCCCGGTTCGATCCATGGCGACGAGTTCGGCGTCGCGGCGTGCGCAAGCATTGCGCCCGCGAACACTAAGACGACAATACTGATGACAATACCCAAGATATAAGTGCGTCGAGTTCGACGAATGCCGATCATCAGCACCACCCGCGATAAAGGTATGAGAAACCGTTGCTTGGTAAACCCGATCAACCGCCACTTTAAAGGAAATCGCCTCTGCAAGCCTTGTCCACCGCGCACCGTGAATTTGTCAACGCCGGAGCAGTGGTTTAATCAGCGCTTACCTAGCTTACACAATCAACCAAACAATCGCGCTGGCAATTACGATGCCGACGGCGACATGAAGCAAAGATGTCGACACGTCGTTGTGATCCGTGTCCGGCGGCGCCAACTTGCCGCCGGTAATCATCGGCACCATCAAGTTATCGCGCTTCACCCATTGATAAAACAAGACAGCCGCCAAATGCAGCCCAATAAACCCGAGCAGAACGTTGAACACAATCCCGTGTATTTCGGCAACGGCGCGACCGGTATCGAAACTCACGAGATACGAGAGCGGTCCGGATTCCAGTCCGTCGACGTCCACGGCGAACAAACCCAAGAAAACTTGCGCCAACAATAAGAGCAGAAGAACCACAACACTTAAAGCACCAAGCGGATTGTGGCCGACCGAGAAGGCTGTGGTTTCTCGGCTCTGGGCTATGGGATCGGAAAAAGAAGTAGAGCCAGAATCGCGCTGCGATTTGAGGTAATGCAACACCGCACGCGGACCCTTTACAAAGCTAGCGAATCGAGACGTGTGCCCACCGAAGACACCCCAGTAAAGTCGAAACAACAACAGGCCGAGCAAGGTGTAGCCACTGTAGCGATGCAAATCCATGTGACCATACTTAGCGCTTCCCCATGAAAATAAAACCAACGCGACTATCAACCAATGCACCAGTCGCGTCGGCCAATCCCAGATTCGAATGCGTTGCATGCGAAAGTCGTGCTGGGTAATGAGTCAGAAGGAGTGATGAGCAAGATTGGTAATACGTTCCGCTATTCTATTCAGAATAAAGCGCAGCGAATTCTTGTCCTTCACCCATCACCCTTCGCTCATTGCGATTTAATCTTCCTTCACGCGATACTTGTCGTGACACCCTTTGCAGGCGCCGCCGAGTCCACGCACGCCGCCGCCAACTGCGGTCAAATCGCCGGCACTCGCAATTTCGGCAAATTTTCCCGCTGCCTCGACGAATTTTTCTCGCTTGGAATCGAAATCGGCGCGATCAGTCCAGATTTCGGGCTTTGCCGCAGTCTTCACGCCCGCTTCCGGACCCGAGCCCTCCGGAAACCAGTTTGCCATCGCATCGGCGGTCTTGGTGATTTTAGCCGACGTGTCTTTGACTGTTTCCGCACTGAGTTTGCCCGCTTTCATTTCGTCCAACATCACCTTGAAGGCTTTGCCCATTTCCTTGAGCCCGTCCTGGCGTGTCTTAATCGTATCCGGCGCAGCAGCTTGCACCGTCATTGCGCTGGCAATGACGCCGACGATGACCAGCACGGTCAACTTGCGTGTTCGATTCTTTAGCATTGATGCACCCCTTATTTCATTTCGGCAATTGGTGGATAGCGATTTGTTGTCGTCCCATTCTCATGGGTTTATTCACGTGAGTGTGACGCTAGCAGCTCGCGGCAATGGACGGCAAGTCCAACGTGATTCACGATGGCAAACTTGATGAATCTTGACGGCGAGGACAGCGCAACGCGTTTCTCATCGCATCGGCGTTTTGCACTCTACTCTTGGAATGTTGATCTTCTTTTATGTGACGCGGGATACCCCGCGGCTCTTATTTTTGTTTCGACGCGCGTTGCAATATTCAATTGCATCTGACGTTGTGGGCCGCCATCGCATCTGTGACAGTCGATTGCATTCTCCTCAATGAAATAATGCCGGCGTTCAAAACTCGTCCGCGCGAATGGAAAAGTCTCTGCTGTCGCTGATCGCCAAGCGCGCAGCGATAACGGTCGACACCTTCGAGAGAACGCTAAAACGATTCTCGCCCTCGGCCAATATGCAATGCACCCGTGAGTTATTGGCTTTTTCGCACAAGGTGTCGATGTCGCGTCGATTTCCCGGCATGCCTTTAGCTTCGACCATATACGTCGGGCTTTCGATTCCTTGCAACCAATAAAGCGGCGAGCGCAGTCGTCGCTCTTGAGCGGAATACTGGTTGAAGTCAACAGGCACGACTATCGACGAATAGTGATCTACTTCGGCCATGGGTCCGAAAGCGAACACGCCCGCAAATCGCGAACTCGTTTCGGCTGTAAGTAACGCCAACGTGGCGCCGCCACCGTGTCCGCCTAAAAAGATTCGCTCGGCATTCACATAGCCCAAGCTTGCAAGATGATCGGCGGCGGCTAGTACGTCATCCACTTCGCCGAGAAAAAATTCCTTTCCCCGTGCATCGCCGTTGCCGCCGCGAAGCGTGACAAACATGACAACCACACCGGCATCGCGAAACGCCTTTGCCGCCGAATCGTCCGACTCCGGATTCGAAATCCAAAACTCCCCCAACGAGTTCGGTTCGTTGCCGGCAAGCCAAATGATCGCCGGATGCTTTTGACCGTCAACGGGATTCGGTGTGACAAACGCCGGCAATACTCGATCGGACTCGGTCTTGTAGTCGCTGCGCACAAAAAGATTGTTCGGCGGATTTGGCAACGTGCGCAACGAAGCCGCGCGAACGGAAATCTTGGTGGTGAATCCGTGGCGCGCCTGCGCAAGCGTTTGCTTAGAAAGATTCGCCGCATCGGCGGTCAATTTGAACGCCTGCGCTCGCGCGCGTTGTCGCTCGGCATTCGCCAAATTCACTCGATCGAAAGACACTTTGTCGATACAGCCGTAGCGTTGGTGGATGACATAACCGTTTTCTCGCGCCGTAACTCGCTCCGCGACGCTCTTGAGCGGCGGCCCAGCGCACGCGGCCTTGTCGTACTCCGAACCATGCGACCCGTCTCTCGCGGCGTAAGCGAGAACAACCACCGAGAGGAATAGTCCGCCGAAAAAAGCTGCGAGATTACGTACCATCAGACCTGCGCCCTCGATGTGCGTCCTGAGTCACAAAAAGTATCGAACACCTTCTTGGATTACCGGCCTAAATTCCTTTCGACACATCCCACCAGATTCGCGCCGCCAACAGCGTGAACGAACTCGCGGTTCGTATTCCGGCTTTTCCTGAATCGAACGAAGACTCTGAACAAGTCTCGCAAATTGATCGAGCGAGCGACGTATCAATACGACTTAGACAGGCCGAGCACTTTCTCCGCAATGAAGCACAGGATGAGTTGCGGACTCACGGGAGCTAATCGCGGTATCCACGCTTCGCGCATATAGCGTTCGACGTGGTATTCCTTGGCGTAACCCATACCGCCATGCGTGAGAATGGCGTTTTCGCACGCATGAAAACACGCTTCTGCAGCGAGAAACTTTGCCGCATTCGCTTCAGTCGCGCAGGATCGCTGTGCGTCGTACAACGCTGCCGCTTTGAATACCATGAGTCGCGCCGCTTCGAGTTCGATCCATGACTTGGCAAGGGGATGTTGTATCGATTGATTCATGCCGATGGGACGATCGAAGACAATGCGCTCATTTGCATAACGAGCACCTCGCGACAACGCAGCTTGGCCAAGTCCCACGGCTTCGGCCGCAATTAATATGCGTTCCGGATTGAGTCCATGCAGGATGTATTCGAACCCTTTGCCTTCTTCTCCGATTCGATCGCCAATCGGAATGCGCAAGCCGTCGATAAACAGCTCATTCGAATCGACACACTTGCGTCCCATCTTGTCGATCTCGCGCACGTCGATGTGTTCGCGATCCAAGTCGGTGTAGAAAAGCGACAATCCTTCCGTGCCCTTTGCCTCTTCTACCGGCGTCGTGCGTGCAAGCAACAAGATCTTGTTCGCTACTTGCGCAGTGGAAATCCACACCTTTTGTCCGGACACAACGTAGCAATCGCCGTCGCGCACAGCGCGTGTTTTTAGTTTGAGCGTGTTGAGACCGGTCGTCGGTTCGGTCACGCCAAAGCAGGCTTTGTCTTTGCCTTCGATCAGCGGCGGTAGCCAACGATGTTTTTGTACGTCGGTACCGAACACCACTGCCGGATGCAAACCGAAGATGTTCATATGAATCGCCGATGCGCCCGACAACCCGGCGCCCGTAGCGGCAATGGTTTGCATCATTAGTGCCGCTTCGGTGATACCGAGTCCCGCGCCGCCAAACTCTTTCGGCATCGCAATGCCGAGCCAACCCGCAGCCGCCATTGCGCGATGGAAGTCGCTTGGAAATCCGCCGTCGCGATCCTTCTTGAGCCAATAGTCGGAGTCGAACGGCGCGCACGCGCGTTCAATGGCGGCGCACAGTTGTTGTTGGTCTTCAGTGAGGTCGAAATTCATTTCACTTTTTCCGTGAGGATCGTTCTCGGCACAATCGAGTTTTCGAAGGAACGTGCTCGCACTCAAAATCACCGCGTTGAACCCAGTCCGCATAGTTGCACCCATCTTGCGGTCTTGCAAATTCGATACATCCGGCCGGACAATGTCGGATCGAAACTATCTCGAAATCTCTCGGAACTGCAATGACGACTAGCAACGCTCAGAACCCCCATCCTTATGCACTAGACAAGGCAGCCCTTCGCAAAAAATATCTCGAGGAACGCGACAAGCGTTTGCGTTCGGACGGTAACAATCAGTACCTGCAACTGAAAGATCGGCTGGCGCATTATCTCGAAGATCCCTATACGCCGCGCACCGAACGTGCTCCGCTCACGGATCATGTAACGGTTGCATTTATCGGCGGCGGCTTTGCGGGACTGGTTACCGGCGCACGATTAATCGAAGCCGGCATTCGCGATGTACGCATCGTCGAAAAAGGCGGCGACTTCGGCGGCACGTGGTATTGGAACCGCTATCCCGGCGCGCAATGCGATACGGCATCGTTTGTCTATATGCCGCTGCTCGAAGAAACCGAACACATGCCGACGGAAAAATATGCGCATGCACCGGAAATACTGGCGCATTGTCAACATATCGGCAGACACTATGGCCTGTATGACAAGGCATTGTTCCATACCGAAGTAACCGACTTGCAGTGGGACGAATCGAGTAGCAATTGGATCGTCCGCACCAACCGCGGCGATCGATTCACGGCGCAGTTTGTTGCCATGGGCACCGGTCCACTGCACGTGCCGAAACTGCCCGGCATTCCCGGCATTGAATCGTTCAAAGGACATTCGTTTCACACCAGTCGTTGGGACTACGACTACACCGGCGGCGATCCACACGGCGATCCCATGGACAAGCTCGCCGATAAACGCGTCGCTATCATCGGCACCGGCGCCACATCTGTGCAATGCGTGCCGCATCTAGCTCAGGCTTGTAAGGAACTGTATGTTTTTCAGCGCACACCTTCTTCTGTGGATGTGCGCGACAACAAGCCCACCGACGCAGAATGGTTTAACAAGATAGCAACACCGGGCTGGCAACAACGGTGGCTGGAAAACTTTACTGCGAATCAAACCATGGGCGTGGCGACCGAGGATTTGGTGATGGATGGTTGGACCGATCTGGCGCGTCGCATTCGCGCCAAGATTCGCCAATTGCCGCCGCAAGACATCACGCCGCGGAAAATGATGGATGCGTTCGAAGATTCCGACTACGAAAAGATGGAAGAAATTCGCGCGCGCGTCGATTCTATCGTGCAAGACAAAGTGACTGCGTTGAATCTAAAGGCGTGGTATCGACAGTTGTGCAAGAGGCCGTGTTTCCATGACGAATATCTACAAGCTTTCAACACACCCGGCACACATCTTATCGATACCGATGGCAAGGGCGTGGAGAAGATCACGGCAACCGGCATCGTCATCGCCGGCAAAGAGTATTCGGTCGATTGCATTATTTATGCATCGGGCTTTGAAGTGGGCACGGAGTACGCGCGTCGCGCCGGCTACGACATGCAAGGTCGCAACGGAGTAAAGTTGTCGCAGTATTGGGCCGAAGGTATGCGCACCAAGCACGGCATTCATGTACACGGCTTTCCCAATGCTTTCATCGTGCAACCGACCCAAGGCGCCAACTTGATCTCCAACATTCCGCACAACCTTACCGAATCCGGCAAAACGATTGCGCTGGTGATCAAACACGTAATCGACAATGGTTTCGCACAAGTAGACGTCACTAAGGAAGCTGAAGATAAATGGATTGAGCTATTACTATCCGGCATGGGCCGCATGTTGGGATCGCAAGATTGCACGCCGGGTTACTACAACAACGAAGGTCAAGATCCCGGCCCGCAGGCAAGACTCAATGTCGGCTACCCTGACGGCGCGATGGCCTTTTTCAACTACATAAAAGCGTGGCGTGATTCGCGTCAGTTCGAAGGACTTGAGTTTCGGTGAATTAGCGGTCATTGGGTCGGCTCCATAATTCCTGTTTACGCGCCGATCCCGCGCTATGCTCTGCCAAGACACCGCAATGCCAACACCGGAGAGCGCCCATGTCGGAACAGGTTACTGAAATAGAAATCGACGCATTGATCGACGGTGTTTTGGGATTTGTGGATGCCGTTGTCGTGCCATTGGAATCGGAGCATGCGCATGTGCTCAATGAACCGCGCCTTGCGTACGACGAGCGCGGCGCATACTCAATAGACGTTAGGAAACTGAAAACCGAAGTTCGTACGCGCTCAGCACAAGCCGGTTACTACCCAATGTTTGCGCCTAAGGAAGTCGGCGGTGGCGGTTTCGGTTCGTATGCGCTCTATCGAGTATGGGAAGCTTTGCATCATCGCTACGGACCGGGGCGCATTCTTCCCGTGGCCGCGATTGCACACTGGGCTTACGGACCGGGTCCCTTGTGCTCGCATCTCTCACCGCACGCGGCAGCGAAAATTCTTAACCCATTCATCAAGGGTGAGATCACCGCTTGCTTTGGCATGTCGGAACCGGATGCGGGCTCCGATGCGTGGGCGATGCGAACCAAAGCGATTCGTTCGGGCGATGATTGGATCATCACCGGCACCAAGCAATGGATCACCAACTCGCCAACGGCCGATTACATTTTCGTGTTTGCCGTCACTGACGAAGAACAGCGGCGCCATCGCAAGAGCGGTGTTAGCTGTTTTATCGTGCCGATGAATACGCCGGGCCTCGCTGTCGATAGTGTGATCAAATTGTTTGGCCATGCCGGAGGCGACGAAGGAATCGTGTCATTCAACGAAGTACGCGTGCCGTCGACGGCACTCGTCGGACAATTGCATCACGGATTCAACCTCGCGCTCGAAGGCGTTTCAACTGGTCGCATATTTAACGCGGGACGTTGTGTCGGTTTGGCTCGCTGGGCGCTCGACAAAGCAAGCGAGTACGCAAAGCAGCGCGTTGCCTTCGGAAAAGCGATTGCCGAATACCAGGGCGTGTCATTCCAGTTGGCCGATAGTGCAGTCGATATCTACGCGGCCGACACAATGTCGCGCGACTGCGCACATCGCATCGATAGCGGTACGCGCGTCGTCCATGAACTGGCCATGGTCAAATTGTTCACGACAGAAATGTGCTCCCGCGTTTACGAGCGCTGCATGCAAGTACACGGCGGCATGGGCCTGACCAATGAGACCAAACTTTACGATGGCTGGCACCAAGCTCGTTACGTTCGCATCGCCGACGGCAGTGCCGAAATCATGCGCAGAAATATAGCCAATACGGTGCTAAAAGGGTTGTGACCCGCGACCGACAATCCGGACTAGCGAGCGGTATATAGATCGATGATCTCCTCAATCGCGTCGGCGCACACCTTACAAAACCGCTCGCTGCGATCGAACATGATGCATTGCATTGCCGGACGGTAGTAACCACTCGCGGCATAGTTCGCTCCTTCGAATGCGCCGAGTGCGTTTTTATACGGCACCGACGAGAACAGTTTCTGCGTGTCCTTGAGTTCCTCACGAAACAGCGCGTTCATTTCCGCTTCGGGACGATGCTCTGCACGCAGCTTCGCACGCACTTTTTGATAGTCGCGTTCATGATCTTCGAATTCTTTCTTCGGCCATGGCGTCGGCAGCGGCGTGCCGGACGTTACTCGATTGCGCCATTTGAGTTTTTTGGGATCGTGCAACGCCGTCACATTCGGCTCCCACGGCTCGGGTCGCTCCGCGCCGGATTGATACGCCACGGGTGAGGTGTAGTACTCATCCGCTAACGCGGCAAAGTGATGACCGAACTCGTGCACGAAAAGATATTCCGCCCATTCGCTGCCTACGGCTGCGGTGCTGTACAAACCGAAGATTCCGCCGCCGCCATAAGTTTCGTTGTTGACCAGTATTTCGATGAAATCATACGGCGCTACTGCGCCAGTTCGCGCAGCGCGCGCGTATCCATCGTCATCACATAGCGTTCGCTACCGAAAATATCGTAACGCGTGTGCAGCGTCGACCAATGATATTGATCATCCGATGGGCGCGAAACGCCCGACTCCACCGTTGGCACCGCGAGCGCCCACACGTTGAAATCTTTCGCGCGCTCCTTAAAAGGCGATACTTCGAAAAGATGCGCACTCAAACGCTTCGCATCCTTTACGAACTTACCAAGTTGAGCGGCCGTATAACCATCGCCGATGATCAGCAGATCGACTTTCTGCGACGACGGACCATTGTTCACTATGGCAATGGGATTAGCTGACGCAGGTGCTTGCTTGCGCTCGATGTCACGGGAGTTGGGATCGACATCGACACTCCACACGACCGAGAATTTGTTGCGTTCGTCGCGCTCCATCACGCGAACTCGGACGGGTGTCGCGGGCATCGGAAACCGCAGCGATTCATCGAACCCGCGGCTCATCCGCTGCGCTTCGTCCGTCGTGCGCCATTCGCCAAACAACGTGCTGAACCCACGCGAATAAATGACGGCGCCGGTTTTTGGATCGACCACTTCGAAAAAGCTTTGACCGCGATTGGTCGTATCGATCGCTCGCGCTGGATTGCCGGGCCACGGCAACGGCTCGACCACTATCCGTTCAAGCGCATAATGACTCTCCAATGCATTGCCGATATGCATGTAGTCGACGCGCATGGTTGATGTAGTTTGCGCTTGCGCGATAGCACCAACGAGTGATGCGGCGACTATGATCAACTTAACGCAAGCAAATCCAACATTTCTATCGAGCATTGCAAGCTCCAGAGTAGATGGCAGGCTCGCAATATAGACTTATCGGCGCACGAATCAATCTTGGCACTTAAACGGCGGACACCGAGGAGTCTTGCGACGTGCACGTGGCCCTTGTCGCGTACTGCCATTGAAAGCGCTTACTTCACTCGCCGCTGACGACTGGCGAAAAATTCACTGCCTTGTAGTGTTAGGATTTCGC
>JAYTQU010000001.1:0-22503 GCA_043746555.1 Pseudomonadota bacterium | reverse complement strand
GGAACGATTGCTTGAAGAACTCTCGTTCGATGCCACTGAAAAACGCGGCGCCAGTATTGTTGTGGATGCCGACTATGTGGAAGCGCATCTTGGCGAATTGGTGAAGGATGAGGATTTGACGCGGTACATCCTATAAGACTGTGGGGTACGGGGGCTTTGGCAAGAAATTTGGAGCAGGCACTCGCCGCTTTTCTCGGCGCTGACCCAAGCCCCATTCCGATCGACTCTATGCACCCCACCACTCTCAAACTCCGAACGCAGTCGCGCCTACTCGAAGTGACTTTCGACGACGGCCAACGGTTCGAGTTGCCGTTTGAATATCTGCGCGTGTATTCCCCTTCGGCGGAAGTGCGCGGGCATGGACCGGGACAAGAAACGCTGCAAATCGGCAAACACAACGTCGTCATTACTAAGGTCGAACCGGTGGGTCACTATGCCGTTCGATTAATTTTCGACGACGGCCATGACACGGGTCTGTACACGTGGAGCTATCTGCATGAACTGGGGCGCGATCACGATCAAAATTGGCGGCGCTATCTCGATCGTCTGGCGGAGCTAAGCATTCCGTATCCCTGAAAATTGTCGCTCGATCCGCAAAATACATAACTACGGAAGCAGAACAGGGAATTGCCGCAATGACTCGCGGCCATCGACTCGGTCACAATGCCAATCGTGCGCAGCTGGTGGTTAATCACAGTCACTACCTAGCGATTTAGCTAAGGTTTTGTCGTTAACCACCGCCAATACAACACGACCGTAAAGCATGCGAAGCGCCGTAATGGCCGAGCCAGAGAGCGAACTTTCGTCAATTGACCAACGCCTGCGCAGCGAGCAGGTCTTACTGCTGTGTAAGGCTTCGCGGCCGGCGATGGTGGGTGGCGTGCTAGCGGCGCTATTTGTCGCCTATTTGTTGTCGCAAGAACACTCGCTCGTCAAAGTCGCAATCTGGCTTGCACTGATGTTTGCGATCACTTTCGAACGAACTCGTTATCAACTCGGCATTGCGGCCAGCGACATTGCAATCGATCGCGGCGTGGTGAATCGATTGATGTTCTACATCGGCATGCACGGCGCGATCTGGTCGTTGCCCGGCACATGGTTGTTACTCAGCAAGCCAGAAAGCCAAGTCGTCCTGGCATTGTTCCTCGTGGGTATTTCGGCAAACGCCTTGATCTCTCTAACACCGGTGCGCCACGCCTACAGCGCGTTCATCGGCGCGATGATGTTGCCGATGGCCGTGCAGTATTTCCGGATCGGCAACCAGTTCGCAACGTCGGCAATAGGCATCGTCGTCTACTTGCTCGTAATGGCGGCGGGCGGCAACCGACAATACAAAAGCACCGAGGAGTTGCTGCGCTTGCAACTCGACAACGCTGCACTCGCCGAGCGATTACAGCGCGACAATACGGTCGTCGAGCGCGCCAATCGCGATTTAGAAGCGCAAATCGAGCAACGCGAACGCACCGAAGCCGAACTGCGCGTGGCGAAGGGCGAAGCCGAAGCCGCGAATCGCGCGAAAAATCAGTTCTTGGCCAACATGAGTCACGAACTGCGCACGCCGCTCAACGGCGTTCTCGGCACGTCCGAGCTGCTTATCAAGACCTTGCCGACCTCCGAGTCGTTTTCCAAGCCGCATAAATACGCCGAGACGATTCGCAACTCGGGCGAGCGCTTGTTGCATTTGATTAACGACATATTAGATATGGCGCGCATCGAAGCCGGCGCGATTCGTTTCGACAATGCGAAATTCGATCCGCGGCGCTTGATTGCCGACATCGTCGAATCCGTAGCCGAACAATGTGCGGCAAAGAATCTAAAACTCCACGTCGAAATCGACCGGAACGTCCCGCACGAAGCATGCGGCGACATATTTCGCCTGCGCCAAGTGCTCGGCAACTTAATCGCCAACGCCACGAAATTTACCGAACACGGCGGTGTCGACATCAAGTTAGAGCTCATGGAGTTGCGTGAGGAAGAACTAAAGCGTCGCGCGTTGCTGCGCTGGTCGGTTACCGACACCGGCCTCGGCATCGAGCCGAAATCGCGAGCGTATTTATTTCAACCCTTCTCGCAGCTCGACGATTCGTCGACGCGAAGATTCGGCGGCACCGGCTTGGGACTCGCCATCTGCAAACAGATCGTCACCGCGCTCGGTGGACGCATCGATGTTGACAGCAACCCCGGCACCGGATCGACATTCTGGTTTGAAGTGCCGCTCGAATTGCCGGATCACGAAGCGAGCGTGAACACGGTGGCGACACTCGCGGCATCCCGAGCGCTGGGCGGCAACGTCTTGGTCGTCGAGGATAATGAAGTTAACGGTTTACTGATCGTCGAAATGCTGGAACTTGTCGGCTGCAAGACGCAGATTGCCCAAAACGGCAAGGACGGCCTGGAGTTGCTGTTACAGCAACGCTTCGATCTCGTAGTCATGGACTGGCACATGCCGGAAATGGACGGCATCGCCACGACTCGCGCCTGGCGAGAGTTCGAAGCCAATCGACGAAATGTTGCGCGACTGCCGATCGTCGCGCTCACCGCCAGTGTGCTGCCGGGCGATCGCGATGCTTGCCTTGACGCCGGCATGGACGATTTTCTGGCCAAGCCGTTCACCTATGACGAGTTGATCGACGTCGTCGCGCGTTGGTTGCCAAAACCGACCAATTGAATATCGTAGGCTGGACCCGGTACGTTGCTCTCAAGCCCGATCGCGGCCACCCCTGTTACAATGCGGCATGAATTCCGAGCGCACCGATCACTCTCAAACGACCGCCGATTTCGGCTATACGCAAGTGCCGCTGCACGAAAAAGCGAACCGCGTGCGAGCAGTGTTCGAATCGGTCGCGGGCAAATACGATTTGATGAACGACTTGATGTCGATGGGCGTGCATCGACTCTGGAAGCACTTCACGTTATCGCAAACCGGATTACGTCCCGGACAACGCGCTCTGGATGTTGCCGGCGGCACCGGCGATCTCTCGTCTGGTATGGCAAAACAAGTCGGCGACGACGGCTTGGTGATTCTCACCGACATTAATTCCGCCATGCTGACGCGCGGTCGCGATCGCTTGATCGACGAAGGCATCGTGCGCAATCTGCGTTGTTCGCTGGCAAATGCCGAATGCTTGCCCTTCAAAGACAACAGTTTCGACTGCGTGACGATTGCTTTTGGACTGCGCAATGTCACGGATAAGAATGCCGCATTACGCTCGATGCTTCGCGTACTGCGTCCCGGCGGGCAATTACTGGTGTTGGAGTTTTCCAAACCGATTGCGCCCGGACTCAAGTCCTTTTACGACATGTACTCGTTCAATGTGCTTCCATGGCTCGGTAAGGTGATCGCACAAGATGAAAGCAGCTATCGTTATCTAGCAGAATCGATTCGTCGCTTTCCCGATCAAGAAGCCTTAAAGATCATGATGAAAGAAGCGGGCTTCGACGCTTGCGGCTATCACAACTTGAGCGGCGGCATTGTGGCGTTGCATCGCGGCTATAAGTTTTGATTTTAGAATGCTATTCACTCCGCTTGAATCAACCTTCAATCGCAACATCGCGGCGAGCAGTGCCGCGCGCGCGGCGTGCAAACGACTGGACGGAAAAGTACTCGCAGTGCATCTGACGACTGCGCCGCAGCAACGATTGCTGAGCTTGTATTTTCATTGCGCCGGCGAACGCATGTCGATCTCGGCGAAGAACGATGCGATCGTCGCTGCAACGCTTTCCGGTACGCCGCTCGCCTATTTAAGCATGGTGAGCAAACCACCCGAGGCGGCAATGCGCGCCGGTTCAATTCGTATCGAAGGCGATGCCGAAGTCGCCCAGACGTTTAAGGAGCTACTCAGCGCCGCGCAACCCGATGTCGAAGAAGAACTATCGAGATTGATCGGCGATATCGCCGCACATCAACTCGGCAACGCGGCACGCGGCGCGATTCGGTTTGGACAACGGGTCGCCACTACATTCGCGCAGAATGTTTCCGAGTATCTTCAGGAAGAAAGTCGCGATGTCGTTACTCGAATCGAGCTTGACGAGTTTGCCGAAGCAGTCGATCAAGTGCGCGACGGCGTCGAACGCGCCGAAGCGCGGCTCGCGTTGCTCGAATACCGTAAGCACTAGCCGTTCATGAAGTTGAAAGTCCTCACTCGTCTCCTGCGGATACAACGCGTGCTCGTGCGGCACGGATTGGATGAGTACATCGACAAGACTCACCTTTTGCGTCCGCTGCGCTTTGCGTTTTATCTTTCGCCCGCGACATGGTTACAACGTAAACGCGGCGGTACGCGCGGCGAGCGTTTGCGGTTGGCGCTGGAGGAACTCGGCCCGATCTTCATGAAACTCGGTCAAATCCTATCCACACGCCGAGATTTGCTGCCACCCGATATCGCCGACGAACTCGCTAAATTGCAAGATCGCGTCCCGCCATTTTCCAACGATGAAGCGCGTCGCATAGTGGAATATGCTTATGAGAAGCCGCTTGAAGAAGCGTTCGTCTCTTTCGATGCCGAACCCTTGGCCGCAGCCACCATCGCACAAGTTCACACTGCGAAGTTGAAAGACGGTCGTGAAGTGGTCGTCAAGATCGTACGACCTGGTATTCGAGAAAGAATCGAACGCGATATCGCCGTGATGTACGCGCTGGCGGGTCTCACGCTTAAGTATTGGAGCGAAGGCCATCGTCTGCGTCCGGTAGAACTGGTTCGCGAATACGAGAAAACCATTCTCGACGAACTCGATTTAATGCGCGAGGCTGGCAACGCTTCGCAACTCAGGCGCAATTTCGTGGATTCGAACTTGCTCTATGTTCCCGAAGTTCACTGGGATTTGTGTCGCCGAAATGTCATGGTGATGGAGCGCATTCACGGTGTGCTCATCAGCAACATCGACGAACTCAAGCGTCGTAACGTAAATATCCAACGGCTGTCCGAGAACGGCGTGGAGATATTCTTCACCCAAGTATTCCGTCACAACTTCTTTCATGCCGACATGCATCCTGGCAACATCTTCGTCTTCACCGACGATCCAGAACATCCGCGCTATGCCGCCGTGGACTTCGGCATTGTCGGCACGCTCGATCCGCGCGATCAGTATTATCTGGCCGAAATTATGCTGTCGTTCTTCAATCACGACTACCATCGCATTGCGAAATTGCATATCGATTCCGGTTGGGTGCCGCCGCAAACTCGCGTCGACGAATTGGAGTCGGCATTCCGCACCATGTGCGAACCGATCTTTCAAAAGCCACTCGCGGAAATTTCTTTCGGTCAAGTGCTGCTGGGCGTATTCGAAACCGCACGCCGCTTCGACATCAGCATTCAACCGCAACTGCACTTGCTGCACAAAACGCTTTTGCAGATCGAAGGACTCGGTCGCCAGCTTTATCCGCAGCTCGATCTGTGGAAAACCGCGCAGCCCATCATGCAGTCGTGGATGCGTCAGCGCGTCAGCCCAATCACCATGTTCAAACGCTTGCGTGCGCAATTACCGGAAATCTCCGAAGCGATCACGGTCCTTCCGCAACTACTACATCGAGTCGTGCAACTCGCCGCGGACGATAACTTGCAAGTCCCGATCAGGGATCACGATGCCGAACGAATGCGCGAAGAACTTCGTGCGAGCGCACGTCGACGCGACTATGCGATTCTTTCCGCGGCTCTCGTCCTCAGCGGATTCATGTGGTTCGCGCTCGTTCGCGAACTTATTTGGCCAGGCGCGCTGAGTATGGCGACCGGGTTGATTGTGTTTTGGCGCACACGCTGAGCAGTTTCGTATCGGCCCGTATCGTTGGACACAATTAGCGGCTGCCGATCCGCTGTTGGGAGACAACACCCGACAAAGTGTCATCGCCCAAGGTGACATAGAGATTATGTTCGGCAATCGACAGGTCGAGCTGCATGCGTCGTTCGAGTCGCGCGGCGAGCGCAGTCAACAACTCGGCATCCAGCGAGTTGATTTCGATCTTGTCGGCGCGATAAATTTTTTCGCCGGCTAATTTAGCCAACCAAGCAACCATATTCTTATGCGAATACACCGCCACTCGCGGCGCGGCCTTGCTTGCCTTATGCAATCGCGCCGGCTCGGGAAGGCCGATGTCGATCCAGCTTTGCAACACGCCGGTTAGGTCGCGCACGGCAATCGCCGGTTCGTCGGGAGCGGAAAGCCCGCCGCTTGAGAACGCGATGCCTTCTACATATTCCATGCAGTAAGCAAGTACGCGCGTCAGAAGATACTCCGCACTTTCCGATGGATGACGCGCGACACGAAGCGCTAGCGTATCGAATACGCGACGATCCGCATCGGCGAGCCGGATTTCAAACACGTGCATTGTTGGGCTAAGCGCCACTTGGTATTCCCGCCGCGCGATGTCCATCCAAGACGGATCGCTCGATCAATGCGATTGCGAATCAGAAAATGAAAAAGCCGCCGTCGATGAGAAAGGTATCCCCTGTGTGATAGCTGCTGGCGTTGCTCATCAGATACACCGCAATGCCTTCGAAATCGGATTTGTCTCCCCAACGACGCAGAGGAATGCGCGGCATAATGGCATTGCGAAATTTTTCGTTGGCGTAATTCTTCTCCGTCATGGCCGTCGCGATGTGACCGGGCAAAATGGAATTCGCGGTCACGCCATAGCGCGCGAACTCCACGGCCAATCCTTGCATGATGGAAATCACGGCGCCTTTGCTGCCGGCGTAAGCTTCGCCGCGCGACATCCCCATCAACGCGCCAAGCGACGCCGTGCCGATCAAACGGCCGCCTTGGTCGCCGCCTTCCGCGCGCTCCTTCATGTGCTTGGCGGCCGCGCGCAATGTAAAGAACAGCCCATCGAGATTGACCGCCAAAACACGACGCCATTGCGCACTAGTTAATTCCGCAAACGGGCCGCCGCCGCCGACTCCCGCATTCGCAAAACAAGCATCGACGCGACCGAACTTAGCGAGCGTTTCGGCAAACGACTTGTCGACCGCTTGCTCGTCGCTGACATCGCATTGGATGGCGTGGACTTTTGTGCCGTAAACTTTTAGCGCCTCGAGCGCAGCGGCATTTTTCTCGGCATTTGTGCCCCAAATGCAAACATTCGCGCCGTGCTTGGCGACGCCTTCGGCAAACCCTAGGCCGATGCCGCTATTGCCGCCGGTGACCACTGCGGTTTTACCTGAGAGATCGAATAAATTGCCATGCATGGTTTGTCCTCGTTGCCGGGAGCGCATTGTGGCGCATCGTTATCGTGCGCATTGTGGCACATCGTTATCGTGCGCATTGTGGCGCAACGCAATTGCTCTCGCTACGAAAAAGATTTCGGACCATAATCGCCGCAATCAGATTTCGCACTGCGAGGCGACGCCCATGTTCGTCAGTATGTGGATGACATCCAATCCGGTGACAGTCGAGCCTGCGACTTCGCTCACCGATGTGGCGACCTTGATGGCGCGACGGCAATTTCGTCACGTGCCCGTCGTAAGCTCAACAAACACAATATCCAAACTGGTCGGGATCATCACCGCCGCGGATATCTTGCATGCGTTTCCTCCCGAACTGAATCCGTTCTCGGCATCCGGCGCCGATATGCTCGCAACGCAAACATTGAAGGCTCACAAAATGCCGGTGTTGGCGTCCGATATCATGACGCGCGATCCATTGACGCTTGCGCCCGATGCGCCGATCGAAGCCGCGGCGCGCGTGATGAGAGACGAAAAGATCGGTGCATTGCCGGTGGTGCGAGACGACGTCTTGCTGGGGATGATCACCAAGTCGGATATCTTTCGCGCGTTGGTCAGCATCTTCGATTCGGCCGGCGCGGGCGCGCGCATCACTTTCGATATTTCGCAAGGTGAAGACGTATTCCCACTGGTTGCCGAGATCGCACAACGTCGCCATCTGCGCGTCGTGACATTTGTTTCGCTACAAAAACATGAACGTCCCGTTTGCGTGGTGGAAGTCACCGGCGAGGCAATCGATAAAATGTTGGACGATGTTTGGAAATCGAAACACCGAGTACTTAGTGTGATTCGATTGCATTAGCTCATTCGTTAGAGCGCCTTCGTCTCCACCCACGTTGCAACACCCAACGCGCAACGCTCCCCGTCTTCATCGAACAAGGCGGTGCCGATTTTGTGTTTGCGACCTTCAACAAGAATCGGCCAGCCGATAATCACGCACGCTTCATCGGCATGAACGAGGCGATCGATGTGAACGTAGAATTCACCGAGCAACGCCGGACGTAGATCGGTGAACGAGGCGTAGTAGCCGGGACAATCGAGCACCGACCAAATAAATTCCGGTTTCACTTTGCCACTAGCATCCGCGAGATCGGTAGCGGGTAACCATGGCGCGGCATACAGAAAACCTCCCGGTACACTGCCGGCGAAGACACGCAAGCCATCTGGTCGTTCACGATGATGCCCGCACACAAAGCAATCTGAAAACACATCGCTTCTAAAACCGGGAAAATGCAGCGATGCATCCATCGCCTTGACATACGACGGCGCATCGGGAACGTGAACATGCACATTGGTTCGCACGGCAGTGGCAATCGTGTCTTTACCGTCAGCGACGCGCCATTCGTCGGGTGCGCGTTCGGTCAGCGTCAATTCGGTGTCCAGCGGCGGTGGACGATACAAACGGACTCGCACGCCCGCGCCGGTCGCGGCCGCAATTAATCCGCAAATATAACCGCCGTGAGCGGAATGCTGCGGACCGTTGAAGCGATGTTGAACGACAATCGAAGTAGTCACGCCGTCATCCGCGCTCACTGCGTTTAGCCAGTTTGGATTGCAATACGCCGAACGCAACCGGCAACACCGATACCGCGATGATGACGATGGTCACGATGCCAAAGTTGTTTTTGACGAACGGTACGTTACCGAAAAAGTATCCGCCCCACACGAACAATGTCACCCAAGCCACCCCGCCGATGAAATTGTCGGCGAAAAATCTCGCACTCGACATCAGGCCCACTCCAGCGACGAACGGCGCGAAGGTACGAACGATCGGAATGAAGCGCGACAAAATAACGGTTTTGCCGCCGTGACGTTCGTAGAACTCGTGCGTCTTGAGTAAGTATTCTTTCTTTAAGAACCGCACCGAACCGGTAAACGCGCGCGGGCCGATGTAGCGACCCACGCGAAAATTGACTTCGTTGCCCAACACTGCCGCCGTCAGCAACAACAGCCAAATGGCGAAAACACTGAGCGTGCCGGTTTGATCGACCGCCGCGAGTGCGCCGAGCGCAAACAACAACGAGTCGCCCGGCAAGAACGGCGTTACGACCAATCCCGTTTCGCAAAAAATAATCAGGAACAAAATAGCGTAGGTCCATAACGAATACACCGCAATCAACTCGGTGAGGTGTTTGTCGAGATGCAAAACGATGTCGATGAATGCGTGGATGAGTTGCATCGCTGTCGAACGCTGCGCCGCGCATTGCGGCGGCGGAAGGCTGAAGGCGCGGGCGGCAACTGTCAAGAGTACGGGGCCTCTATTTGCTCGGAAATCAGTCGATCCAGGAGGCGTTCCGCGTTGGTTTCCACCAGCAAACCCGCGCGATGTTGCGGTCGCAAGAAGCCTTCAGCGACAGCGCGATCGACAAATGCGATAAGAAAGTCGAAGTAGCCGCCCACATTAAGTAGCGCCGCGAGTTTGTGTTGCAAGCCCAATTGCGTCCAGGTCCACACTTCGAACAACTCATCCATTGTGCCTATGCCGCCAGGCAGCGCGACGAATGCATCGGACAAACGTCCCATCGCCGTCTTGCGTTCGGCTATCGAATCGACTACCTGCAATTCGGTGAGCCCTCCGTGCGCCACTTCTTTGCGGTAAAGAATTTTCGGGATCACGCCGATCACGCGACCGCCCGCAGCGAGCGCGGCATCCGCGAGCAAGCCCATCAAACCGATTTGACCGCCGCCGTAAATCAAAGTGAGATTGCGCGCTGCCAGCAGGCGGCCGAACGCTTGCGCCGCCAATTGATATTCGCGTCGCTCACCAAGGCTCGAACCGCAGAAGACGCATACGGATTGAAACGGCTTGTTGCTCATTGAAACACCTTGCCGATGATTGCATGCAATGCGTTAAGACCATCGGTTAGCGCAGCAGGTCCAGGTTGCAGTATCAGCGGCGACTTAATTTCGTACACGCGGTTATTGATGACCGCTGGAATTGTGTTCCATCCTTCGCGAGCCATCACGCTCGTGGGTTGGAATTTCTTTCCGCACCATGAGCCAACGATGATGTCCGGCGCACGACGCACCACTTCATGTCGATCGGCAACGATGCGATTGCGCGCCAAGGATTGTTCCCTCAGTTCCACGAAGCAATCCGTCCCTCCCGCAATTTCAATCAGCTCCGAGACCCAGCGTATTCCCGAAATCATCGGCTCATCCCATTCCTCGAAATACACTCGCGGTCGCACTGGCCATTCATTGGCTCGCAATCGAATACGCTCAACATTTTCCATCAATGACTCAGCCAACGCATTGGCTTTCGCCGCGCAGCCGATCATTCCGCCCAACACGCGAATCATCATGAGAATCTCGGCGACGCTTCGTTGATTGAACACGTGCACATCGATGCCGTGACGAATCAAGTCGGCAGCAATGTCGGCCTGAAGATCCGAAAATCCCAACACCAAGTCCGGTTTCAGTTCGAGAATCTTGTCGATCTTTGCCGACGTGAATGCGGAAACGCGCGGCTTCTCTTTGCGCGCGCGCGCCGGCCGCACCGTAAATCCCGAGATGCCGACGATGCGGTGTTCCTCGCCCAACAGATACAAAGTCTCGGTGGTCTCTTCCGTGAGGCAAACGATTCGCGAAGGAAATTCGACGCTCATTAATGCCTGGTGAGAATACTGGTTAGAATAATTGGCGCGCCGCGTGTGACGATTAGTGTGTGTTGGTACTGCGCCGACAAATTGCCGCTATCGGCAGCCAGTGTCCAGCCGTCGTCGGTCTCGTACACTTGCGTGCTCTTGGTCGAAAGAAACGGTTCAATCGCAATCACCATCCCATCGCGAAGTACGCGACGATCGATGGGACCGTAAAAGCCGTCGAGTTCAGCCGACACCTCGACGTTAACGAGATCGCCGGGATTGATTCGACGCGAACCGGGAATGCCATGCGCCGCTTGTTCGTTGATGCTGATACATGTTGCGCCAGGGAACCGATACATGACTTGCGGTGCAGAACGCGCGCCATGATCGGGCAACAAGCGCCCACCGATGTCGTCGAGTTCGGCGGTGGTCATGCCCGGCTCGATGCGATCGAGCATCGTCGCCGGCACCGATGAAACGATTGCGCCCACTCGCTTCAATGCATCGAGGTCCCGTCGCGTTTCGATTGTCATGTCTTCATCTTCAAGTTTCTTGGCGGAAATCGACTGCCGGTTGCGAATCATAAGTCCGTTAGCGAATCATATTGTGTTCTACAATCGCGTGCACCACCACGCAATCATCATTCACGAATAGCATGCAAGTAAATAGCTGACTATGGCGCTGCTGACCGAACCGGAATGGCAAGCGCTCGCCTTGAGCCTCAACGTGGCGACACGCAGTGTGTTGTTTAGTTTGCCCGTGGCGATCTGCGCCGCATGGTTATTGACGCGTCGCCAATTTTTTGGCCGGACGTTGCTCGATGCGTTTGCGCACTTGCCGTTGGTGCTGCCTCCCGTGGTGGTCGGTTATTTATTGTTACTCTTGTTCGGTATGCGCGGACCGATCGGCGGTTGGTTGTATCGCACCTTCGGCATCGAGCTTATATTCTCGACGGCGGGCGCAGCGCTCGCCACAGCGGTCATGTCGTTTCCGTTGATGGTGCGCGCGATTCGATTGTCGCTGGAAAATGTGGATCGCGGACTCGAAGAGGCGGCAAAGACTTTGGGTGCACGATCAATCGATCGTTTCGTCACCATCACATTGCCTTTGATGTTGCCGGGAATTCTGGCCGGCGCGGTAACGGCGTTCGCCGCGGGGCTTGGGGAATTCGGCGCCGTTATCACCTTCGTCTCGAATATTCCCGGCGAAACGCGCACGTTGCCGCTGGCCTTGTACACCGCATTGCAATCGCCGGATGGCGACGCGATGGCGGCGCGGCTCGCGTTAATCTCCTTTACTCTCGGATTGACGGGTTTACTGTTGTCGGAAGTGCTCGCGCGCGCGATGCGCAAGAGATTAGGACGTTAAGCACCCATGCTGCGCCTACAAATCCAAAAGCAACGCGGCGAGTTTTCGTTGAACGTAGATTTTGCCGCGCCGACACCGGGCGTGGTCGCGTTATTTGGTCGCTCCGGCTGCGGCAAGAGCACGCTCGTCAATTTGTTGGCGGGCTTGCTTTCGCCCGACAAGGGACGGATCGAACTGAATGGCGACGTGCTGTTCGATAGCGAGTTGAAGTTGTCTTTGCCGGTGGAGGCGCGCCGTATCGGTTACGTCTTTCAAGATGCGCGGCTATTTCCGCACTACACCGTGCAGGGAAATTTGTTGTATGGACACAAGCGCGCACACGAGACGAAATCGATCGGCACGGATGAGACAATTGCCATGCTCGGTCTCGAAGCGCTGCTTGAACGACGGCCGCATGAACTTTCCGGTGGTGAGAAACAGCGCGTGGCGCTCGGTCGAGCGCTGTTATCGCAACCGCGATTGCTGTTGCTCGACGAACCGCTTGCATCCTTGGACGTTGCGCGTCGCGAAGAAGTGCTGCCCTATCTAGAACGTTTGCGCGATCGCCTTGAGATTTCGATGGTGTACGTCAGTCATCAATTCGACGAAGTACTGCGCTTGGCAACACACGTCGTAGTACTCGATGACGGCCGCGTCGCCGCGGAAGGAGACATCGGTGAGGTCAGTCTCACTCCGGCACTACGTGCTATCATTGGCCCCGAAGCAGTCGGCGCGGTGCTGCATGGACGCGTGACGGCGCTCAACGACGCCGACAAGCTTGCGGAAGTTGCGGTCGGCAACGGCGTTCTGCGCATTCATGCCGATGCAAAAGTAGGCGCCCAGGTGCGTGTTCAAGTGCTCGCGCGCGACATCATTCTGGCCACTCAACCGCACGAAGGGATCAGCGTACGCAATGCACTCGTCGGGACAGTCGATAAAATAGAACGCGACGACGATTACGCCGATTTGATTTACGTTGACATCGGCCATGCGCAAGTAATGGCACGCATCACGCGAGTCGCCACGCAAGAGTTACGACTCGCTATCGGCGGCACGGTTTGGGTGTTGGTGAAAGCCGTCTCTATGCGCGGCCACGCGATTTCACCTTAATGCTTGGCTCTGACGCGGCGCGGCGCGGCCGATCGAACCAGCGGCGTGCGCATGATAACGGCCTTCTTCTTGTTCGTCGCCATCGCTCCGTCGATCGTTATGAAACCCTTCGCGACCATGGCGTCGAAATCCTTTTGTAGCTTGCGATAACTGCCTAACAACGCCGCGCCGAACGGCGTCAGCGTTGCGCCGCCGCCCGCCTTTCCGCCCACACTTGTCGTCACTGCCGGGTCGCGAAACATAGTGTTAAGGCTATCGAGCAACAGCCATGCGCGACGATAGCTCATGCCCAACTCGCGAGCTGCTTGGGATAGTGAACCGGTCTTACGAATGGATTCAAGCAGTTCGACTTTACCGGGACCGATTGAGCAAACGTCGGAGAAATCTAAACGAAATCTCACGGTCGGTTCTGGCATGACACACCTCGCCGCGCATTGTATCGAGAAATCTTTGCGCTCAATGGTTGCCGAAGCGCAATCGATTCGATATATTTGTTCGTATATACCGACATGAAGATCAATTGATGCATAGAATTCCGGCCGCCATTGTAACGATCCTTTGCCTAACCGCGAAGACGCATGCCGCCGAACCGCATCCGCAAATCACCATCTTCGCGGCGGCGTCGTTGACGGACGCTTTGACTGAAGCTACCGATGCGTTCACGAAAGCGAGCGGTATTGACGCCCGCGTATCGTTTGCTGCCAGCTCCGCATTGGCGCGACAAATCGAAGCGGGCGCTAAGGCCGACGTGTTTATCTCGGCGGACACAAAATGGATGGACTACTTGCAATCGCGACAGCTGATCGATACGACTTCGCGCCGCGATGCTGTCGCTAACCGTTTGGTGCTGATCGCGCCGATTAAGAGTCGAATCGATTTGACGATCGGTCCGCACTTTCCGCTCGGCGCTTCACTGGGAAGAAACCGACTGGCGATTGCCGATCCCGATAGCGTGCCGGCCGGTCGATACGCACGCAGCGCGTTGACCGCGCTCGGCGTTTGGAGTGAAGTGGCTAATCGCGTGGTGCGCGCCGACAATGTCCGCGTCGCGCTTGCTTACGTCGCGCGCGACGAAGCCGCTTTGGGCATCGTCTACGCGACCGATGCACTAATTGAAAAACGAGTGCGCGTCGTCGATACTTTCCCGGAAAGCACGCACGCCCCGATCGTGTATCCGCTGGCGTTGACGCGCACCGCATCGCCCATCGCGAAAACCTTTTCGGCATTTATCTTCAGTTTCGACGCGGCAAACATCTTTAAGAAATACGGTTTTTCCACAAATCGGTAGATACGACAATATGAAATCATCCGTGCAATTATTGGTCATCGTCATTGCGCTCGCGCTTAGCCAAGCGTCGTTGGCCGCCGACGATCCGCTGACTTCACCGACTTCGCCCACTTCAATTGAGACTGTTCAAGCGCGCATCGATGCGCTACAAAAAGAACTCGACGCCCTGAAACAGGCGCAACAAAAAAAGACCGCGCCCGCGCAAGAACAACCGCGCGTCACGTTCAATGGCAATCGCGCCGCCATCACCAGCGCCAACGGCGATTCGTCTATCGCAGTGCGCGCACTCGTTCAAGCCGATGCGGCGATGTACGATCAAGCAACTGCCGGTCCTTTGATCTCGGACTATCGTCGCGGCTCGGTTGGCGGCGCAACCAATCGCGAAAACACCGCAGCGCGCGATTTGAGCAGTGGAATCTATTTTCGGCGCGCGCGATTTGGTCTAGAGGGAACAATTGCTCGCGATTTCGGCTATCGATTGATGGTCGAGTTGGGCGGCGCCGGCACCGAAGGGCAAGGCCGCATTAACGACGCGTGGTTGAGTTACTCGGGCTTCGCGCCGTTTACGCTGCAAATAGGCGCATTTTCGCCTGCATCGAATCTCGACGACAGCACCGGCGTGGATGCAACCGACTTCTTGGAGCGCGCCACGCCGAGCGAACTATCGCGAACGCTGGGCGGCGCGGACGGTCGCATCGGCGTCGGCATTCGCGGCAACGGCGATCGGTGGATGAGTGCGTTAACGTTGACTTCGCGAACGGTGATCGATCCCGAAGTATTCGATTCGCAAGTCGCTTTGGTCGGTCGCGCGGGATTTCAGATCTTAACGAACGCAGACTACACGCTACACCTCGGCGCATCCGGCACCTATGTCATGCATCCCGCCGATCAAGGCATCGATGCTTCCGGCGCGCGCAAATTCGTACGCTTTCGCGAACGACCCGAGCTACGAGTCGATAGCACGCGCCTCATCGACACCGGCAACATCGACGCGAATCATGCCTACGTCGTTGGTGCCGAGTTAGCCGGCAACTGGCGCAGTCTCTTCGCGCAAGCGGAAAACTTTTGGTTCGGCGTCGATCGCAATTCATCCTTGAGCGATCCGCACTTCGGCGGTTACTACATTCAGTCGACCTGGACGATCACCGGCGAAGCGCACCGCTACAACAAGGCCACTGCATCCTATCAATCGCCAAAACCAGCGAGACCATACGATGCACGCGGCGGCATAGGTGCGTGGGAATTGGCGCTGCGCTATAGCCACATGGATTTGAATTTCGAATCGGGTGACGCCGGAACCGCTCCATCAATCAATGCCATTCGCGGCGGCGTGCAAGACATCAGGACCTTCGGAGTGAATTGGTACCTCTCGCAGAGTCTGCGTTTCACGCTCGACTATCAACTCGTCGATATCGATCGACTGAATCCTGCCGGTCCGGGTAACGCCGCGCCCTTTGGCGCGACGCCGGCAACGCCTCCGGTGGGCGCGCAGATCGGACAGCACTACAACGCCGTCTCGTTACGGTCGCAGTTTAGTTTTTAGCGCTCAAAACCTTTGCGAAATTATCGACGTCGTTCTTGAACTCCAGCATGACGGGCATCGCAACGCCGAGTTCTCTGCCCGTTGTAATCAAGTCATAATAGAACGTATGGAGTTCACGGGGATCGGCGAGCGCATGTTCAGTATTTCTTCGAACATACTCACTCAATTGAAAAATCAGCCTGAATGCAAGTCGTACCAATACCTGTTGCAGTCGCGACTCCGTGAGCATTAGTTTCGCTAGCGGATAATCTTTTAACTCGACTCCGCGCGCGGCTACAACGGCCAAGCATTCCTTCACGGCAACCATCGACGCATTCCAAAGTAGGCGGTTTCCGGCCAGCGCGATGGCGCTTCCCGCTCTGGCAATTGCCGCCAAACTACCGGTGTTCAACGCGTATTCCACCCACAAGTAGCGAAGAATATTTTCCTCGACGTTCGTATTGATATTCGCGGAACGGAATAGCTGCGCGGCCTTTCGCAAACAATCTGCTGCGCCGGCATCGACACCGCCCAATTCAATTTGGTAGAGAGTGCTTATGAGCTTGTCGCCCTGGAACGATCCACCGGCCTTCGCATCGCCAAAGACAAAGCGAGATGAAGGCAGATGCTGCGATATACCCGCCACGCCATTCCAATTCTGCGTGAGCAACACGTAGTCGGCGTTGGGCGTAAGCGGCGCAATCTGCTTGAGAACTTCTTCAAGCGCGTAGTGGCGAACTGGCACGATAACAATTTCATAAGCGTCGGTCGCATTCAGTGCGTCGACGGTGCGAATTGCGTAGGTGCCGACAAACCATTTTTTGTAGCCTTTGCGCCGATCCATCACATCCATTGAAATGCCGTTTTCCAATTTGGAACGTCTGCCGGGCCGCACTAAATGCACGACCGAATGACCCGCATTCGTCAACGCCCACCCGTAAATCGTGCCGATCACGCCCGCGCCGACAATGAGAACTTTCATTGACTATTCTCTGTGCTCGGAATTGCGCAGCGATTTGTTTTGGAAAAATGTTACGCCGTCTGCAAAAAGCGCAACATCGCGGCATTCACTTCGGCCGGTCGCTCTTGTTGTATCCAGTGACCGGCACCTTCGATCATCACTTTCTGCACGTTGGGTACTGCCTTTTGCATCGCTTCGATGGCGACCTCGCCGCGTTTGCCGGCGATCACCGGATCGCGAGTGCCGGCGATAAACAACGCGGGCTGTTCGATGCGCGCACCCTCCCACGCCGCAGTCAGTTCCCAATTGCGATCGATGTTGCGATACCAATTGAGTCCGCCGCGAAATCCGGTGCGTCGATATTCTTCGATGAACACTTGAAGTTCGTCTTCGCTGATCCACGAAGGTAATTTGTCGGGCACACGCGAGCGGTCGAGGAAGCCGCCGCCTTCCGGGACCATGAGTGGATTCTCGCGATCGACAGGTGCGTCGCCCGAAATACCGTAAACCAATTTGCGTAGCGTGGTCGAAACGTCGCGCTCGAATTCCGCTTCCGCAACCCCCGGCGTTTGAAAGTAACACCAGTAGAAATTGTGAAGGCCTTGTTTCTTCAGGATCGCGAGCGGCGGCGCGGGACCGCGTGAGCGGTGTGGCACACTCATCGCAATGACCTTCGGAAATACATCGGGTCTCAGCATCGCGCAATGCCAGGCTACGGGAGCGCCCCAATCGTGACCGATGATGATGGCCTGGTTCTCGCCGAGTGCGTTTACCAGCGCGACGATGTCGCCGACCATGTGCAAGATGGTGTATTGCGAGATTTCCTGCGGCGCATCGGTTCTTCCAAAGCCACGCATGTCTGGCACCACCACGCGATAGCCCGCTTGCGAAAGTGCGGTCATTTGATGCCGCCATGAGTAACCCAGTTCAGGCCAACCATGACAACAAATTGCCAGCGGTCGATCGCCATCTTTTTGGCCACTCTCCGCGATGTGCATTTGGATGCCATTGACTTGGACGTCGCGAGATTGCGGTGATGTGCTCATGGTATTTGTCTGCAGTAGAAGAGAAGATGAAGACTGCCTTACGAGCCGCGCGCATGCAACCGCAAAGAACGGTAGCAAGCAATCTTCTTGCTACTCCCGAAGTTATGCGCACGACGACAATATCGCTGAGTGACACAGGCCAATTATGTACCCCATCACCGTCGATCGCGAACTTCACCTTCGTCTGCTGTTACCTGAACACGCGTCGGCTTTGTTTGTGCTGACGAATTCCAATCGTGCTTATCTGCGTCAGTGGTTGCCGTGGCTCGATAAGGTGCGCGTAGTTTCCGATACCGAACGCTTTATCGACAAGTCCACCCTCGTCTATCAAGAAAGCAAGGCGTTTGTCGCCGGCATCTGGTGGAACCATCGATTGGTTGGTGTCGTGGGTCATAACAGGATCGATTGGGACAACGGCATTACTCATCCCGGATACTGGCTTTCACAAGACTGCCAGAATCGCGGCATCATGACGCGTTGTGTTGCCGCGTTGCTTCGACACGCTTTCAATGAGCTAGAACTGAATCGCGTCGAAATCTGCGCCGCGGTGGGGAATGATCGCAGCCAGGCGATTCCGTCTCGCTTGGGTTTCATACGCGAAGGTATTCGTCGCGAGGGCGAGCGCTTGTACGATCGTTACGTCGATTTAGTCGTGTATGGTCTCGTGAAATCGGCGTGGCGATTGCGCTCGGCGCTGACTCGCTAGTTTTATCGAATGGTGGCCCTTGTAAGACTAACGACGTCCGATCACGGTGTTGACGTCGCGTTGCCTAAGCGTCACTACATGAGATGATCGTCCTTGGTTTCGCGCAAAAACAATCCGCCGATCACGACGGTAACCGCGGCAATAATTACCGGATACCACAGGCCATCATAGATATTGCCGGTGGCGGCTACGATGGCGAACGCCGTAACCGGAAGAAACCCGCCGAACCAACCGTTACCGATATGATACGGTAATGACATCGACGTGTAGCGAATGCGCGTCGGAAACAATTCAACCAACCAGGCGGCAATCGGTCCATATACCATCGTTACCAAGACAACGAGATAGGTGCATAGCAAAATCACCATCGGATAGTTGAGTTCATCCATGTTCGCCTTCGGCGGATATCCGGCATTGGTCAATGCCTGCTTTAACCGACGACCGAAATCATTGCTTGTATTTTTGAATGTAGTCTTATCGAGCGCTTCACCCGCAAATGAATCCACGTATGCTGCGTGTTCGCCGCTACCGATTCGGACTCTTGTGACGTTGCCGGTCGCAACCAATTCGTTTTCATACGGTACGCCGGCTTTGGCGAGCGCCGACTTCGCGACATCGCATGATGTGGTGAAGGCTTTATTGCCGACGGGATCGAATTGAAATGTGCAATCGCTATCCGCCGCGACCACCGTCACCGGCGCGCTAGCCACCGCTTGCTCGAGCGCCGGACTCGCGTAATGCGTGATGGCTTTGAATGCCGGAAAATAAGTGATCGCTGCCAGCGCGCAACCTGCAAGCACAATTTTCTTTCGGCCGATGCGATCGGACAGCGCGCCGAATAAGACAAAGCACGGCGTGCCGATTAAAAGCGCTGCGGCAATGATGAGATTGGCTGCCTTGGATTCAACCTGAAGAATTTTTTCCAAGAAAAACAGTGCATAGAACTGTCCGCCGTACCACACCACGGCTTGGCCGGCCGTAGCGCCGAACAAAGCGAGCAGCACGATCTTAAGATTACTCCACTTACCGAAGGCATCGGTCAGCGGCGCTTTGGAAAGTGTACCTTCTTTCTTGATTTCGACAAACGCCGGCGACTCTTGCAATTGCAAACGAATGTATACCGACACGGCAAGTAGCACCGTGGAAACCAAGAAGGGAATACGCCAGCCCCAAGTATCGAACGCATCGCCCAACATGACGCGACATACGAGAATCACCAGCAGCGACAGAAACAATCCCATGGTCGCCGTCGTTTGAATCCAGCTCGTGTACAAACCGCGGCGATGAGACGGCGCGTGTTCGGCAACATAGGTTGCCGCGCCGCCGTACTCGCCGCCCAAAGCAAGACCTTGAAGTAATCGTAACGCGACCAACATGATCGGTGCGGCGACACCGATACTCGCATAGCTTGGCAGCATGCCGACCAACGCTGTCGAGCTACCCATGATGACGATGGTGATCAGAAAAGTATGTTTGCGTCCCACCAAGTCGCCCAGGCGACCGAATACGAGCGCGCCGAACGGGCGCACAAAAAACCCGGCGGCAAAAGCCATCAAAACGAAAATGAATCCGGTGGTCTCGTTAACGCCGGAAAAAAATTGCTTGGAAATAACAGCGGACAACGAACCGTACAGATAAAAATCGTACCATTCGAATACTGTGCCGAGTGACGACGCGAATATCACAGTGCGATGCGAACGGTCGATACCGGATTCTTTCGTCGCGATTTGAACGGTGTTTTGAGTCTCGGTCGCCATGAGCCCCCCAATTTTTGTTAGTGCGCTTTTCTCAAGTGTACCGGCATTCTCGCGATTCACGCTAACTTTAGCCAAAGGCCGCGCGATAATTCACGATGCCACTCGGAATATGAGCGCTCAACGGCAAACACAGGAAATGGCTGGCCGGCGCGCCCGGCAACTTAAGCTCGGAGCGTGCAGTAAATCCAAAGCGCCGGTAGTAATCGGGTTCGCCGAGCAACACGACTCCCGATGCACCGCTTGTACGAAGTTGGTCAATACTCGCGCGAACCAACGCTCCGCCAATGCCCTTGCCTTGCAGGTCGGGATGAACCGCTACCGGACCTAAACCGTACCAGTTACTAGACGCAACGTCGATCATGATCGGCGAACACGCAATATGCCCAACCACAACCTCGTTGTCGATTGCCACCAGAGAGACACTCAGCGCATCAGCCGCACGAAGACCATCGACGATGTCTTGCTCGCTATTCAGGCTATGCGGATGACTAGCGAAGGCTGCGCGATGAATCTCGCGAATAAACTCGATATCGCCCATTGTTTCATTTCGAATATCACTCATGATCGTTTTTGCTTGCTGAGATTGAGAGACATGATTCATCTCGCTTAGAATGCGGCCATCTAGAATCGACAATTGAGAACATCAACATGCAATCATTCACGTTTCGATTTGCGAGTCACGACGGCCCGAACTTTTTTGTACATCACATCGTTGTGCGTCAATGGCTGCCGGACGCTAAAGATATTCGTGCGGCGATTCTAATTGCACACGGTGCCGCAGAACATAGCGCGCGCTACGAGCGCGTTGCCAGTGTGCTTACCGAGCAGGGCTATGCGGTGTATGCGCCCGATCACCGCGGTCATGGCAAAACCGCAGCAACGATTGAGAAAGCCGGCAACGCAGGCGTCGATGGATTCAACGGCATGCTTCGCGATCTCAAACAACTCGCCGAGATTGTTCGCGACAAGCATTCAAATACGCCGTTGCTGCTACTGGGCCATAGCATGGGCGCAGCGCTAGCGCAGCGACTTATTCAGTTGCACGGTGAGCTATTCAGCGGTGTGATTCTTTCAGGCTCGCCGGGAATTCGGCCGAACCTTGAGCAAGCCGCCGCCTACACCGCTCAACTTGCGCAGGGCGAGCAGGCCGATCAAGTTTCGGAATTATTCAAACAATCGTTCGCATCCTTTAATGAAGGCTTTGGTGAAATCAAGACAGGTTACGAATGGTTGAGTCGCGATGCAGCGGAAGTGAAAAAATATGTTGACGATCCATGGTGCGGATTTCCCTTCACCAATCGATTAGTCGCGGAGATGTCGCAATGCGCGTTGGAAGCGGCGCAATCCGCTAACGTTGCGCGTATCCCAAAGTCGCTACCGATTTTGTTGTTGTCCGGCACGCATGATCGCGTTGGCGGCAACGGCGACTATGTCAACAAACTTGTGGCGCTGTATCGCGACGCGGGAATTGCCGACGTGCAAGTGAAGTTGTATCCCGAGGGTCGTCACGAAATGTTGAACGAAACGAATCGCGATGAAGTGCATCGCGATCTGCTCGCGTGGTTGCAATCGCGCACGTAGCCGCTGCATTACGCGTCGGCGTCCAGTCCCAACATTGCTGGTTGCCCGTTGCGCCTGCGATTGCGATGGAGGTAGTAGGCCATTTCTCAAATCGGCGGTTGTAACATGCCGATCAAATAATTATTCGAATTGACTATAGGTAACGAATGCACACGGTTGGTGGCCATGAGCACCGCAGCTCGTGGCACTGTATCGTGTTCCGTGACCGTGATAACCGACGTGCGCATCGAATGTCCGCCGACGATCCGCCAAAGAACCGCCAAAGAACCGCCAACAATTGTCTGTTTTTTTAGTCGGCCGCCACTTTGGCACCGGTAAATCTCATCAACGATTCGACTAGCGTTTGCGCGGTTTCATCGCCGAGTTGCTGATCCGAATCGG